>CAZFJM010000061.1:0-1603 GCA_964519415.1 Candidatus Woesearchaeota archaeon | reverse complement strand
ACTTAATAACTAATACTAAAAGTATTAATGCAATAAGTACTGCAATTCCTAATGCCAAATAAGCGCCAGTGCTTCCTAATTGTTCTTTCAAATAGCTCATTAAGCCAGTATTTGCATCAACTGATAAAGTAACAGCTTGGTCCATTGACTTTCCGTTGTAAATAGCATTTAGGTTGAATGTTTGTGTGCCTTCTTTTATTGGTTTGAATGTCATATAAACAGTTTTTGATTCTGCTCTTCCCACAGTTATTGTTGCAGGTTCAACACTTACAAGTTCTGCCCAAGATTCGAAATCTTCTGGGGAAAGAATTGCACTTACTGAAGTGTTTCCATTATTCTTGAATGCAACTGCTACAACTACTTCTTCACCAACAATAGCTGATGTTGAATTAAGCTTTGCTGTAACTATAGGTTTTGTAGGATCTACACAATTTCCAGATAAACTTAATGTATAAGTATAATCGTATTCGGAACCGGATTCATCAATATATTCTTCATCATCTTCATCATAACCAAATTCAGTATATAGTAATAATTTGTAACTTTTTTCTATTGCATTTTGAGGAGCTGCAAATGAAAAAGAAACAACAGACTCATCTCCCTGATCTAAATTCTCTATCTCTTTAAATAAATTAAGCCCCAACTCTTTATTGTATAAACTTACTTTAACTTTTTCAGCATCTTCATCACCAATATTCGAAACAGTAGCTGTTAAATCAACAGTTTCACCACAACTTGAAGAAGTAGGACCATCTACATCTGAAACGATTGAATAATCATCTTCTTCTGTATCTATAGAGATTTGTTTGCTTAACTTTTCAACATAACATCCATATTTACCTTCTACTTTAACATACATATCATAATTTCCTGAATCTGCATCACTAGCAACATTAAATTCAAACTCTGCATTTTCTTCATCTTCTCCATCTATTCTTAGGTCTTTATTATCTAAGTTATCATCATCAGATACAATTTTTGAACCTGAAATTCTAGTAGTGCCTTGATAAAATAATAAATAAACATCAAATTTTTCATCATCATCTACTTTATTATAAACATCGTTTACTGTGATAGAGATTTTATTAGAGGGCATCCATTCCCATTCATCTTCATTCTCTGCTTCATTATCTTCAACATCCCCGAATGAAATATTTTGAGAAGCATATTTTGCACCGCAAATTCCTAGTGGATCTCTAGAATATACTTTTACTAAATTCATTGTATCATTAATACTACTATTTCCGGTCAAAGAAAGTAAAACTAATTGAGAATCTTGATTTAACAAATTAGAAATTGTAAAAGAAACTTTACTAGTCTGGTTACTTGAACAATTCAAAGTTACTATTTGATTTGAAATAGATAAAGATAAATTTGAAGAAATACTGACAGAAATATTTTTGCTTTCATTTTCTCCAATACACTGAACATTAATAGAACCAGTTACAGAAGATTGATCTAATGTGTAAACTGTTTCTGGAACAGTTAGAGAACTAAAAATTACAGAATCTGAAGCACTAGCGAAGCTGATTGCTAATAAAGCAATTACGAAAAATGCAAGCATGAATCTTGATTGTTGTACCATGTTGTAATTCTGCAGTTA
>CAZFJM010000060.1:0-1637 GCA_964519415.1 Candidatus Woesearchaeota archaeon | reverse complement strand
TGAATCAAGAAGCACTAAAAATAGCTCTACAAATTGCAATGCTTCTAAATTGTAAAATATTTCCCGTAACTCAGATAATGAGAAAGACAGTTGTTGATGGTTCAAACACTTCTGGTTTCCAGAGAACTACTCTTATTGCCCATGATGGCTACATAGAAACAGAAGAAGGAAAAGTAGGAATTGAAACAGTTGCAATTGAAGAAGATGCAGCTAGACCTGCAGTTAAACAAGAAGTAGATGAAGCAGGTTTTGAAAATTCGAAAATTTACAAACTAGATAGATTAGGAATACCCTTAGTAGAAATTACAACAAAACCAGATTTGAAAAGCCCAGAGCAAATTAAAGAAGCTGCTCTAAAAATTGGAGAAATTCTTAGATCTTGTAAGGTAAAAAGAGGATTAGGAACAATTAGACAAGATGTTAATATCTCAATCACAGGAACAGAAAGAGTAGAGATCAAGGGATTCCAAGATCCTAAAATGATGATTAAAACAATAGAAACAGAAATGCAAAGACATCTAAAACTTTTAGAAATTAATGAAGATTTAAACAAAAGAAAAGCTAAAGGCGGAAATCCAGAAAAATTATTTGATATAACTGAAACCCTAAAAAACACACAATGTAAATTCGTAAAAGCTTCTTTAGACAAAGGTTCTAAAGCAATCGCAGCAAAACTTGACGGATTCAATAAATTATTAGGAATAAACTTCACTGAAAGTAAAAGATTTGGCACAGAAGTTTCAGACTATGCAAAAGTTCACGGAGTTGGTGGAATGATTCACTCAGATGAAAACCTTAACAAATATAACTTTTCAGAAAATGAAATTTCAGAAATTAAGAAAATTCTAGACATAAAAAAAGATGATGCATTTATTATAATAGTAGATGATGAAAAAAAAGCAAGAGAAGCAATAAAAGCCGCAATAGGAAGAGCAAATTTACAAATAGAAAAAACATCTGTTAAGGAAGTAAGAAAGTCAAATGATGATGGAACAACTACTTTCCTAAGACCAATGCCCGGAGAAGCAAGAATGTATCCAGAAACAGATTTGAAACTTCTAAAAATATCTAGAGAACAAATTGATGATGCGAAAGCAACCCTTCCAAAGTTAATCTCTGAAAATAAAAGTTATCTAGAAGAATTTGGATTAAATGATGAACTTGTAAAAACAATAATGAAACAAGAAAAATTAGAAGAATTCAAATATTTACTAAATACAACAAAGAACGCACAACTAATTGCAAAATGTTTAACAATATTCCCTAAAGAAATAGCTTCTAAGAAAAATGAGGATTATGAAAAAGTCCAAGCAAAATTAAATTCACAAATAATTGAATCAGTGTTACAAGCAGTTGAACAAAATAAAATAGCTGAAAATGATGTAAAAGTAGTTTTATCTAAGATTTATGAAGGAGAAAAACTAGAAAACGCATTATCAAAAGAGAAAATAGATTTAACAGAAGAAATAAAATCTTTAATAAAAGAAAAGCCAGGATTATCCAGTAATGCTTATATGGGTTTAATAATGGCAAAGTTTAAAGGCAAGGTAAATGGTAAAGAAGTTATAGACAAAATAAACGAACTAATGAAATAATATGACTAAAAAAGAAGGTGATAAAAAACTTAAAGCAAGAAT
>CAZFJM010000059.1:0-1679 GCA_964519415.1 Candidatus Woesearchaeota archaeon | reverse complement strand
CGGCGCATACATTATGTTTATATAGCATAAATCGTTATTAAAAAAATGATTAATAAAGAAAAATTCAGTGGTTGGTACGATAAGAATTATAAAATTCTTTTATTAATTCCTTTAATTTTAGTTATTGCTTCTTTAAGCTATATAGTTTATTTTTACGCTCAAACAGGCGATATTATGAACAAGGACGTTTCTCTTAAGGGTGGAACTTCTTTAACACTTAATGGAAATATAGACGTTACTATTTTGGAAAAAAACTTAGTTAAATATTTCCCAGATGTCGGTTTTAGAAAATTAACAGAAGTTACTACGGGAGAACAAGTAGCAGTTATAATTGAAACTTCTGCAAAACCTGATGAACTTAAAGCTAAAATTAGCGAATTAGGGATAGAATTAAATGAGGAAAATTCAAGTACAGAATTTACAGGTCCTTCTCTGAGCGCAAATTTCTACAAACAATTAATGTTTGCATTATTTATTTCCTTTATTTTAATGTCTTGCGTTATTTTCTTTTTATTCAGATCTTTTATTCCAAGTATGGCAGTTATCTTCGCTGCTTTCTCAGATATTGTTATTCCTTTAGCTATTTTAAATTTCTTCGGAGTAGCTATTTCTTCTGCAGGAATTGCTGCTTTCTTAATGTTAATTGGTTATTCTGTAGATACAGATATTTTACTTACAACAAGAGCATTAAAGAAAAAAGAAGGAACTTTAAATCATAGAATTTTTGGTGCATTTACAACAGGTATTTTGATGACAGGTACAGCGCTTGCAGCAGTTCTTCCAGCATTCTTTTTAATTTCTGGTCTTCCTGATTCATTTAGACAAATATTTTTAATTTTAGGAATGGGTTTAACAACTGATATCATGAGTACTTGGATGACTAACGCTTCAATAATTAAATGGTATTGTAAAAAGAAAAATATAAGATGAAAATAACTTGGAAGATTTGGTTACTAGTATTTGTATTAGTTCTTGCTTTCTTAGCAATTGCTCCTTGGCATTATTTAGATTCTGGCGTAGAGATTAAGAGTGTTGAAAAGAATTCTTCAGCCTACGAATCTGGTTTACGTGCAGGCATGACTCTAACTTCTATTAATGGACAAGCAATAAAGGATACTACGGGCTATTCTTCTTATGTTATGCAGAATTTTGTTTCAAATGAAACTCAAAAGTTAATTGTTAATACTAATGAAGGCGAATTTATTTTCCTTGCTAAAAATTTAGAGATTTCCGTTTCTGAAGTTAAGAATTCAAATTTAAAGACAGGTTTAGATTTAAGCGGTGGCGCTAGGGCTTTAGTTAAAGCTGCAAATAATACTCTTTCAAAAGAACAGGTTAATGACTTGGTTGCTATAACTACTGAGAGATTGAATGCGTTCGGTTTAAGCGATGTTGTAATCAAATCAGTTTCTGATCTTGGTGGAGAAAATTATATGCTTATTGAAATTGCAGGCTCTACAACTGCAGAGTTAAAAGAATTATTAGAAAGTCAAGGAAAATTTGAAGCTAAAATAGGAAATGAAACCGTATTTATTGGCGGAGATAGAGATATTACTTATGTAGGTATAAGCGGTCAAGATGCAGGTATTTATTCATGTAATCAAGGACAAGATGGTTATTATTGTGAATTCAGATTTGTAATTTCATTATCTGAAAAAGCAGCACAGAAACAAGCGGAT
>CAZFJM010000058.1:0-1708 GCA_964519415.1 Candidatus Woesearchaeota archaeon | reverse complement strand
AGTGTGAATCATCTAGGCTATGATACTCAGCACGGTCTTGATTTTTTTGCTAGAGTAGATAATGATGGATACCTATGGTTTGCAGACTGGGGGCATGATGATGGAGGTTATTTTAACTGTGGTAATGATGATTATTTAGGAGTAGCTAGGTCTAATATTTTATTAACTTATCAAGGTTTAACTCCTACTTCGCCTTCAAATTTAGATTTAAATATTTCTTTATATGGAGTCAATTTTTCACAGATTGGAAAAGTAAATAATTTATCAGATGGAATATATGAATGGTCTTACTTAGTATTTGATATGGCTGGCAATTCATACTCTTCTGAAAATAGAACTTTAACTGTCGATAGTACTGCTCCTATTTTAGAAAGTATAACGGATCTTTCTTTGGAATATGTACAAGCAGACTTAGATCCTAATGAAACATTTAATATAACTGCGAATATTAGTGACCTTGTTGGTGTTAATTATACTATCTTGCAAGTTTACAATGGCTCTTGGACAAATTATACAATGGAAAGAATTGGCGGAGATATAAATAATGGAACCTGGAATACTAATTTTACCTTAGACTCTATTAATAATTCATACGTGTATAATATTTGGACAAATGATAGTTTAGGAAATATAAGAGTAAGTTCTAATTATTCATTTAATGCATATTGGGATTGTACATGGAATATAACTAACAGTGGCCCAAGTCAAAATAATTTAGGATCTGTGGCTGGATTCAATACAAATAAGTATGTAGGTAATGTTACACTTTTTAATACTGGAGATTCTGGACATGCCAGCGGATGTTCTTTGACGCTCCAGTTATCTCAGAATCTTTTGGATGGAAGAATTTATTTTAATAATCAAGAAGGAGGATTAAGGCCATACTATATCCTTGGAGCAAAAAACAATACAACCGTTCTTATAAATGCAAATTATACTAGTTCTTCAACTGTAATTGTTGAAGATCTACTTATTAACATAAATGAAGTTTACGATGATTCAGAAACTTCTTACATTAACTTAACGGGTACGCTTGTTACAAGTAAAGAAGGACCATATATTATTCAAGAACTACTGTCTTCTCCAGCGGCAAGTATTCTCCTTACTCCTACAAACTTAAGCTTTAATGCATATATACAAAATGTTATGGGTAATGCGTTAGTTATTAATCCAAATAATACTGCATATAATGTTTCATCTACTTGGGTATTACCTAATGGATTTACTAATATATCTGGAGCATTAAATTATAGTTATGATAACTTGACAAGTAACAATTATAATTATCAAAATGCTATTTTTAGTTTTGAAAGTTTAGCAGCTATGACTCCGGGAACAAAAACTTTTGAATTACAAACTTTCGGCTATAGTAATTTAACCGAAGAATTGGTTTTAATTAATGAATCTGAAAATGATACTCTTTTTAGTAATAAAATCAATATTACTTTCCAGTGTTATGGTTTATCTGATGGTGTTTATGTAACTGCTTGCGGAGATTCTGATGGAGATTATGTTGCTCCAAAAGCTGGCTCTTCCGGCGGAGGAGGCGGAGGTGGAGGCGGTGGAGGAGCTGGTGGCGGAGGTTCGTTCGATAAATCATCTGCTACTTTCGAATTAGTAAGAGGAGATAATCAAGAGTTTGATTTAGTACTTGAGAATAAGTTATCTTCTGCTAAGAAAGATATTACTATTACAGTTAAAGGAAATA
>CAZFJM010000057.1:0-1745 GCA_964519415.1 Candidatus Woesearchaeota archaeon | reverse complement strand
TTAGGGAGAAGTTAAAAAATTTAACTATAATTAAATTTGCTTGTACTGCAATCGCCCTGGTTATTTCATCGCTAAAGAATGTTCCAAACAAACTAACTATTGCTGCAGTTAAATCTACTTTTTGAACGTACAAGTAAGCATTAAATATTTCTTTGGCAAAAAGAGGTAAAAGGAAGAACAAAGGGATAGCTATAAGTGTTACAAGTAAGAAGCAGAATATTGCTGTTGAAAGATTTTCTCCACTAATATATCTCTTTATCGGCGAATATAGTGGATGAACTATATATGCTATAAAAATTCCTAAGAAAATAGCCATAAGGATTGGTTTCAAAACAAAAAATGCCAAGGTAAAAACCCCGAGAATTAAAAGAAATACCATTGCTTTATTTATAACTTGTCGATCAACCATGACTAATAATAGAAATCCTAATTTATAAATATGTCTACGATAAATATCTTTAAGAAGTTTGGAGTAATTTTTCAGGCAAAGGATTTATAAATACAAAAAAAATAATATATGTATGACAATAAAAAAAATATTCTCCGGTGTTTTCGACGAAGAAGTACATTCTGATTTTTTGAAGTTTGGAAAGGGAGAGTTTAAAGATAAATATCTAATTGATGGTAAAAAACAAGCAGATAGATGGGTAATCAAAACAGGCTCGGAATTTGCAAATTATTTAGTTAGGCTTGGACTAGAAAAGGCAAAAGGAAAAGTTAAAATTACTGGTGTAATTGTTTCAACTTTAAAGATGGATATTTCTATTTCAAAAGACTTAAAGCAGTTTATGGGTATAAAGCAATATAAGGTAGATACAGAAGTTGAAGCTTCTACAGTTCTTGATTTAATGAAACAATTTCCAAGAGCTTTTTTTGCGCTTTCTTTTATTCTTCCAGATTTTGAGTTAAAGATAAAACCTAAAGCTCCAAAGTCTGCAAAACCATCAACAAGCGAGAAAGAACCTAAAGCAGAATTTTGTTCATTAAAAACAACAGATGAGAAAGTTGTAAAAGAATTATTCTTTGATGTTTCCTTCGTAAAAGAAGTAGCAATTAAACATCTTGTAAAAATTGATCAAATTGTTTATCCCAAAGATTTCGCAAAGATGAAACCTGAAGATGTTAGGGAACAATCTAAGAGAAAAGGCGTAATTGTTAGACAAATTACTGCTGATGGTAAAGCAGAAGTCAAAGAAGCTAAGTTCGAAGCATAATACTTCTAATATATATTTTTTAATTTTAATTCGAGAATTTAGTAAAGATTTTTCGGAGCTTCTTTTTCACAAGCTTCCCATGCGCCAACTGCAGTATCATAAACTGTTACATTTGGATATCTAGCAGAATAAAAATTTCTGTTACGTAATTTTCCAGAAAAAGCAATTACTTTCGCAGAGGGATTTTTTACATATAATTGTTTCATTTGTTTAGACTTAACTTCGCTTAAATGAACTAAATAGTGAGTGTGGTCCCATACAAAATTAGCATCTATAGGGTTAGCAAGTGTAATTCCTAAAAAACTTGTTTTTTCTCTAAATCTGCTTTCTAGTCTAGTTCCTAATTCGTTGATAGTACAGATAATTCCTAATGTTTTTCCCATATTATTGAACAAAAATTTCCCTTTTTAAAGATTTATATTGAACAGCACATATATCTAGATAATTTTATAATAAATAACCAAAATTAAATTTCTTTCAGAACAAGCACAACTATCTTAGCAAAACCATTCGCCTTTGATAGTCAAAAAT
>CAZFJM010000056.1:0-1752 GCA_964519415.1 Candidatus Woesearchaeota archaeon | reverse complement strand
CAAGATTATGTTCAGATGAAAAGGCCGAGATATCTGGTTTGTGAAAGAAAAGTTACTGACACTTTTAGAGGCGCTAATGAATTAGAATCTAGAGTTCTATAATTTTGTGTATATTTATTTTTTGAAAGATTAATTTTATAAAAGGTCGCTACTTAGTTTAATTATGAAAAGATCTGAGAAGAGATTTAAGAGGATGATTGAATATTTAAAGACGAGGAGGAAAGTTCTTCTTTTGACGACTTCTAATAGAAAAAATAATATTGTTGACGTTCCTAAGTCAAGTCTTTTGGCTATGGAAGTTAAGAGGCAACTTGGAAAGAAAGCGGTTTTGATTGATGTGACGGAGTTAAAGATTTATCCTTGTGAAGGAGATGTTTCTAATTCTAGTGGGAATCATTGTGGTGTGAAGGCTTGTATGGTTAAAGATAAAATAAAGAATCCTTCTGGATGTCTTAGATGTTGGGCTTCATTAAAACATGATGATGAACTTTGGAAAATTTCTAAAGAACTCTTAGATTCTGATGCTGTAATCTTTTTTGGTTCTTTAAGATGGGGGCAGATGGACGCAGAATATCAAAAACTTATAGAGAGACTTACTTGGTTGGAGAATCGACATAGTTCTCTTGGCGAAGATAATATATTGAAAGATATTGATGCAGGTTTAGTATGTATCGGGCATAATTGGAATACTTGGCTTGTTAGGTTAATTCAAAGAAAGGTTTTAGATTTCTTCGGATTCAAAACTCCTTGGAAACTATTTTTAGTTTGGCAATATACTTGGAATCCCTTCAAAGAAGATTTGGATTCTTACGAAAAGGCTAAGAGTCAGTTTTTGAAAGATTTTGGATTGAATAAGTAATAAGTTTTATATTTTTCCAGCTATCTTCTGCAGACCAAGCGGACTGTATATTTCCTTATAAACAATGTGTTTCTACCCACTTCATGAGTATTACTAATCCTTTAAAAATATTAAAAGTAAAAATTGAAAAAAATCTTAATGATTATAGAAAAGCAGAAAATGCGCTAAATGAACTTTTTGTATTAGATAATTTTTGTTTTGATAAATGCATTAGTACAAAAGTATCATTATATCCTGCGATCCAAGAAGCTTTTTGGCAATTTCCAAGCATAGAGGGTTGTTGCACTAAAAATTATTCCAAATTAAGATTAAACATTCCAATTAGTAAAAATATGAGGAAAAAATTTAAACAACTACAACAAGAAAGTTCTCATCAAAAAAAAGATGGTTGCCCATATCACTGTGAAACAGGGTGTAAAATGAAACAATTTAAGAGTCCAATATGCCTAGCGTATATTTGTCCGACATTTAAAAATTATTTAAAAGAAACGTATGATATTGATTATTCTTTTTTAGTAATAAGAGATGGTTTTGAAAAACTTTTATTTGGAACCTATACGCCAGAAGAAGCAAAAGCTTTTATTGAAAAAATACAAACTATGACAAATGTAATAAAAGAGAAAAAGGGACAAAAAGATTTAGAGATTTAAAAAATTAAATCTTATCAGATACATCAAAAATCCAATCTTCATATCCGTGTGGGGCTAGAATTTGAAGTCCTAATGGTTTCTTGTCAATTAATCCTGCTGGAATGGAAAGTCCTGGAAGGCCTGCAATATTTACAGGTGTTGTGAAAATATCGTAGGCATACATTTCTTCAACGGAAATGTTTTCTCCGATTTTGTGAGCTGTTCTTGGAACTGTTGGTAAAATAATTAAGTCAACGTCTTTGA
>CAZFJM010000055.1:0-1817 GCA_964519415.1 Candidatus Woesearchaeota archaeon | reverse complement strand
TTTTACTAGAAGATTTTTTGTCATTTTTCTTTTTTTCAGGAGTTTTAACTTCTTCTATTTTTTCAGCTTCTTCTGGCCTCATCAATGGGAAAACAACTGTTTCTCTTATTGACCTATTCATTAGGAATGCAAAAAGCCTTTCTGATACACCAAAACCACATGCAGGAGGCATACCATATTTTAATGCTTCAACGAATGTTTCATCATGCTCTTGAGCTTCTGTATCACCTGCATCTTTCAAAGATCTTTGTCTCTTGAATCTATCTTCTTGATCTTGAGGATCATTCAATTCTGAGTAACCATTTCCAACTTCAGAACCAGCAATAATTATTTGGAATTGTTCTACTTTTCTAGGATCTTCTCTTGAACGCTTTGCAAGAGGAACCAATTCAACTGGCTGACCAACTAAAAATCCAGGACCTGAAAGTTGTTTTCTGCAAACTTTCCATAAAATATCTACTAATCTCCATTTGTCTACTTTTGGATCGAATTCTACTTTTAATTCTTTTAATTTTTTCTGAATATCTTCTTTTTCTACTTTGTAAATGTCCACTCCAGTTTTTTCTTTGATCAAAGTTTCATAGTCATAAATTTCCCATTTTTTATTAAAATCTACTTCATAACCACGACAGGAAAATTTGTGTGTTCCTAAAACAGCCATTACAATTTCTTTATATAATTCTTCTGTAAGTTTCATTCCATCTTTATAATCAGCATAAGCCCAATAGAACTCAATTTGAGAATAATCTTGCAAGTGCTCTGCGTCCATTCCTTCGTTTCTGAATTGTCTTCCAATTTCGAAAGTTTTTTCATAACCTGCAACTAAAAGTTTTTTCTGCCAGATTTCACCCATTGAAATTCTTAGGAAAACATCTAGATCTAAAGCATTGTGATGTGTCTTAAATGGAGTTGCTGCTGCTCCACCCGCTGCATTTTCTAAAATAGGAGTCTCAACTTCTAAAAATCCCCTCTGAATTAAAAAATTTCTAATTGTGCTCCAAAACTTCTGTTTTTTAATAAAAATATCTTTCACTTCTGGATTCATAATAATATCTAAATATCTTTTTCTTAATTTTTCTTCTTCATCTTTTAATCCATGAACTTTATCAGGCAAAGGTAAAACTGATTTTGTTAATAATTCTAATTCTTTAACTAAAACAGAAACTTCGCCTGTTTTTGTTTTCATTGGATGACCTTTTACTCCAATAATATCTCCGGAATCAATGTAATTGTTGAATAAATCCATAAATTTTTCAGGAGTTTTATCGCTTTGTAATACGACTTGAACTGTACCCTTTAAATCTTGAATTTTTGCGAATGCTAATTTACCAAAACTTCTTAAAAACATTACCCTACCTGCAACCAAAACTTCTGCTTTAGAAATATCCTCGTTTTTCAAATCTGCATACTTAGATTGAACATCTACACTAAAAGCTCTTTTTTCATGACCTTCGAATTTGTAAGAGTATGCTAGAATTTTTTTAGCAGCTAACTCACTGATTTTTCTCTTTCGCTCGTTTATTATTTCGTCTTCTCGTCCCATAAAAATGAATAGAATTTGATAGTTTTTAAGTTTGTTGATATTAGAATCTCATTATTGAGAAATCCTTAAACTCACCAGACCACTTCTTTTCTTCTGGTTTTATGTCTCTAATTTGCGCATGTGGCGGACCTTTTTTAAGAATGGTATACATTTCCTCGATTTTGTCTTTTTCACCTTCAACTAAAACTTCAACATTACTAGTTTCTAAATTTCTTACGTAACCTTTTAATCCAAGTTCATCTGCTTTATCTTTACAAAACTGTCTAAAGAAAAC
>CAZFJM010000054.1:0-1875 GCA_964519415.1 Candidatus Woesearchaeota archaeon | reverse complement strand
TCTTTAGTCTCCATTGCTTTTATTAAAGTTTGATATTTTTTATCTTTAAGACCTATATTTACAGCGAATTCAGTCAGACTATCTTCATCTAATTTAGCAACAATTAAATCCAATCCAGATTCTACACTTGCTAAACTTTTCTTTTTATCAATTGCTGCAGCAGCTGCAACATCTACTGAAAATTTCTCAGGATCTTGACCATAATTATACATTCCTTGAATTTCTTGAGGATTACCTCCAATAGATTGAATATATGAATAGAAATTTTGTAATTGAGAGGCATAATCGTTTCTTTTTGCGAGCTCACTAGATTGCATAAATTTTGCAGCACTACCTGCTATCCCTTCTAATGTTACTTTAGGTTTTGCTGATTTTTCTTCTGCCATGTTGTCTCCTTTTGATAAATTAGCTAATGCTAATTAGTATATAAAGCTTTTGGTTGTTGTATCTAGATAGGAGTAACATAAAAGAAAGCTTTTAAAAGAGCTGTTTTCTATTGATGAAAATGAGATTAATTGCATTTGAGGGAGAAAGGAGAGGGATGGGGTCTTTTGGTTCAGTTGAAGAAGGACTAGTCAAAAAATCATATGAAGCAATGGATATACTAAATATTCCGAACAAAGAAGAGATTGAAGGCCCTTATTTTCCACAACAAACAGGATTTTTATTTCTTACTGGAATCAGCCAAGATGAACTATATAGTACTAGTATTAAACGAATGATGGAAGAATGCCCTACAAACGAGATAGGACATTCAGTAAGAGTTGCCATCATAGGGACTGGTATTTCAAAAATATTAAATTTTGAACAAGATGCAAGAATAGCTAACTGGATTTTGGGATTGATACATGATGAAGGAAAACTTAAATTAAAGAAATACTATCCGGAAGAAATAATACAAAGACACCCAGACAAAGAAAGTCAAAGATATAATCAAGAACTTAAAATATATATGAGAGGACATGTTTCTCCAGAAAATATACCGCTTGAATGGGGAGAAATGCTAGCTTCTGCTTCAGAACAACACCATAGATACCAACAAAACACCTATCCTAAAAAACTTCTTTTACCTGCAACTAAAGAGAGTAGATTACTGTCTAAAATTCTTGCACCTGCAGATTTTCTTGATGCAATTAGTTCTCGTCCATCAAAGACTAGCGAAGAATATAGATCTACTCAAGAAATTATGGATCTTACATTAAGTGAATATGGAAATTTAAGAATAAAATATAATGGAAGCTTATTTCCAAAAATAGATATAAGCGGAAGAGAACTAATAACTGAACTACATAAAGCAAAATTTATTGCAAGAGAAAGACCTGCAGATATAAGTGAAGAAGATTTTAGAATGAATCCTTTTGTAGGATTAAAAATAGAATAAATTAACTAATTACTTTTGAAGAACTGTTCTTCTTGGAGTAGTATTCTTTTCGTGCTTAACTTGTTGAGTTTGTTTTCCAGCTTTTGCTTTTGCCTTATTTTCCTTTAAGCCAGCTTCTTGAGTTGCTTTTTCCTTTTCAGTTTCTTCTATTTTTTGTTCTTCTGTTTTTACTTTTTCAGATTCTTCAGTATGGTCGTTTTTGTCATCGTGGCTAATATTTGCTTTTGTAACTTTTGAAGCTCTCTTTGCTTCTCTCTGCATCTTGAATTCCAAGATCTTAGGCATTTCTGCTAATTTAACATAAACAACACCATCAGTCATCTTTGTTGCTATAACTTTAACTTTGTGTAAAGGATTCTTAATTCCTCTGTGCCAAATTTGTTCATTTAAGTACATATCAACTTTAACATTTCTAACATCTCTGTCATCAACTTTCATATGTTTTGCAATGAATTGTTTTAAAACTAGAACTGCTTTCTTTGCTTTTCTATAAG
>CAZFJM010000053.1:0-1917 GCA_964519415.1 Candidatus Woesearchaeota archaeon | reverse complement strand
TTGCTTTAGCTTTTGCAATACATTCTGCTCTAATTTTTTGTATTTCCTTAAAATTTTCTTCAGGAATAACAACTAACAAATGTATTAATTTTCTTTTTGCGTCTTCAACAGGAACTTCAAATTCTTCTTCAATCTTTGGAGCAGCTTGTGCAGGGATAATACCAATTCCATCTATATATTTGAATTGTTTTATAATTTCTTTTTTGAATTTTTCAATATTTTCTTTAGTCTTATCCATCTCTTTTTTCATTGCTGGATCTACAGAATTATCTGTTGGTAAATTACCTAACTTATTTTTTGGAACATAAACAGGAGAAACATTTTGTTCAACAGAATCGGTTTGTCCTTTTTTTCTTTCATCTTTATTAGAACTCTTATCAGCCATAATTAATATAATCAAAAGGGGTTTTTAAATGTTCGGGGATTTTTTCTTCCAGTTTCTCCAGAATAAATATCCAATAACAAATGCGGGTCCGGCAAGAATCATTGACCAAGAGATAATATACCATTCAAAATTGCCACTTCTAATCGCAGAGACAACTAGCAAGGATATATACAAAAGTCCTGCAAGTGTAAAAGTAATGGTTCCAATCCATTCACGTTTCCAAGACAACCATAATAAAATTGCTAAAACAAAAACAGGAATATTATGCATAAACAATCCTAGTAAACAACTCCAAATACTATTACAACTATCAAAAACATCAAACGAAAATAGTGTTAAAAACAAAAGGAGCACAATAGATAAAACTCTCGGAGTCCAATACAGAGTTTTGGATATCTTTTTCATTATCAATCAAAGAAGAGGTTGTTTATAATAGTTTTGAAAAGAAGTAAACCCAAATTAGCAAACTTTAAAAGTGCTGAAATTAACTATTTTTTATAACTATGGACCCATAGTCTAGTGGCAAAACCGCTCGTTTACACCGAGCAGTCGGCAGTTCGATCCTGCCTGGGTCCATATAAATTTAAAGAAGTGTTCGTACGGGGCACGAGAGTTCTAATAAATTAAAATGAAAACTACTAAGAATAAACTAGAGCAGGGGCTTTCAGAGTACTTAGCATGCGAAGAAATGTTAAATACTTTTTTTGAGAAGGTTAGTTTTTGCACTAAAACTTGTTTATCTAAACCAGTTGGTAAATATAGAGTTCAAGGAGAAATGTCTGGAGACAGAAATCAATTTCCGGGAAATATTGGTTGTTGCCCAACCGACTATTTTAGATTCGGCAATTATCCAGAAATAGAAGATCGAAGTTTACTAGAAGAAAAAAGAGAAGAAAGATATGGTTTGCCTAATGAAAGCAAGACCTCCTGTGGTTATCACACTCTTACTGGATGCGTTCTTAAGACGCATAAGGCTCCTTTATGTATTGCTTATCTTTGTAAAGATTTGGTTCAGCATATAGGCACAAAATATGGGATAACCTACCCTCCACAAGAAATTGAAAAAAATTTAGAATTAATCTTAGCAGGAAGACAATCCTCTAAAGAATTAAAAGAGTTTAAAGAATTAATTAAAAGTTTTGCTGTAGCAGCAAGTAACTAATAGTTCTAAAAGATTAAAATGGAATTTAAATATATTAATCCAGAAAATGTTGGCCGTATCCTTAAAGAGAGAGGTATATCTGGTTATGGCTGGGATGTATGCCCTGGTTGTGTCTTTACAAGAGTTTCTCCTTCTGATTGTTTTCATCCAATAGATGATTTCAAAGAGCCAGAAGGGATACAGTCAGACAGATTTTGTCAACATTGCTACGATACCATTATGTTGGATCGAGAACCCTTCCGTTTACATCTTGACAATACCTTATCTGATAAAGTTAAAGAGTTAGAAGAAATATTAAGTCAAGCAAGATAGTTTTAATTTTCTAAATGATCTAGAATTTCGCCCTGAATATCTTCGACTTTTCCAATTC
>CAZFJM010000052.1:0-1924 GCA_964519415.1 Candidatus Woesearchaeota archaeon | reverse complement strand
TTACTTCTGTGAATTTAGTTGAAACATTTCCTTCAATAGTTCCACTAAATGTAATTTCTAACAAGTATTTACCTGAACTGAAATATGAAGGAGCATTAATTAGGAATTTAACATTCTCTTTACTTCTTGCACCTAGATAGCTAATCACATTAGGAGAAGGTATAACGTATTGAGAGTTATTTCCTTTTACAGTTATTGTTATATTTCTCTTAGCAGAATCTAATTTATTCTCTAAAGTTAAATCAAACTCTTGATTTTCTCCTCTTACTAATTCGAAGTTAGCTGAAGATTTAGCAAAAGAACCTCCGCCAGCTCCTCCACCACCGCCTCCGCCGCCTCCACCTCCAGAACCCACTGTAGGCGCAACATAATCTCCATCTAAATTTCCACAAGCAGTAACTGGAATACCATCTGCTTCTTCATTACAAATAAAGTTTCCAGTATAGTTCTTAGAAACAATTGTACTGTTATCTGCAAATGTAATTAGCTCTAGATTTCCAGTTACATTTGAATAACCCTGTGCATAAACAGTAAAGGTAAAGTTCGTAGGAGCTAAACTAGGTAAATTATTTTCATTAAATGCTAATTCAAGTTCATTAGTATTATATGCGGGATTAGTTATATTAGTATAATTTATTGTTTGATTTCCAGAACTAATTATCATTCCAGCGGGTAAAGTCCAACCAAAGGTTACATTATAAGCAGTTCTATTTAATGATCCATCTGCCACAACATTTTGCATTAATGCACTTAATAAGATAGTTCCATTTGCCAAAGGAATTGTTGTTGGATATGTTCCATCTGTCAACCATAAATAAGGACCATTCTCAACAGTTAGTGCACTAAAAGAAACACTTCTTTCTGTTAAACTTGATATACCTTCAAGTTCTGTAGCGCTGATATTCGTAGTTTCAATTAAAACACTATTTGAATTAAAAGAAATATTTACCTCTATTACTTTTGTTTGTCCAGCTTCTATAACTGGAGAAACAACATAATGATCTTTTGTATATCTATTTGCAGGATCATTATCAAAATAAATTCTACCAGCAGCAAGATTATGACTTACTTTAAATGTTAATGAGCAATTGCTTCTTGCAAATTGAGCGTCTCCAGTATTGATTAAAGAAACATTTCCTACTCTTTTATTTTCTTGCCATCCGGAAACAACAGTCATATTTGTTATCATATTCCATGTACAATCCCAAGCAGATTCAAAAGAACGAGTTTCAGAAACATTTACATTTCCATAACTATCATTTGCCCAAATGCTATAAGTGTAATTCTTTTCTGTAGCTTCTAATTGAACATCTAGAGCCATATAATTTCCAGAAATAGGATCTAGATTAGCAGTATAGTTAGTGCAAGTAACTCCATCACAAAGTTGTAAGATTGTAGTGCTAACATTTACCCAATTATCAACTGGTAATGAACTAAAGTTAAGTAAAACACTTGGATCTACATAATCAGTATTATTTGGAGTAAAGAATATATTTCTAAAATAAGGAGGTGTAATATCTCTTAATAATACTTGCAATATTCTTGAAGCAGTAACAGTTATAGAAGTTGTATTTGAAGCAAATCCACTTCTAACTGAACTGACAGAATAAGTATTTGTATAATATTTTGTTCCATTATTCAAATATTCTGTTAATGAGAAGTAGCTAGTAGTTCCCGTACTTCCAGTATTTCCACTTAAAATATTTCCAGAGCTGTCTGTAACATTAACACTAACATTTGTTACATTTAGATTTCCTTGATCGATAGGATTTACAGCAACTCCCCATTTTCTAAACAATTGACTTCCAACTGCAACACTTTCTGGATTGTTAAAAAGTACATTATAGAAAGTATTATTCAAGGATACTGCAATTTGTGCATTCCAGAAACATAAAGCAGATGTTCCAGTATTACAAGTTGTTTT
>CAZFJM010000051.1:0-1945 GCA_964519415.1 Candidatus Woesearchaeota archaeon | reverse complement strand
TGGAGAGCAGTTAAGATGTTTTCTGAATTAACAGGCGTTAAGATTTTTACAAAGAAATATCCAGCAGGTATTATTACAAATACACAATTACCAAATTTCTTTGAAACAAAAATGATTATGATTTGTGATCCATGGTTAGACAAGAATGCTTTAACTGATGCGAGAAATGTTAGAATCCCAGTAGTAGGAATCTGTAACACAAATAATAACACTGCAGATATTGATTTCACAATTATCGGAAATAATCATAGCAATAAGTCTTTAGGTTTATTCTTCTGGTTATTGTCTAGAGAATATATGAAAGCACAAGGCATCACTAAGAAAGTTCCTTCTTTGGAAGATTTCGTAGGTGAAAAGTTAGTATTAGAAGAACCTAAGAAGAAGAGAAAAGAAAAAGATGCTGCTGATAAGTTAAAAGAAGCAGAAAGTGCTATCGAAGAGAAATTCAAGAAGATCGCTGAAAAAGAAAATGCAGGCGCTGAAGAAGGCGTTTAAGATTTTTTATTTAATATAAACTACAATACCATAATTCTTTTAAATTAGAACAATCTTTATTTCTTATGGGAGTTCAGGGACATTACCCGACATTTGTTGAACCTAAATGGTGCCTAAAATCTTTTTCATCAACTTTAGAAGACTCTGGAGATAATCAAATTTTATGGTCTGGGAGAATTGCAACCGGTCTTTTCGGATTAACCAACTGTGCTTCTGGAAAGCGAGGCCCAAGAAGTAGAAAAGAAGTTTTAATTGCCCCAGGAATTAAAGGTTTAGAACAATTATTTTATTTAGGATTTATCCCTTGTCCCGTATGTACAGAACATTACAAAAACGAAATTTTAGAAGAACTTGAAGAAGACATTGCTGATAAATATAAACTAGATAAAATCGCTGATTTTTTTGATAAAACAAAACTTCCTTTTGATGCAAGAAGATTAGCATGGGAACATATTGTACATATAAGCGGAGGATTGCCCTCTAGAATATATGTTCCTGCAAATTTACAATTAGGAGAAGTATACAAATTTGCAGATCGTTTAAAAAAGATTAATAGTTCTTCACCTAACACAGCTTTCCCCTCGATAGGATTTTATGACACAAACTCCCCAACAAGATTTACCGAATATATATTAAAACAATAACATTTATAAACCGATTTTTCAAACTAATATTAACCAATGATCAGTACAACTGAGAGGAATACTTTCTCGTTGCGATTATTGACTAAATAACTAAACAAAAAATACAAAAAATGGTTTCAGTATATGACATTGTAGAGAAAGCTGCTAAAACAGGCAAAGTTGATAAAGGTATCAATGAAGTTACAAAGGCTATTGAACGAGGAGTTGCTAAACTTGTAGTTTATGCTGCTGACGTTAGCCCTAAAGAACTTACACAACATTTACCAATTCTTGCAAAAGAAAAAGGCATCAAATGCGTAGAAGCTGATTCTAAACAGAAGTTAGGTATTTCTGTTGGAATTGGAATTGCTACAGGTGCTGTTGCGGTTATTCAAGCTGGCGACGCTAAGCTTGATACTCTTAAATAAGCAAATATTGCTTATGCTGAATGAGGTAAATTATACTAATTTAATAAAATGAAAGAAATAAAGCAAACAGAAAATAAAACACAAAGCAGTGGTTCTAGAGGTTCTGATAAAATTATGGAAGAAGGCGGAGCAGTTCCGGCTATAATTGATGCAGTTGTTGGAAGAACAGGAACAAGAGGAGAACTTACACAAGTTAAAGTTAGAATTCTTAGAGGAAGAAATATTGGTAAACAAATTAGAAGAAACGTTAGAGGACCAGTTAAAGTTAAAGATGTTTTAATGTTAAGAGAAACTGAAATTGAAGCAAGAAAATTAATGAAGAGAATACAAAAGGGAGCGTTTAGTTAAAATGCCAAGATGTTCATTCTGTAAATCAAACTATGAATTTCCAAGAGGAAT
>CAZFJM010000050.1:0-2047 GCA_964519415.1 Candidatus Woesearchaeota archaeon | reverse complement strand
TTCCCAGGATTCGGATTTTTCCCTAAACCAGGTAGAAGTGTTGGACTTGTTCATGATTTCTTAAAAAGCACTGGAAAAACAAAGCTAATTTCTGCAGGCGTAATGAATACGGCAATTACAATAAGAGCTACAAATGAAGCTAACTTTTCAGTTCATGATTTCTTAGGATATGTGAATAAGAAATTACCTAATGCTTTTGCAGAAGGCGGCGGACATAAAAATGCAGGTTCAATTAATTATTTACCAAAATATAAAGACAAAGTATTAGAATTGTTTGAGGAATTTATTAGAGGCAAAAAATAAATCAAAATAAATTTGATTTTGTAATTATTCCTTTAAGATTATTTTTTTCAGCGATTAAAATTGCCTCGCTTGATTTCAGCAGGGGAATTGCAACACTTATAGGATAATCTGCATTTATTACAGGAAAGGAATCTCCCATTACTTCGCACACTTGCATTTTGAAAAGAATATCTTTTTGTTCGCCCTTTAAAATTCTATTATATATATCCGATTCAGAAATGCTGCCGATAATTTCTTTTTTGTCTAGAACAGGAAGTTGAGATATTGCACGCTTCTTCATTAATTCAACAGCTTTACCTATTGATTCTATTTTTTCAATAGTTATTACTGGAACCATTATTTCTCCACACTTTTTTTCTTTCTTGTGTTCCAAAGAATCTAGAGAAATAAAAATATTTTTTACAATTTCGTATGAAGGACTTATCTTTCCTGCTTCAAGTTTTGCTATAAGAGATTGACTAGTATTAGAAATTTTTGAAAGTTCCTTTTGATTTATGCCTAACTTCTGTCTTCTTGTTTTTATAGAATGTAATTCTGGAAATATCATAAAAGAGATAATCTAACTTCTTTTATAAATATTCCTATAGGAATATTTTTGTCAATAAATATTATAAAGACTTTAGAGCTAATTTATTCATGAAAGGTAATTTCCTGTTTACATCTGAATCTGTGTCCGAAGGACACCCTGATAAACTTTGTGATATAGTCTCTGATTCTTTACTTGATGCTTTTATTGAAAAAGACCCTAATAGCAGAGTTGCACTTGAATCAGTTACAAAAACAGGTTTTGTTATGGTTTGTGGAGAGTTAACTACTAAGGCAGAGGTTGATGTACAAAAAGTAGTTCGTGATGCTATTAAAAATATAGGATATTCCGCTAAGTGGGGTTTTGATCCTGAAAACTGTGCAGTCATGACTTCTATTTCTAAACAATCTCCCGATATTGCAATGGGTGTTGACTCTTCTGAGAATAAAGAACAAGGTGCTGGTGATCAAGGACTTATGTTTGGGTATGCAACAAATGAAACTCCCGAGTTTATGCCCTTGCCTATTGTTCTTGCACATAAAATCCTAATTAAACTCTCTGGAATGCGAAAAAGTGGAGAAATTGATTATCTAGGCCCAGATGCAAAAAGCCAAGTTACGATTGAATATGAAAACTTTAAACCTAAGAGAATAAACACAATAATTTTATCTTCGCAACATTCAGCTTATGTTGATTTGGATTATTTGAGGAAAGAATTAGTTGAAAAAATAATAAAACCTGTTTGTGGAGAGATGATGGATTCTCAAACAATTATTCATATAAATCCTACAGGTAGATTTGTTGTTGGCGGACCAGTCGGAGATTCAGGATTAACTGGAAGAAAAATAATCGTAGATAGTTATGGCGGGATGGGAAGACATGGCGGCGGTGCTTTCTCTGGAAAGGATCCATCTAAAGTTGATAGAAGTGGAGCTTATGCCGCAAGATATATTGCTAAAAATGTAGTTGCTGCTGGACTTGCAGATAGATGCGAAATACAGGTTTCTTATGCGATAGGAATTGCTGAACCTATATCTATTTTAGTTGACTGTTTCGGAACAAATAAAATTCCAGAAGAAAAAATAGAAGAAGCAATCAAAAAAGTATTTTCATTAAAACCTGCAGAAATAATTAGAGTTCTTGATTTGAAAAAACCAATTTATGCGAAAACTGCTTCTTATGGGCATTTCGGAAGGAATTGTTTTTCTTGGGAAAAAA
>CAZFJM010000049.1:0-2106 GCA_964519415.1 Candidatus Woesearchaeota archaeon | reverse complement strand
GAAACCAGACATCTAATAATTTCAATGCAGAAACTTCTTTCATTCCTAAAACATTTCCTACAACATAAGTTAAAATATTTTGAACGTTTCCAACTCTGTCAAAAAGTCTCCAAGGATATGCAATCCAGACTAGTTCTTTTTTTAAATCAAACTTATAGACCTGGGCATTCAAATCTCTTGCGAATGGAGTTTCAGTGTTTACATGAAAATTTGTGCCTGTAGAAGACTCTGCAGCGATTTCGCAAGCAGCCTGTAAGAAACCTAGTGCTTTTCCAGGACGTAAACTGAAGACGCAAAGCATATATTCTCCATTTTGAGGATTCTTTAGATCTAAATTGCAGTAAGGTTTCTGATGATCATTTAAAGTTTTTAGAAGCTTATCAGCCTCTGTCGTTTTAGAAATTATTTTTACCATATCACACTCTTTTTATTTTCAACCAATTATTGTTTAAATACTTTAGGGTTTAGCTATTTTATCAGCTACTTTCTGAAGTTCTGCATCCGTTTTTTTAGGATACGCTTTTAATCCAAGCCCAGATCCATTTTTTAAAAAAGGATATAATTTTATATGAACATGACTAACATCCAATCCTTCTGCAACCATTAAGATTCTTTCTGCGTTTAAACTTTTCTTTAAAATTTCAGCTACTTTCTTTGAAATAGATAATAGGTTAGAGTATTCTTTTTCAGGCATTTCAAATATTTTTGAGTCAAAATGTTTTTTTGGAATTACTAGAGTCATCCCTTCCATTTCGGGAGCAATATCTAAAAATGCTAAGTAGTTTTTGTCTTCCCAAATCTTTATGCAAGGAATTTCTCCTTTTGCAATTTTACAGAATATACAGTTTTCCATAGCTACTATAAATAGAAGAGATATTTAAACTTTCTCACCGACAGCCAAATATTCCCAGATAGGATTCTCTGAAGTATCTAAATTATAGATTCTCCTAATTTGTGAGATTTCATTAGGAGTATTTAAAAATATTTTTTCAAGACTTACTAAATTTAATCCTCCGAGTGAAAATTCTTTTTCTATTGATTCTGGAGTGTGAAAACATTGCCAACCTATTGTATCGTGTTCTCTTAATCTTTCTTCATCTAGTTTAATTGACCAACCTTTTTCATTTTTAAAATATAAACCGCAATCAAATGCAGGCAGAAAAGCAACCAGTCTCCCTTCTTTAGTTAGAACTCGTTTACATTCGGATAAAATTTTAACAACTTCAGATCTAGACTCTGGCAAAATAGAATTAGAGGACAAAACAGAATCAAATACTTCACTTTCAAATGGAAGTTGCCTAGAGTCTCCAAGGATATGACGTAAATTTTTATGAGCATAACTCTTTTTCGACTCTTCTAGCATGTCTTCACAAAAATCAGAGGCATAAACTGTTTTGCCTAATTCAATTAGATTTTGATTTAAATAAGGAGTTGATCCGCAACCCAGATTTAAAATTCTTTGACCTTTCAAACCACTAATTAACTGGGCTCTTCTCTCTGGAACAGAGGTTAAAGAAAAAACTTTTGAATCATAATCTTTCGCAAAATCTTGCCAAACTACAGAATCATTAGATTTTTTCAAGCTCATATCCGTCTTTAGAATCTTTTATATTCCAACCTGCAGATTTTAATTTTTCTCTTAATTCGTCGGATTTTTTGAAATCTTTATTCTTTTTTGCTGAAAGTCTTTCTTCTGCTAGAGACTTTATTTCTTTTGGAATTTCAATAGTTTCTTTTTCAAATAATTTTAATCCAAAAACATCGTCCATCTTTTTTATTGTTTGGAATTTGCCTTCTGCTTTTTCATCACGAACTAGTTCCCATAAAACTGCGAGTGCTTTGGGCATATTAAGATCATCTTCTATTGCTTTACTGAATTCCGATAGATATTTTTTATTTTCTTTACCATCATCCGCTATCTTTTCACAAATATTTTTTAGCCTAGATAAAGAAGCTTTTGCAGACTGCAATGAATCTTCACTAAAAGTTAAAGGCATCCTATACTGGGTTGTAAGACACATATATCGGTAATCGAGAGGCTTGTAACCTTTTTCTGTAAGTGTTTTTATATAGACAACATTTCCAATTGATTTTGACATCTTTCCT
>CAZFJM010000048.1:0-2172 GCA_964519415.1 Candidatus Woesearchaeota archaeon | reverse complement strand
GATGACTACAGTTAATAACTGAGTTGAAAATCATTGGGTGCTTTGCACCCTTTTTATTTTTTTACCCTTTTTATTTTAAGGGAGGTCAAAGGGTACCCACTTCGGGGCATTTTTAGATTCTAGGAAGAAATTTAGTAAATGTTTTTAAGGTAGAGGCTCTTTACATTATTATGAATAAGAGGCAAGAGTCTGAATTAGTTAAAAAAGTATTGAAGGAGGTTCTTGGAAGAGCGCAGAAAAATGAATCTTTCTTTGAATCAAAAGAATTTAATCGCACTATTGAATTGATTAAGACTCAAGAAAGCTTAAGTGAAGAGGATTTAATGTATGGTCTTAAAAAAATAGAAGGACTTACTTATCCTTTATTTAATCAAGTATGTAATTCTGTTTTTCATGTACTTGATTCTCAGATGATTTCTCCAGAACCAAGTCGTTATACTGTTGACTACAAGGATTTGAGATTTAATTTATTGATTGGGCAGGGTGCCGTGTACTGGACGGAAAAACTGTGATTTTAGTAAATGTTTTTAAACTCCTTTATCTTTAATTTTTTATGGATTTGGTGAGTGCAATAAAATCGCGAAAGAGTGTGAAGAATTTTGATGGTAAAGTTCCTAATTGGAAGAAAGTTGTTCAGGCTATTGATGTTGCAAGGCATTCTCCTATGGCTGGAAATATTTTTTCTGTAAAGTTTACTATTGTTGAAGATAAAAATGCTATTGAAAAAATTGCAGGTGCATGTCAACAAAGTTTTGTTGCTAAGGCCGGTGGTCTGATTGTTGTAACTTCTAATAGAGAAAAGGTAAAAAAGATGTTTGATGCTAATGAGAAAGGATTTGCTCAGCAGCAGGCAGGCGCAGTAATTCAAAATTTACTTTTGGCTTTAACTGAAAAGGGGATTGAAAGTTGTTGGGTTGGATTTTTTGATGATGCTATTGTTAAAGAAGCGATTAAAGTTCCTGGAAGTGAAGACGTAGAAGCTGTTATTCCTATTGGTTTTGCGGCTAAAGGAAATAATCCTAAGAAACAGAAAGCTGATTTAGAGAATATTGTATTTTTTGAAAAATTTGGTGCAAGAAAGAAAGAGCCGCCAATAATTGTTAGAAGAGCTTGGGCTTAATTAACTCCAAATAGTTCCGCCACCTAATACTTTTTCTTTTTGATATAAAACTACTGCTTGGCCGTCGGAAACTCCTGTTATGGCTTTGTCTAGAGTTAAATTAAATTTGTTATTTTTGTAAAATATCTTTGCAGGTAATAATTCTCCAACTTGTCTTATTCTTGCTAGAACTTTGTGTGGTTTTGTTTGATAATCTTTTTTATTTTCATCAATTAAATAAAAGTCTTTTATTATCATATCTTTCCTTAGAAGAATTTCATGACCTTCTGGTGCAACAATTAAGGTATTTGTTTTTGCAATTTTCTTTGCTATATACCATTTACTATAATCTTGTCCCTTTTCTTCATCATGTGAGATATTTATTCCATATCTTGGTCCGATTCTTTGACCTATTGTATAATAATAAATACCGTCGTGTTCACCTATTTTTTTACCATCTGGATTTAGAATCTCTCCTTTTTTTGGTTTGATTTTTTTCTGTAGAAATTCTTTAAGATTTACTTTTCCTATAAAACAAATTCCAACTGTTCCCTTTTTATCATAGTTTGGAAAATTATCTTTTTCTGCAATTTCTCTTATTTGTACTTTCGTATAATCTCCTATTGGAAATAAGCAATGCTTTAGTTCAGATTGTTTTAACATATACAAGAAATAGGATTGGTCTTTTGTTTCGTCCTTAGCCCTGAGCAATTCATATTTATTTTTTACTTTCTTTACTCTAATATAATGTCCTGTTGCAACCAGATTTATTCCTCTTTTTTTGGCTTCTTTTATTAAAAGTGGGAATTTTATTTTTTGATTGCAATCAATATCCGGGTTAGGAGTTATTCCTTTTTTATATTTTGCAAACATTTCGTCTACAACCCAGGATTTATACTCTTTTTCAAAATCTAAGGTAATAAGTTCAATTCTTAATTTTGCTGCAACTTTTTCTGCAAATCTTCTTTCTTCTTTCCATCTGCATTCTCCTGTTATTTTGTTTTTGGTATCACTCCAATTTTTCATGAAGGCACCAATAACTTCGTAGCCTTGTTTTTGAAGAAGCATAGCTG
>CAZFJM010000047.1:0-2236 GCA_964519415.1 Candidatus Woesearchaeota archaeon | reverse complement strand
TCTTCACAAAAAAATGTTAAAGAAAAGAAATGAATTAAAACCTAAAATATTTGTTTCATCAAAAGATTATGCAACTAAAATAATTAAACTTTCCTAACTTTTAAAGGTTGGAATTCTGCAATAAATTTCATAGCGTCTTCTAATCTTTGTTCATTCTCTGAATAAATAGTAACTATTTTTTCTCCAGATATAATAGGTCCTTTATGGTGATGGAAATAAACTCCCGCAGTTATTGTCTCAGGAGTTCCTAATATTCTACATAATTCATTAATTTTTGAGTTTCTTATTTCAAGAATACCGTCGTATTCTGCATAAACTGGTTTATTATATTTAGCAGTTCTCAATTTCGCAACCCTTGTATCAAAATCTTTAACTTCATTCTGCGCATTGACAATGTCTTTAAATTTATTATAAGCCTTACCCGATTCTAAGATTTCTCTAGCTTTTCTACTTGCAAAAAATATTCCACATAAAGACATAAGTTCGGCTGCAAGGAAAATTGCCTTTTCTTTCAAATCTTTTGGGCAATAAGGTTCATTTTTCAAAACAGACAATACATCCATTATTTCTAAAACAGGACCTATTCCATTTCCAATAGGTTGGCTTCCATCAGTATAAACAGGTTTTAGTTTTACTTTAAAATGATCTGCAATTATTTTAAATTTTTTTCCTAGCTCTTTTGCTTCTCTTCTAGTTTTCATTTTTCCACCTCCATAGGGGATATCAATTAAAATTCGATTAGATCCTGCTGCAATTTTTTTTGATAAAATAGATGCTATCAGCTGTGGTTCAACATCTAAATTAAGAAGTCTTTCAACTTGAATTAATTTATCATCAGATGGTGAAAGATTTAATGATCCATTCCAAACTAAGCAAGCGCCTGTTTTTTTAACTACTTTTTTTATTTCTTCTACGGATAATTCTACATTTGCTAATGTTTCTATTACATCTGCAGTTCCTGCAGCAGAAGTAATCGCTCTAGAAGAATTTTTAGGCATTGTTAAACCGGCAGCTGCACATATTGAAACAACAATAGGCGTAGTTCTATTTCCGGCTATACCTCCGATACAATGTTTGTCTGCAACAATCTCTTTTTCAAAGTCTAGTTTTCTACCTGTAGCAACCATCGCTTCAGTTAATGCAATAGTTTCTTTTATAGTCATTCCATTTAATTTTTCAGCAGAAAGAAAATATGCTAATTCTGCTTCTGTTAAATTATTATTAGTAATCTCTGTAACAATTGTTCTCAGTTCAGTAGCTGTTAATTCTGCACCTTCTATTTTCTTTCTAATAAGTCTTGCGCCTTCAAATAAATTAGCACTTTCAATTTCTACAGGCTCTCCATCAACACTTTTCAAAACATTAGACACTTCCTTACTCATTCCAATTTCATTCGATTTAACTAATCCTTGGAAAAGATCTACTACTGCAAAAATCTTTTTTCCATGATGTCTAATATAGATTTTTTCATCAACATGAACATTAAGTCTCTTAGAAGCCTCTTCATTTATAATTACTATGGGCCTGCCTGCAAACCACCTCAAATTTTTTGTTTTTAATTTCATTCTCTGAATAATTCGTTCAATTTACCTTGTCTGTAAAAATCAACGATTATTAACATATAAGAAAGAACAAGTGGGCCCAAAACTAAACCAATAACTCCGAATGTGTAAATACCTCCAACAATTCCAAGAATAGCTACGAACGTTCCAACATTTGATCTTTTAGAAATAAAATATGGTTTAAGGATATTGTCTATTGTAGATACAAATAGAAGGCCATATAAGAAAAGAATCGTACCGCTCAATGTATCTCCCATTACTAAGAGATAAAAAGATATTGGAACCCATATCAACCAGGCTCCTATCAAAGGTATAACGGATACTATAATTGCTACAACAGTTAAAAATCCTGCTTTTGGAATTCCAAGCAACCAGATGCCTGCACCCAATAATAACCCTTGGATAATTCCAACTAAAATTTGACCGAAGATTACTGCATTAGTAATATTTCTGAATTCTTGTGCAAACTTATCTTCCGTACTTTTTGAGAGAGGAGATAATTCACTAAGATAAACTTTAATCTTTTCAGTATCTCTTGTTACAAAATAAAATGTGAAAAGGAAAACTGCAAATTTAAGCATAAGAGTAGGTAAATCTGCAAAAGCACTACTGAAAGAAGTTAGGGAGAAGTTAAAAAATTTAACTATAATTAAATTTGCTTGTACTGCAATCGC
>CAZFJM010000046.1:0-2473 GCA_964519415.1 Candidatus Woesearchaeota archaeon | reverse complement strand
AGAACTCTTTTTACTTACTTCTAATAGTTTCAATATGCAATAAGCAAGGCATTCTTGCTTTGATAGAACCAACTAACTTTCTAGCAGATGATTCATTCTTTTGACCATTAACTCCAATAACAAAGATTGGGTCTCCAATACCTAATAAACATGCTCTTCCAGTGGACTTACCAAAGGATAATGCCATACCAGTCTGCATACGATCCGCACCTGCACCTGTTAACATTTTATTTTCTCTAATAATATGATGTGGATATGGTTTTACTTCAAAATAGAATTCTTTACCTACTTTTTCTAATAAGAATCTGTTCAAGAACTGTCTTGTTGCTTCTAATGCATTATCTCTTAATTGTACTCTATGTCTTGTTCTAACGATCATAATTGTCTTGTATTTGCCTGCTTTATAGCCTGCTAAATCGCCCATTCTCATCTTAGTTAACTTTGTTGCTGGAACTACTTTGATATAAGCTTTTTGTTTAAATTTAGACTTTCTTGTAAACGGTACGCAAGGTCTTCTAGAATAACATGCTGCTCTTCTTAATCCCATCTTACTTTATAGCAACCTCATTGCCCATAGCTTGTCCTGGCAATCCTTTTTCGAAAATTGCTCTAACAACGCCCTTGTTTCCATGAGCTGATGCTATTTTACCTTTAATTTGTAATTTTGCAGGAGATGTCCAAACTACTTCTTTACCTACGTATTTTGTAGCTTTCTCTCTAGAGTCAGAACCTTCAATTTCAATTAAGAAATGTTTAGGTGTAACTGTTCTTTTTCCTCGTCTGAATTGTATTACTATTGCATTAACCATTGTATATTAACTCTAAAAAATATACTCTCTTCAGGGCATTTCTCCATAAAGACAATTTTTAAGAGTAGTTATAGAATAAAAAGTTGGTTTATAAAGGTTTCGTAAAAGAAAGGCATATTTCTCCTCGGTATTTTAAAGCATTAATAACTTAATTCGAATTCTCCAAAATGTTGCTTAATAAGTTCCATTTGTTTAGGAGTAATTTTAACTTTATCTTCTTTAGAATCTGTAAGTTCTTTATTAAGTTCTTCTACGTTAGATGCAATTAATTTATCATTCTTAATTGTCCAGATTTTGCCTTCTTCAACAATAAATAAATGAGTTAAGAAAAATACTTCTGCGAATTTATCTCCTGCTTTCAAAATAAATCTTTTTCTATCTAACACAACAAAGTCTTTTCTCTGTGCATATTCAATTAATGTATTTGTAACTTCTGCTGCAATTTTTCTAGCGTTTTCAATAGCAGTAACTTCTTTGATTGTAATCTTCTTTTTCTTATCTTTGTCAATTGCTTTGAATTCTTCTCTTGTTTTCAATATAGATTTGATATTTTCTAAAAATCTTTTTGGCATTTTACCTTTTTTTACTAATTGATCGTCGAAAGCTTTGATTAAAGCTGCTTCATCTTTCTTTCCTAAAATAGATTCTAGCATTCCAAAAACATCTTTGCAAGTTTGCTGTATAGATTTATCCTGTACTCTTTTTTCAATTTGTTCTCTTAATTGTTTTAATCTCTTCATATAATCAAGAGCATCTTTTGACATTTTATCAAGTTCAGCACCAGTCATTTTTTTCTGATTTCCATGTTCATATTCTTTATAAAAAGAAATAATTCCTTCCAATGTTTTTACATATTTGTCTTCAAGTAACTTTTCTTTATCGACAAAAACTTCTCTTAGCAATCTAACTGTTTCTTTAGGTGTTGGAGGTGCAAGTCCAAACATCATTAAGATACCTTGTGAAGGTGTTAAAACTCCCCAATAAATATCCATAACTGCAATATCTAAAACTCTTCTATTGATGCTCTCTTCCATTTTATCACCGGATGACATAAACATATCAACTGCTTCAGGAGAAGGTTTTACTTTACCCATTCTCAATAAAGATTTCCAAGGTAAGAATGTTCCTCTATCATATAATGGAATTCCATCTCTGATAAAAGTAAACATAACCGGATGTGCATCTTTAACAGCTTCCCAGAATTCAGTCAATAAATAAACTTGAACATTTAGCGGATTCTTAGCACCTGCAATAGCTGTAGCTTCTTGGATAAACTGGAAAATAACAGAACGTAATTTTTCTTTCAATTCAAATCTAGGCATTCTTTTAACATCAGTATCATCAATAACAATAAAAACATCAACGTCAGAAGTAGGTTTTGCTTCTCCCCTAGTTAATGAACCTGCAATAACATAACTTGCAATATATTTCTCAAATTTTCTTAAAACTAAAGACTTGTGTATAGATGCAACTCTCAAAGCACCAAACAAACCTTTATCTAAAATAGGATATGCCATTCCAATAGCCTCTAAAATATCAAACTTAGAATCTAATCCCAAATTCCAGATATCTACAGGAGTTAAAACGTGGACCCATAACTTATCATCTATTGCTTTAGCTTTTGCAATACATTCTGCTCTAATTTTTTGTATTTCCTTAAAATT
>CAZFJM010000045.1:0-2482 GCA_964519415.1 Candidatus Woesearchaeota archaeon | reverse complement strand
TTAATAAATTGAAATTCAAAGATTCATAATTTGCATTCATAGAGTCTAATATTGATTGTACTTCATCTAATATTAATCCAGAAGAATTCATTTTAGATAATATTTCTAATGAATTATTTAGATATTCATCTGCTGTAGCTCTATTCATTTCTAAAATTGTTAAAGTTACATACTTTACTTCTGTGAATTTAGTTGAAACATTTCCTTCAATAGTTCCACTAAATGTAATCTCCAATAAATATTTACCTGATGCAAAATATGAAGGAGCATTAATTAAGAACTTTACATTCTCTTTGCTATTTGCACCTAGATAACTAATAATATTAGGAGAAGGTATAACATACTGCGAGTTATTTCCTTTAACTGTAATAGTAATATCTTTCTTAGCAGAAGATAACTTATTCTCTAAAGTTAAATCAAATTCTTGATTATCTCCTCTTACTAATTCGAAGTTAGCTGAAGATTTAGCAAAAGAACCTCCGCCACCAGCTCCTCCACCGCCACCTCCTCCGCCTCCTGAAGAACCTGTTTGCTGGGTTGGATAATCTCCATCAGAATTTCCGCAAGCAGTTACATAAACACCATCAGATAAACCATAACACTGGAAAGTAATATTGATTTTATTACTAAAAAGAGTATCATTTTCAGATTCATTAATTAAAACCAATTCTTCGGTTAAATTACTATAGCCGAAAGTTTGTAATTCAAAAGTTTTTGTTCCCGGAGTCATAGCTGCTAAACTTTCAAAACTAAAAATAGCATTTTGATAATTATAATTGTTACTTGTCAAGTTATCATAACTATAATTTAATGCTCCAGATATATTAGTAAATCCATTAGGTAATACCCAAGTAGATGAAACATTATATGCAGTATTATTTGGATTAATAACTAACGCATTACCCATAACATTTTGTATATATGCATTAAAGCTTAAGTTTGTAGGAGTAAGGAGAATACTTGCCGCTGGAGAAGACAGTAGTTCTTGAATAATATATGGTCCTTCTTTACTTGTAACAAGCGTACCCGTTAAGTTAATGTAAGAAGTTTCTGATTTTCGGGAGTATTCGCTTATATTAATCAATAGATTTTCAACAACTACGCTTGAAGATCTTGTATATGTTGCATTTATCAGAACGGTAGTATTATTCTTAGCTCCGACTATAAAAGAGGGACTTAATCCTCCTTCTTCATTGTTAAAATAAATCCTCTTGTATGCTAGATTATGGGATAACTGGAGCGTCAAAGAACATCCGCTGGCATGTCCAGAATCTCCCGTATTCAGAATTGTAACGTTACCTATATTCTTGTTAATATAAAAGCCAGATACTGCTCCTAAATTATTTTGACTTGGGCCACTGTTAGTTATATTCCATGTACAATCCCAATATGCATTAAATAAATAATTAGAACTAACTCTTACATTTCCTAAACTATCATTTGTCCAAATATTATATACATAGGAATTATTAATAGGATCTAAAGTAAAATTAGTAGTATAGCTGCCATTAGAATAATTTCCACTAATTCTTTCCATTGTATAATTTGTCCAAGAGCCATTGTAAACTTGCAAAATAGTAGCATTTACCCCAACAATATTATCGCTAATTGTTGCATTTATAATATATGTTTCATTAGGATCTAAGCCTGCTTGTGTATATTCTAAAGAAAGATCAGTTATACTTTCTAAAATAGGGGCAGTGCTATCTAATGTTGCTTGGTTAGTTTCTGTATTGAATTGATTTCCCGCCCAGTCAAATATATTGTAGAACCAATTGTAAATTCCATCTGTTAAAGTTACTACAATTCCAATTACTGTTTCCGTAATTCCTGTGCCTAAAGGAGAATAAGATCCCATAGTTTCACTTGCCCATTCTGCTCCATCTATAGTTCCCTCATTTTCATTTCCAGATTTATCAGTTAATATTGTTCCACTTGCATCTTCAAAATCATAACCTGTAACCAACCCATTATTGTATGGTGCTACAGAAGTACTAATATTTCCTCCTCTTCCAGAATTATAAATTTCTAAAATTTCAGAATCAGATAAAATACGATTGAAAACTACTATTTTATCTATTGCACCATTCCAGCATTCAAATCTACTCGCCTGACACCCAACGTATGCGTCTGATGTGCCCGTATCCCAATTAGCCAATCCGGAAACTAAAAAGGCACCATCGCCATATAATGAAATAGTTGTCCCATCATACATTCCACAAGTATGTCTCCATACTCCTGCTTGCCAAAAGTCTGCAACATACATATCTCCTCCATATGCAGAAAGATCTAAGCTTGTACCTGGTCCTCCTAAAGCAAAAGAAGTAGGTATAGATAAAGTGCCATATCCAAATGCCCACTCCCAACTAACAGGGTTATTTTTCTTTGCCCAAAGACAAATTGTTCTAGGAGAATACCCTGTAGGTAATTTACTAACAGAAATAGCTACTGCATCATTACCATCAAAAGTTAAATAATTATT
>CAZFJM010000044.1:0-2509 GCA_964519415.1 Candidatus Woesearchaeota archaeon | reverse complement strand
ACCCAAAAATAACTAAGCACTGAAACCCCTGAAATTGCAAGAACAACCATTAAAATAATACTCAAAAAAAACAAAGAAAAACTAATAAACAAAGCAATAGATAAATAAGTTGGAAGAAGAAACCGAGAATTTGACTCTTGCAAATCTTTTTTCAAATCAGAAAAACTGTCTACATATTTATTAGTTAATCCACCAAATATTTTTGTAGAAACTATTGCTAAAAGATTAGGAGTTATATCTTGGGTAGATCCTTTAGTGTTATTTAATTTCTTAAGGCTAGACTCGGATAAACTAAGTTCTTTAAGAAATTTAGTTTTATCTTCTTTCTTTAATGCAATTACACTAGCACTTCCCGAATTTACAGAAGTATATTTAAAATTAACAACTTTTTTTTCAGGAGCCTCTTTAATCGGAGCACTTGTAAGTTTTTTTACTGCAGAAATACTTTTCAATATATCTGGAATAGCTCTATTAATCAAAGCTAGACGATTAAAAGAAGAATTAATATTTGCCATAATCAAACTTCTAACTTTTGGATTTGAATATTTAAGTTGCTGACGAAGATTTTGAATGTTTAAAACTATTTTTTTAGATTCAGAAATATTTGCCTTTAAATCATCTAAGCTCATACCAGCTCCTCCGAAAGACTATTTGAAATCTCTGCAATAATTTTTTTCAATTTCTCAGCTTCATCTATATTATTAGAATTAACAGCTTTCTCCAACTTAAGAGTTGTCTCACCCATTACTCTCAAAAAATAATCAATCACCTCTAAATCCCTCATAAAATATCAATGAAAACTATATTTATTAAGGTTACTAAATTAATTCTGCCACTTTAACTGTGGGTATTCTCCTTGAGTTAAATTCCAAATAGATGCATCCCAAAAACTAAACGTATCTGGATTTTTCATTTGAGCAGTTGTTAAACCATTCGCAGTAATACATCCAAAACTTCCATCGCCATTTCCACACATTAAATTATTTCCAGAAGTATTAATATTCCAATAAGAATTACTTGCTTGCCCATTAAAAATTCCCACTACTCCCCCAACGGAAGAAGAGCCTGTTACTTTTCCTGTTGCATATGAATTAGTTATTGTTCCAGTAGGATAACTCTGAAACATAAAACCCACAAGACCTCCAATCCAAGAACCACCACCAGTTACGTTTCCTGTTGCATATGAATTAGAAATTGTTCCAACATTATGCCCTATAAGCCCGCCAGCAATCGAACCCGACCCATTTACATTTCCAGTTGCATAAGAATTATAAGTTGCTCCATTAGATTGCTGTCCAATTAGGCCACCAACAAAACCAGATCCATTTACATTTCCAGTTGCATAAGAATTGGTTATTGTTCCAGCAGAAGATCCTACTAAACCTCCAACCCTGGAAGATCCATTTACATTTCCAGTTGCATAAGAATTGGTTATTGTTCCAGCAGAATATCCTGCTAAACCACCTGCTCTAGAGCCGCCAGTCACATTAACATTTATCAATCCGGTATTAGAAATAGTTCCAATTAAATATCCAAATAAACCGATATTATCCACGCCAACTTTATTAATACTCAAATTAGAAATCGTCTTGCCACTTCCATTGAAATTCCCTGAAAATTGATATCCACTAGCAGAACTTCCAATAGGATTCCAATTATCTCCAATCTCTGAATAATTGACAGTAGAAGAATTTAGATTAGTAGTCAATATAAAATTCTTATCCAATCTAGTTCTAACACTATTTAATTGTGTCCAAGATGTAATCTGGAATGGCTCTCCAGTTGTTCCCTTTCCACCAGCAAACGCAGATCCAACAGCATAATTATTATCTCCTGAAACATTATAATTCTTCGCCGTTCCATTCCCAAAAGAATACCATTTATATGAATAAGTTCCAGCAGAACTAATTGGAGTAGAAACACTATAAACATTATTATTCCCTATCGCAAGAATATTTGTCCCATTTATTTCTAAATAAACAGTTCCATTAGTATTCAAAACAGTTACATTAAATATTCCGGTTCCTATATCTAAAAAACTATTCGTATTACTAGAATAACCAGAAAACTGCGGATAATATTCATCATTTATTGTCTCAACAGTTCCTAAATTAACACAATTAGATAAACTACTTGCCAGAGAAATACTCCCACAAACCTTACCAGTACTAGAAACAGGAGCTAGAGAAACTCCGTCGATTGCACCAAGTGTTTTCGCACTTACATAAAAAGTATGATATTCATTTTGAGCAAAATTATAACTCAAATTTTCAGAATAAGAGTTTCCCCCAGAAGATAATAAAAAGTTAACACCTCTAACCCCTACCTCCCCCGAACCTCTTTTAACCTGAACAGAAACAATCTTCTGAGCAGAATCGTAACAAGTATACCCTCCAGAGGTATCAATAGAAATATCAATATCTTTACAAGACGAAGAAACTCCAAGATTATCTTTTATCATTGGAATAACAACTGCCCAGACAAGACCTACTGCAGCAACAGTAATCAT
>CAZFJM010000043.1:0-2562 GCA_964519415.1 Candidatus Woesearchaeota archaeon | reverse complement strand
CTTGCTTCTTTCAAAATAGGGAAATCTTTTGTACTTTTATTAACTGCTGCAAGTAAGAAATGACTAGACATTTGTTGTTTTCCAGCAGTCTTTGTATAACCTTTATAGTTTCTAAGAATCATAAGGCTTCTAGTGGCACAATGTCTAAATCTTCTTTTCAAAACCTCTGTTTTATCAATTGCTTCATCAAGAACTTTTTGAATATTGTCTTTCTCAAGCATCTTAAATCCTCTTAATATCTTTTCAATTTCAATATCTTTTCCAGCAATAAAAAATCCATTATCATTTATACCCACTTCAACATCTCTTTTTCTAGCGGAGGCAACAACAAACGCGCAAGCTCGCGAAAGTGCATCATTAACTCTTCTTCCAAAAAGACTATGAAACACAACATACTTTTTCTTATCTATCTTATATTCCTCAACTAATATTTTTTTATCATTCGGTATTACTGAATATTTGAACTGTTTTTCAAAATAATTATAGATAGTTTCAGCAATTTTATCGTTGGAATAAACATATTCTTTAATTAACTCCTTTATTTCCTTTGGAGATTTTTTTGCCCTAAATTTATCATCTAAAACTCTTCGAAATTTTCCAATCGAACAAGCAGTTGTAAAACTTAAAGGAAGCATTTCAGAAAACCAAGAAGGAATAGTTGGGCTTCTATCAGAAGGAATAACATAAACTTTCATACCTTTATTATATAAGAAGTGGTATTTTTTACCTCCTAAAACAAACACATCTCCTTTTTTCATTTTTTCCAGAAAAGTTTCATCAAGTTTACCAATAGGTGTTCCGTCTCTCAAGACAACAGTTGTAAAACTTTCATCAGGGATAGTTCCAATATTAGTCATATAAATAACTCTTGCAAGTTTTCCTCTTTTACCAATTTCATTAGTTTCAGGATCAAACCATATTTTTGAATAAAGATTTCTAACTTTAAGCTCATATTCTCCTGCAAGATAGGAAATTACAGAATAAAAGTCATTTTTATCTAAATTTCTATAGCAATAGCTCTTTTTTATTAAAGAATACATTTCATCAACTTTCCAGGTTTTGTAAATAGCCATACCAAATACTTGCTGAGCCAAAACATCTAAACAATTTTCAGGTATGTAGACTTCATCAATTATCTTCTCTTTTGAGTTTTTTAAGATAATAGCAGATTCAACCAAGTCATCAAAGTCATTTACTATAAATTTCCCTCTTGCAGTCTCATGTAATTGATGTCCTGCACGACCTATTCTTTGCATTGCTCTTGAAACGGCCTTAGGACTCCCTAGTAAAACGACCAAATCAATATAACCTATATCAATTCCTAGTTCTAAAGAGGTAGAACATACAACTACTTTCAATTTTCCATCTCTCAAATTTTGCTCAATTTCTTGCCTATGTTCTTTAGAAAGAGAAGAATGGTGTGCACCTATATTTTCTATATAGTTTTTTGGGAATCTTTCTTTCAAATTATTAACTACTCTTTCAGTTGCAGCCCTTGTATTAGTAAAAATAAGTGTTGTTTTGTTTTTTTGTATCAAAGTATCTAGCATTTCATATAATTTGTGTGCCAATTCAATATTGTTTGTGTTCAAAAAGTCTTCAACAGGGCTCAAAATTTCCAAATCTACCTTTTTTGTCATTTCAATATCTGCAATTAGGCAGTCTCTACCTTCTCCTACTAAGTAATGTGCAACTCTTTCTAATGGCGAAACTGTTGCAGACAGTCCAATTCTTACAATAGGCATGATAGATATCTCTTGAAGTCTCTCAATTGTTAAGTTTAGATGTGTTCCTCTTTTATTTTCAGCTAAAGAATGTATTTCATCTATTATCATAAACTCTAATCTTGCAAATTTCTCAACAAATTTTGGAGAATTAATCATAATTGCTAGACTTTCAGGAGTGGTTACTAAAATATGCGGTGATTTTTTAGCCATTTTTGCTCTTTCTTTAGCATCTGTGTCTCCTGTACGTAACCCTACTATTATTTTTTGTAATTTTATTCCTTTTTTCTCCGCTAATTGTTCAATTTCTTCTAAAGGTTTTATTAAATTAACAAAAATATCATTACTTAGTGCCTTGAGAGGTGAGCAGTATGTTGCATAGATCCTATCTTCCAACTCATTTCTTTTACTTAACATAACTAAATAGTTCAAAATTGATAAAAATGCAGTTAGGGTTTTTGTTCCTCCGGTTGGTGCAGAGATTAAAATGTTCTTTCTTTCAAAAATTGGTAAAACTCCATACTTCTGAGTAAGTGAAAATGAAGGAAATCGCGAAAAGAACCATTCTTTTACAAGAGGATCTAGCTTTTCAATCAATTCTTCATCTTTTCGTGCATAGGTATTATTATACAGAACGCTCATAAAGTAAATTATATGTGAAATTTAGATAAAACTAATTCTATATATCTCTTGTTTTCTTTCCTTTTTATATTTTTCTATTTTTAGAAGATTTTATTTAGTAATTTCCAAAAACTATATAAACTCAAAACCGAATAAGTATTCTATGCCTTCAATTTCTAAAGAAAAACAAGAAAAAATACAAGAACAAGTAATTTAT
>CAZFJM010000042.1:0-2581 GCA_964519415.1 Candidatus Woesearchaeota archaeon | reverse complement strand
CTACTGCATATGATCTCGCTGGAAACTTTAACTCAACTGAAACTAGAAATATAACCCTCGATATTACTGCTCCTAATGCAACAATATTAAATGCAAATGCAACTTTTGTAAATAATTCTGTTAATTTTACGTTAAATGTTTCAGATGATAGGGGATTATCAAATGCTACATTGAATATTTACAATGCTAGCGGATTAGTTAATTCTACGATTGTATTCTTGAATGGAGTAACTCAAGCAACAATCGGCGTAGTGGTTAATTTAGTAGAGGGTGCTTATACTTGGTTCTGGAATGTATTTGATTTAGCTGGAAATTTCTTCTCAACACAAAATACAACAGCTGGTGGACAAGGTAATTTTACAATAACTGTTGATACAACTAAACCTATAGTGGTTATTTCTCCATTGAATCAAAACTATAGTAATGCAACTATTTTAGTAGATATAACTGTAAATGAAACTTATTTAGAAAATGTTTGGTTTAATTGGAATGGGACTGATCAGGCATATAGTATTGGAAGCCCTGTCTATGTAGACTTTACAGAAGGAAGCAATACTCTGATTGCGTATGCTAATGATTCTGCAGGAAATATTAATTCTACAAATGTTAGTTTCGTTGTTGATACAATTGCCCCAACAATAGAATTATTATCTCCTGCAAATGGATTCTCAACAACATCTAATAGTTTAATATTCAAGTATAATGTTAGTGAGGTAAATACAATTGCAAATTGTAGTATTATTGTGGATGGAAGTAGGGTAAATAATAATTCTAATGTGACTTCTTTTGTTGAAACTAGTGCAACGATTTCTGGTTTAAGTGTAGCAGGCCATATTTGGAGTGTTAATTGTACTGATTCTTTCGGAAATATTGGAAACTCTTCAACTAGAAGTTTTACAATAAATAGCTTACCTGTAGTGGCTGGCCCTTCAGCAGGAGGCGGCGGTGGCGGTGCAGCTACAGCACCAGTAATTCCTTTAAGTAAAGAAATAAGCGTAAATGTAGATTCTTTCAATCTTAATTTAATTAGCGGTGGAGAGTCTCTCGATAAGTTTGTTATTACTAATAATGGTGAGAATGATGTACCATTAACTATCAAAACTTATAATTTAGATGGCATTGTAACTCTTAAAGAAAGTTCAATAGTTGTAGGTGCTGGTGAAGATAGGGTTGTTGAATTTGAGTTTGTTGCTCCTACTGAACCTGGAATATATACTGGAAAGATAGTTATCTCTGAAGCAGGCGGTAAATCATTCGTTATAACTTTCGCTTTAAATGTAGATTCTGAAAAGAGTTTATTCGACGTAATTTTGGATATCCCTGCAGAACTTAAATTGCAAAAGGCAGGCGATACTTTGAAATCACAAATAACTTTGATCCAGATGGGTAAGAAAGAAAAAGAAGATGTAACTATTAATTATGTGATTAAAGATTTCGATGGTAAAGTTTATTCACAAGAAAGCGAAACATTGATGGTATTTGAGCAAAAGTCTTACGAATATGAAACTTATTTAATAGGCATACCTCCTGGAGATTATGTTTTGGGCGTAGAAGCACTTTATCAAGGAGGAGTTGCTACTTCTAGCTCCAAGTTTATAATTGCCGCTTCACTAGTTAATAAAAATAATTTACCCTTATTTGTTGTCTTTGCAATAAGCTTGGTTATATTTGCTGTACTGGTTGTATTAATCAAAAGGTATAAAAATGAGATTAAACATACTCAAGATATAGTTAAGGCTATAAAGAAAAAGAGGAAAAATGAGTAAAAAACAATTGTTAATTGGAGTAAGTATTTTATGTATAATTTTATTAGGGTTTTGGGGATATTCACAATTTAATAATAATTCAGATGACGATGGTTTTAGTTTTAACAATGTTGTAATTAAGACTCAGCTTATAGAAAATCAAACATTAGATACAAGTTTGAAGATAACTAATTTACTTAATGAAAGATTATTTGAAATATCTGCTAAAAATTTAGATAGTGTAATGGAACTTGAACAGTCCAGTTTAATGATTCCCTCTGGAGAGAGCAAGGAGTTAGGTATAAAATTTATAGGTATAAAGTCTGGAATTCATTCTGGTTCAATTTTAGTAAGTACTGATAGTGGAAGTAAAGAAGTTCCTGTAATCGTTTCTGTCTCTACTAAGAATCCATTATTTTTTACAATTATAGATGCTAATACTGCTTCAAAAGATATTGCTCCGGGATCTAAATCAAATATAAATGTTAAGTTGTATAATGTTTTAGATAAGACTAGTCACGCAGTTAAACTTACTTATATAATAAAAGATCTTGCAGGAAATACTATTTCTGAAGAAACTGAAAATAGTGTTGTTGGTGGTTCTGAAACCTCTTTTACTAAGACAATATCTATTCCTTCTGATTTGGAATTTGGGAATTATGTTTATGGAATTGTTACAGAATATGGAAACTCTGTTTCTACTTCAAGTTATTTATTTAACGTCGCGGATGAGAATTCCGTGTTATCTAAATTTGATGTAAACTCATTTACAATCTTATTCTCAATTGTTGTTTTAGTTTTCTTATTCGGAATAATTGTTTTATTTATCGTTATGA
>CAZFJM010000041.1:0-2662 GCA_964519415.1 Candidatus Woesearchaeota archaeon | reverse complement strand
TCTTTACAAAACTGTCTAAAGAAAACGCCTTGAACTGTTCCGTTTATATTAAATTTCACTGCTTTTTTTGTCATATTGATTAAGAGAGAAGAGGGTTTTTATATTTAATCTATTCTCAATTTTAATTAGATTTTTTCAAATATTTCGTATCTCCCAATCGCTCTACAAATCTCTTTGTAGATCTTTTAGTCTGAGGGTTATAGCCTACAGCAGTATAATCACACATGAGCCCAATTATTCCTTGAGGGAAAATTATGGGAGTTCTCTCTGTTTTTATTCTAAAATTGTCAGGATTACAAACCCCCACCATAATTAGACCATAGTCTTCTTCATCTCTTGCTCTTACCCACTCATCGACAGAAGAGTAGCTATGTGCTGACTGAGTATCTGGTAAATCTAACCATTTCCACTTTCCGTACAGAGTGCCACCATGTGCCGAAAGCAACGCTACTTTCTTATTTGTTCTCGTAAACCTTTCAAAAAAACTATTTAATCTACTTCTTCTAACTAGTAACTGGTATGGTCTTGCCACCTCATTTCCATAAGCTACATTTCCCTCTTCAGTTATATTTTCAGAATCTGTACAAAATTGTTCGCTTAACCATAAATCCCATGATTCTTCAGGCCTTATATCGTGAAATAATTTTGACATAAAGAAAAATTAGAATCAATATATTTAAGGATTATTGTACTAAGAAACATAATAGGTTCCAGAAATTTGTTCTCCGCCAATATCTCTTAAAGTTGAAGGATTTGGCGTTGATCCCACCATTTCATAGAGATAGATAAGAGATTTGTCAAAATTCTCTCTAAGTTTTCTGTCCAGACTTTTTCCAGTACTGAGAACAGTAAACCCCGGACTCATGACCATAGGACTAACAACGCGGTGAGTAACTGATTCCATGAGCTGTCCTCCAATATCTTTGCGTTGTCTTTTGCTTAGCTTCAACTCTTTACCGTGAACCGTCTTTTCATTATGTAACATATTTTCTGGTGCAATCATACTCTTTCCAATCCAAGTGCAAACAACAGAATTCAAACCACTATATCCACCACAATATTGGAGTCTTTGCCCGACATAATTTCCAGGAGTGTTCAAATGAAAATCTGTATTTCCAAAAAGTTCTGTAACAAATAAGTGACTATCACTACTAGGCTGCCAAATTGTATAATGGTAAAGAGGTAGATATTGTTTTATACTGCCTGTCTCGTTCAATCTTTCTAGCCCCTCTGGATGGTATCTTAGAGCAACTCTTTCAATTAATTCTTGTCTTTGATTTGGAGTTAATAATTTCATAAAATGTTAAGAGTTACCTAGTTTATATTAATTATTGTTCTTGTCTGTCTAACTCGTTATGAACTATTGTTAAAACTTGAGATGCGAAAAGCATTTTTGGAGAAACAGTTATTTTATCTATTCTTTTTAGCAGATGTCTTTTATCGTCTGGAAAACCATCTTGATCGCCCAAAATAAAAACTTCATCGCCTTTTAATTTTAGGTTTCTAATGTCTTCTCCTTTCTTGTCTAACAAATAAACATTTTTTCCGTTTGCAGCTAGTTCTTCAACTAATGCTTCAAAAGATTTTTTCTCTACAAAACAACCAGGAACCGGATTTACAACTTTTCCTTTTTCTTTTGGAGCCTTGAATAAAATTCTTTTAATCAATCCAGCAACATCTTTTTTAGAAATAGCTAGGTCTTTATCGTATTGAATTAGTATATGCATGGGAGGGTTTGGAGGACCATCAAATATCAAGTGCATTTTTACATCTTTTCTAATGTCATGAGATAAAAAAAATGCAGAGATTAGAACATTTATAGCAATATCTAATCTTCCTGCTGCCATTAGATCGTCTTTGATAAAATTTCCAGCAGTTACTGCCGATTTTGAATAATAAATAAATTCTGCCATATCTCAAGAAAGAATATAAGAGTTATAAAGTTTGTTAATCTGCAACTCGCATTTTCAAAGCAGAAGTATTCAAACTTTCTGTTAATAAGAAGAAGGCAGTTAAACCTGTTGATGCAAATATAGAACTAGGACTATCGCAAACAATAGTTGATAAAGCAGAAAGAGCCCATCCGCCAGTTAATAACATACCTGTTTCATACTGACTTTCTGCAGAAGAATAAAGTCTATTTACATGCTCATAGGTTTGATTCAAATCCCTTCGCCAACCCTCTTTATTAAGATAATTATTTAACTCTTCCATGAATTAAAGATACTTGTTTCCTTTTTAAGAATTATTGTAATCAAAAATAATAATAATAATTTTTCAGCCAAAAAGATATAAAGTTTTACCTATTTCTAGATAAATGTCTTTCATAACAAATATGCATCCCAGAACCAAGACCTGCTTCATGAACAGCATCAAGGTCATCTTGAACATAGGCTAAATTATTGCGATCGTCGTCATATGGTAAAGAACTCAATCCTGGACGAGGCATATCTAAAATAATAATTCCTCTTCTTTCTGTTCTCCTTCTAATAAAATCTATGTCTCTCTTACCTAGTTCTTCTGACATTCTTTAATAAAATAATTAGTATTTATAAATAAGATTGTAATCAAAAAGATAATTAAAATCCTTTTTTATTTTTTAAAAATTTAAATAATTTCTCAGACATCTGAGGTTTTGGTTTTTCTTTTGTCCCAACATTCA
>CAZFJM010000040.1:0-2857 GCA_964519415.1 Candidatus Woesearchaeota archaeon | reverse complement strand
AAGTTTATAAATATTTATATACACAGGCACCTATCAATTTGTATGCAACAATATACAGAAAAAGAGGCGGAGGATTTCTTAGAAAAAAACGGATTAAACGTAGTAGAAAGAGCATTCGTAAATAAAAAAGAAAATCTAAAAAAAATAAAAATTCCTTTTCCATGGGTAATGAAAATATCTTCTAAAAAAGTTATGCATAAAGCAAAAACAGGCGGAGTAAAAACAAACATTAATTCTTTACAAGAAGCTGAAAAACAATTTGATTTAATTTCAAAAATAGAGAATTTCGAAGAAGCAATTATTCAGAAACAAATGTCTGGAAAAGAAATAATTTTAGGAATAAAAAAAACACCAGAATTTGAACATGTTATTATGTTCGGAAAAGGCGGAACAAATATAGAAAAAGAAAAAGACGTTACATTCAGAGCTATGCCAATTAAAGAAAATGAAATTATTGCTATGATAAATGATACTAAATTTTCAAAAGAACTATTAGAAAGAGAAATAAAAAATTGCATAGAAGCAATAAAAAAATTACAAGAAATAATTAAAAAAAATACTCAAATTATAGAATTAGATATAAATCCTTTAATTGTAAATGAGTTATATTATGTGGTCGCTGATGCCAGATATGTTGTGAAATAGATTTAAATACTAAAAATATTAAAATCAAAACAGATAAAAAAAAGAGAAATAGTATATGGATGAAAAAGATAAGTTAATGTTCGAGCAAATAAAGAAAGTTGCCCCAGGTACAGCACTAAGAACTGTAATAGCTGATATTCTAAGATCTGAAATGGGAGCAATAATTGCTTTTGAAACGCCAGAAATAGAAAAAGTAATTGAGGGAGGATTCAGAGTAAACTGCCGTTTCACACCTCAAAGATTATTTGAATTATGTAAAATGGATGGAGGAATAGTGATCTCTGCAGATATGAGAAGAATTCTTTATGCTAACGTTTTATTCACACCAGATGCATCCATTCCTACAAATGAAACTGGAACCAGACACAAAGCTGCAGAAAAAACAGCAAAACAATTGAATACATTAGTAATCACTATTTCCGAAAGAAGAAAGAAAACAACACTATACTATGGAAACTCTAAATGTTACCTAAGACCTACTGAAGAAGTATTTAGAGAAATCACAAATACAATACAACTATTAGAAAAACAAAGAGAAGTTTTCGACGATCTAACAAATAAAATAGGACTATTAGAAATAACAAATATGGTTTCTGCTTCAGATGTATGTAAAATAATCCAAAGATCAGAAATAATTTTAAGAAATTCAGAAACCTTGAAAAAAGATTTCATAGAAGTTGGAAAAGAGGGTACTTTAATGAATCTTAGATTTAAAGAACTTCTAAAAGGAGTTGAAAAAAAAGAAGAAGAACTAATAAGAGACTATGCAAAACTATCATTAAAGAAAACAAAACTTCTATTAGAAAATTTAAGCTTTGATGGTTTGATAGAAATTGAATCAATTGCAAGATTAGTATTTGAAAAAGAACTAGATGATATCGTTTCTCCTAGAGGATATAGATTCATGTCTCAATTAAACATCTCTGAAAAAGATGCATTTGCGATAGTAAAGGAATATCACTCCTTGAATGATATCCTAAACGATGATACAAACAAGATGGAAGATATCTTGAAAAGTAATACAATAAATATAAAGGAAGAAATTGCACAATTAAGAGAAAAAATAGCTGAAGGAAGGGTCGTCCTATAATGCTATCAAAAAAACAAATAGAAGAGATTAGAGACTCATTAGAAAAATCCCAAAATCCCCTTTTCTTTTTTGATAATGATGTTGATGGATTTTGCAGTTTTATAATTCTCCAAAAAGCAATAGGCAGAGGAAAGGGAGTTGCAATAAAGTCCTTCCCAGATTTAGATAAAACATACTTAAGAAAAGTTGAAGAATTAAATCCAGATCATGTTTTTATCTTAGATAAACCTCAAGTAAGCAAAGAATTTATCGACGGAGTTTTTGAAAAAGCAATTCCAATAACTTGGATAGATCATCATGGAGTAGAAATAGATAAAGAAATAAAAGAAATGGTAAATTACTTCAATAGCTTTCCAACTTCCGAACCTACAACATATCTAGCATACAAAATATTTGAAAGAAAAGTAGATCAATGGTTAGCAATTACAGGTTGTATAGGCGATAATTTTATGCCAGAATTTGCAAAGGATTATGCAAAAGATAATAATGAATTCTTATCAACAATAAAAAGCCCATTCGATTGTATGTATAAAACTGAAATAGGAAAAATAACTTCTATGATTAATTTTGGTCTTAAAGATTCTACAACAAATGTTTTGCACATGATTCGTCTTTTCATAAAATCAAATAATCCTATCGATATCCTAGATGAAAACATAGAAACAAAGCATTTGCATCAAAAATATGATCAATTAATTAAACACCTGAATATTTTATTAAAAAAGAGAGAAAATGTTGGAAAGAATCTTATTTTATTAGAGTATGCTGGAGAAACAAGCATGTCATCAGAACTTGCAAACAAACTTCAATTTGAAAATCCAGACAAACATGTCTTAGTTATTTACAAAAAACAAGATGTCGGAAATATCTCAATGAGAGGAAAGAAAGCAAAAGAATATTTAATGAAAGCAATGAAAGGAATTGACGGAGCAATGGGCGGCGGCCATGAAGAAGCCTGCGGTGCACGAATCCCTACAGATAACTTAGAAGAATTTAAGAATAATTTTGAGAAACTAGTAAACCAATAATCTTAAAAACCACTACTTCTTTCCAATAACATGATAGACCAATTATCTACACTAGCAATACCAAAATATTAAAGCTAGTTAGAACCCTATCTTA
>CAZFJM010000039.1:0-2894 GCA_964519415.1 Candidatus Woesearchaeota archaeon | reverse complement strand
GATTCTTTTCAAAATTTAGAAAACCCTATTTTTATTTTAGATCATCATGAAATAAATCAAGAAAAATTAAATGATAAAATAAAGATAATAAATCCCCATCTATTTGCAGAAGAAGAAATCTGCGGAGCAGGAGTATGCTATCTTTTCTCTAAAGCAATATCTGAAAAAAACAAAGACCTATCATCACTAGCAATTATCGGAATGATTGGAGACAGACATGAAACAAAAATAAATAAAATTTATCAACAAATATTAAATGATGCAGAAGGATTGGAAATAAAGAAATCATTATTAATCTTTTCAGCAACAAGACCTTTAAGAAAATCTTTAGAATATTCTACTGGCTTTTATATCCCAGGAGTGACCGGATCATCACAAGGAGTTGCAGAATTATTAAGAGAAAATCAAATCTCTTCAGAAAAAACTCTTTATGAATTAAACGAAGAAGAAATATCAAAACTTGTAACATCCATACTTATCCGTATGGCTTCGCATGGCGAAAAAACAGAGATAATAGGTAATATTTACATCATGAAATTTTTTAATAGAAAAGAAGATGTCCGAGAACTGTCCGTATTAGTTAATGCTTGCTCGCGATTAGGACATCCAGAAATTGCCCTTTCATTCTGTCTACAACACGAACATGCAAAAGAAAGAGCACAAGAAATTTATGTGCAATACAAACAAGAACTAATAGATGCTTTAAAAAATGCACAAAAAATAGAGAAAATAACTGGAAACGGATTTACAATAATGAATGCTAAAGACTCCATAAAAGACACAGTAATCGGAACAATAACTTCTATTCTTTCTTCCTCTTTAGATTATAAAGAAGGCACTGTTTTAATTGGAATGGCATATAATCAAGATAAAATCAAAGTATCGGCAAGAGTTTCTGGAAGAAAGGGAAAAAATCTAAAAGAAGTATTGGAAAAAACAATTTTAATGAACAATATAGATGCCGAAGTTGGCGGACACCATATGGCTGCAGGATGCCTAATAAAGAAAGAAGATGAAGCACTATTTGTAGAAGAACTAAGAAAAGCCTTAGAAATAGAAGTAATGAAAATCTAACTGTCCCAAAGCCTTGGCGAATTATTATTCAACTTTTTTGGTAAATCAAAACCCTTTTAAACCCTTCAAACCACAGAATTCTATGGAAGCAAAAGCAGAATCAAAGTTTGTAAGAGTAAAATGCTCTAAATGCAAAAATTCTCAAATTATATTTGGAAAAGCATCTACAAAAGTAAGATGTTCTGAATGTGATGGAATAATTGCCCTACCTTCTGGCGGAAACGCAAAGATAAGAGCAAGAGTAGAAGAAGTTCTTAAGTAATTATGAAACAACTAGTAGCATTATTTGACATGGATGATACTCTTTGTGATACAACCAGTCAAAAAATAAGAGAAGTGGAAAAATATTTACCAAATGAAAAAAATTTTAGTGTAAATTATTGCTCGCCAGAGTGTACTCTCCAAATAAGAAATCTTCTTAGACATACCATGTCCCAACCAGGATGGTGGCAAAATTTACCAAAATTAAACGATGGATTTGAATTATATGACTTAATGAGGTCAGAAGGAATAAATATAGAAATAGTAACTAAAATGCCAGAAACATACCCTCTCGCCCTATGGGAAAAACTTTCTTGGTGTAAAAAAAATACTCCAGATGCAGACAACATAAACCTTACTCTTAAAAAAAGAAGATATCCTGGAGATCTCCTTATAGACGATTGGCCAGACTATGTAACTGCCTGGCTAGATTATAACAAAGAAGGAAGAGCAATACTCCCATTAAGAAAATGGAATAAAGATTATAAGTCTCCAAGAGCAATACATTATAACGGAGAAAACATAGAACAAGTAAAAAGTTTAATTCAAGCACTGAAATCACCAACTATAACTGCCAAACTATAACCTTTTTAAACCGACCATTCTAACTATTTATATGAGCTTACAAGAAGGAGATTTAATATTAGGTACAGTAACAGGTATAGAAGGAACATCAGTTTTTATAAAAATAGACGAAAACACTTCCGGAACAATAACTTTCTCAGAAGTAGCACCCGGTAGAATTAGAAATATTAGAGATTATGTAATGCCTAATAAGAAGATAGTTTGTAAAGTTTTAAGAGTTTCTTCAAACAATATTGACCTTTCATTAAGAAGAGTAACATCTAAAGAAAGAGGAGAAGTACTTGAACAATTTAAACAAGAGCAGACAGCAAAATCAGTAATAAATTCCTTACTAAAAGAAAATGCAAAAGAAGTTGAACAAAAAATCCTTATAGACTTTACAACACTTTCAGAATTCTTTACAAAGGCAAGAGAAGATGAAACTATAATTTCCAAATATATTCCTAAAGAATTTGAAGAACAGATAAAGAAAGTTTGTCAAAAAAGAAAAAAAGAAGTTGAAGTAAAGAAAATTGTAAAATTAAAATCACTTCAACCAGATGGAATAAATAAAATAAAAACATTATTTGAAAACGCAAATCCAATTATTGAAATAACATATCTTGCAGCAGGAACATTCCAAATAAAAGTAAAAGAAGAAGATTACAAAAAAGCAAACCTAATCATTAATGAATTTTTACAGAATATAGAAGCTAAAGCAAAGAAAAACTTTGAAGAATTCTCAATTGAGGAAAAATAAAATGCCCTCAAAATTAAAAAAATGTACTAAATGTAGCGAATATAATTTAACAGATACTTGCAGAAAATGCAAATCACCAACAGAATCCGCACATTACAAATTTATCAAAATTAGAGACGCACCAAATTCAGATAATTTTTTCTAAAAGAATATAAACCATAAAACCGAGAATATTTTTAGGCCACAGTAGCTCAGTCGGTAGAGTATCGCATTCGTAATGCGAGGGTCGGGAGTT
>CAZFJM010000038.1:1705-3122 GCA_964519415.1 Candidatus Woesearchaeota archaeon | reverse complement strand
ACTGAAGTTTTCAAATCCATAGGGTGAAGTTTTCCTTCTGAGTAAAGAGTTTCTAGTTCAGAATAGCTTTTGAAAGAAAGATTTCCTCCGAATTTCTCAGGTCTTTTTATGTCTAAAGAGTCAATTCTCGGAAATATTATTAATCTAGCTATTTGTAAAAGAGGATTGTCAATAACCACTTTCTCTGGACAATATGCATCTTTAATTGTTTTCTTTATTTCATCAAATGAATCTGTAACTGAAATTCCGGAGCCAGGTAGTGATTTAGACATTTTTTGCCCAGGACCTTTCAAACTAGTAATTAGAGGCGTATGAACTGCCACAAAATCATAACCTAGTTCTTTTTTCAAATCTTTTCCAGCCATATGAATCTTTCTTTGCTCAAGCCCGCCTTCAGCTACATCTGCTTCTAAATATTTTATATCTGCAATCTGCATTAAAGGATACCACATTTGAGAAACTGTGGCATTGTCAATATCTCTTGCAACTTCTTGCATACTTCTTAAACCTCTATTTATTGTCAAAGCTTGAGCCATTCTCATTATATCCATCTGATATTCTGGTTTGAATTGAAAACTAGAACCAAGAACTACTTCTGCATCAAAACCAATTGCCTTAATTGTTTTTCTCCAGTTATCTACTTCTTTTTTGATTAAATCTTCATTTCCCTTTCTATTTAAAAACGCATGAACATCTGCCAAAAGAATTTTTACTTTAAACCCTGCTTTTGCAAAATCCATAAGCTTGGTGATTGTAACAAAATGCCCTAAATGCATTGGGCCGGAGGGCTCATAACCACAGTATACTACTGGATGTTTTTTCTCGGATAAAACTTTCTTAAGCTCTTCCTCAGAGATTATCTCTTCAGTATTTCTTTTAATCAAAGCTAATTTTTCTTCAACTGTTAATTCTTTTTTTGCCATAGTTAACTCTTGTTTTATAGTTATTTAAACTTTTGCCGAGATTATCTTTTCTACACCTCTTACTGCTTCGCCTAATTTGTCATGTAAATTATCTACCGTAAAGTCAAAGTCTTGTGCAGATTCCATTTCTGTTAGAGCAGTTGAGAGTCTTTTTTCTATTACGCTTTCATCATCTGATTTTCTACTTAATAGTCTTCCTTTTAATTCTTCTAAACTTTCTGCTTGGATAAAAATTACTTTACATTCAGGATCTAGTTTCTTCATATTTACTGCACCCTGAACATCAATTACGAACAAAACATTTGTACCTTCATGAAGAATTTTCTCAACGTCTTCTTTTCTACTCCCATAATAGTTACCATAAACATTTGCAAATTCAAAAAATTTGTTATTTTTTAGGTTTTCTTCAAACTCTTCTTTCGAAAGAAAAAAATAGTCTTTTCCGTCTATTTCTCCTTCTCTTTTTGGTCTTGTTGTGCAGGTTATTACTTTCT
>CAZFJM010000038.1:0-1605 GCA_964519415.1 Candidatus Woesearchaeota archaeon | reverse complement strand
AGTTAACAGATTTAACAAAGTTTTAAAAGACAGAAATCTTGAATATTATTATGGTAAAAGAAGAGTATGATGTGATGATTCTAGGTGGAGGAATTGCAGGCATGACTGCTGCGATTTATGCTGTTAGATATAATCTTAAAACAATTGTTATTGGACAAAGTTTTGGCGGAGCTGGAAATCTTGCAGGACATATTGAGAACTGGCCCGGATTTATTGGTTCTGGAGCAGATTTAATGAATAAAGTTCTTGAGCAGGCTAAAGAAGCAGGAGCTAAATTTATCGATGGAGAAATTAGTTCTATTGAAAAGAAAGGTAAGGAATTCTCAGTCGAAGTTGGAGAACGAAAGATTCAAGCTAAAACAGTTATTCTTGCGTTAGGAATGCAACATAGAAAATTAGGAGTTAAAGGAGAAAAAGAATTAACTGGTAAAGGGGTTAGTTATTGTGCAACCTGTGATGGAATGTTTTTCAAAAATAAAACAGTTATGGTTATTGGTGGTTCTGATTCTGCTGCTAAAGCCGCATTATATTTATCTGAGATTGCAAAGAAAGTTTATGTTTCATATAGAAAATCTGAAATGAGATGCGAACCAATTTCTTTGAAAAAAATACATGGAAAAGAAAATATAGAAATTAATTATTTTACAAATCCTGTTGAAATTTTAGGAGATAAGAAAGTTACAGGAATTGTTTTGAAACAAGAAGAATCTGTTGGTTGTCCTGATCCTGGAAAATGTAAGAATTTGAAAATTGATGTCGACGGTATTTTTATTGAAATTGGTGCAGCACCAGTTATTGAAGTTGTAAATTCTTTAGGTGTTAAGTTGAATGAAGGCGGTTTTATTGTTATTGATAGAAATTGTAAGACAAACATTGAAGGAGTTTATGCTGCTGGAGATAATACAGATACTTCTTTCAAGCAATTAGTTGTTGCTTCTGCGGAAGGAGCTATAGCTGCAAAGTCCGCACATGAATTTTTGAAATTTGGAAAAAAGTGAATAACAATCTTTAAAAACTGAATAAATTAGGGTTCTTTGAAATGAGTGTGATGATTATTTTTGGACCGCCAGGAAGCGGAAAGGGAACGCAAGCAGATTTGCTAGTTCAGAATTTAGGACTTGTTCATATTTCTACAGGTAATTTACTTAGAGAAGCTATTGCTAATAAAACAGAATTAGGACTACAAGTTGAAGCTCTTCTTGCTCAAGGGCATTTAGCTCCAGATGAAACAGTTATCGGAATTATTAAAGAGTTTTTGATTAAAAATAAAGATAAGAAAGTTTTACTTGATGGATTTCCTAGAACTGTTCCTCAAGCACAAGCACTTGTAAAAATGACTCAGGAGTTAAAAATAAATCAAATTAAAATAATAAACCTTGAAGTAGATGACGAAGAAATTATGAAAAGACTTCTTTTAAGAGCTAATCTACAAGGCAGAGCTGACGATAATGAACAAACTGTAAGAGAAAGATTAAGAGTTTACCACAGCCAGACTAAACCTGTTTTAGCTTACTTTGATAGTGTTGGTGAAACTATCTATCATATTGAAGGAATTGGAAAAGTCGAAGATATTCAGGGCGAAATTCTAGATCATTTAGAAAATTA
>CAZFJM010000037.1:0-3198 GCA_964519415.1 Candidatus Woesearchaeota archaeon | reverse complement strand
GCTATTTGTTTTTCTTCGCTCATCTTATGAATAAATTGTGTCTCTGGATTTCTGTCAATTCCTCAAAAATTCTTTTTTCTATTGCTTTTTGAGGGTCTGGAAGTCCTGAAACTCTTGATTTAATTTCGCTCATCGATTCGAAAGGTTTTTTGTCTCTCTCGTCGAGGATTGCTTGACAATGCTTCTTTCCAAAACCTGGAAGTAATTCAAACTGGTGAAGACGGGTATTTATAGCTTGTGCTTTATTGAAAAATTCAACAAATTGTTGTTCTTTTTCTTTAACCGCTTTTGAGATGAAATCAGTAAGTTGCATTTTAGCACTTTCTGTTAATTTTTCTCTCAACAATCTTCCTTGAATGAATTGAATTTTATCTCGTTTTCCTTCACCGATATAAACTTCTTCCGCTTGTTGGAAATTTTCTCCTTTTCTTGGAGCTAACTGTAATAATGTGAAATTATTTTTTCCTATTGCTTGAACAACAGGCATAGTCCTTCCCTCTAATGGATATCCATAAGGTAGGTAATCTAATACTACTGCAATTTCTTCCTTTTCCATTTTAATATTTTTTCACAATGTCTAATATCTTTGTGATTTCTTCTTGGTCTAAAGATACGTCAGGCAGTATTTTAATTAGGTCAGCAGCATCTTGTGGTATAAAGTTAACAATACTCACAATTGATTCTTCTTTAAGTTTCATTAAGTCTAATCCTGCTAATTCTTCAGAAAGTTTTTTTGCATCAGCAGATTTTAATTTATAGAACATTTTAATAAAATCCTTAACTTTCTTTGCTTTTTCGCCTTCTCCAACTAAATCTAAAACTTCTGCATATGTTAATGGTTTTTGGTCTTTTATCATTTTAATTTTTTCAAATGGATTGGGTGTATTATAAATTGTTTTCTTAAGTTTCCATCCATAATTTCAACTACTTTAGAATTTCCTCTAGTTGCTACTATTTTTGCAGTTCTTCCTACTACTCTTTGTGGGAAAGAAGAAGGGATGCTAGCTTCATTAATTATTGCAACATTATCTCCGATTTTTAATTCTTTAAAGTATTCACTAAGTTGGATCTTTCCTCTTTGTCTAACATTTTTTACTATTTGTGCCATTTTTTATTTTCTATCTATTTTATGTTGTATTTCTTTGAACATTTTTTCCATTACAAGATCAATTGCAACGAATGGATTTATATCCTGTTGATCTGATATTGCCACACCTTGCGTGTATTCTACACGTCCTTTAATTTCAAAGTTATTCACTTTGACTTTTGAGTGTGCTTTCATTTCAAGCTTTATTTGTTTAATCTCAGTAATTTTTTCTATTTTCTGAGCGTATTTTTCAACGATTTTCCTAGCGACAAGAATCTCTTCTTTATCGAGGGAGTCAAACTTCTCAAATAAAATTTGGTTGCTATTTGAGTCTGCTTTCATTATAATCTGACAAAATAATCATTTTTAAATCTTCCTACAGTAAGAAATTCTGAGATTTCTTAAATTCGATATAAAGGAAATAAAATTAGCTTTGTATACGTCTCTTTTTTGAGAAGTATTCTAAAATTTAACGAGATTCACTTACTCGTCCAAGTTCCATATTGCCTTTGGACATTTCATTATTTGTACCTTCAACAATCGCTTTGAACATTTTTTCTCCCCATACGGCTCTTCCGCATCGGTCACAAACATCCATAGCTCTCTCGTCAGGAACATCGCCCTTGCAATATACACAACATTTCTTAGCTACCATTTTAACCTCAATTATTAATTATCAATTTCTATAAAATTCTCTTTTTAAATACTTCTATTCTCGTGAATATATTTCAAAAGATTTAAAAAGAAACAAAGGATTTTATTATTATGAAGAAGGTGATAGGTTTAGTATTGGCTTTAGCATTTATTTTGTTTAATGTTAATTTTATCCTTGCAACAAACACAGAATGTAATCCGACAGTTCAACTTTTAAGTCAAGATCCTTATCCTGCTATTCCTGGAGATTATGTAAAATTAGTTTTTCAAATAGAAGATATTTCTGATTCTGTATGCGGGGATATTTCATTTGAATTAGTAAATAAATATCCTATTTCATTCGATCCTGGCCAAGATAGTAAGGTAGCTCTTAAATCTGGTACATATGTAAAAGATTATTCAACTCATAAGTTAGTTGCATTTAAAGTACGTGTAGATTCTGAGGCGGTAGACGGAGATAATCCTATTGAAGTTTTATTATCTAAAGGAACATCAACAGGAATTGAATCAAAACAATTTAATTTAAATGTTGAAGATACTCGGGCAGATTTTGAAGTATATGTGAAAAATTTTGATTTTAACACCAATATACTTAGTTTAGAAGTATTAAACATTGCTAAAGTAGATGTAAAATCTATTGCAATTGAAATGTTAGACTATCCTAGCTTGGTTGTTAAGGGTGCAAAGACAAAAATTATTGGCGACTTAGATTCAAATGAATATACTTCTGCAGAATTCGAAGTTAAACCTTCAGACACTTTGATTCCTGTAAGAATCTTTTATACTGACAATGCAGGATTTAGAAGATCAATAGACAAGAACGTTTCTTTACAAACAGGCTTATTTACTGAGAGAAAAGCAGACGAAAAAGCTACTCCTATAACTACTTATGTTGTTTTAGCTATCGTTGTAATAGGAATTGGCTACTGGTTATATAAAAGAAGAAATAAAGAAGCTAAGAAAAGATAATTTTAATTTAAATATTACACAGTTCTAGATTTTATATTATCAAATCATTCATATCTTTAGCCGAACAGGCGGGCGTTATGAAGTTATTCGTAACGCAATGCATCTACTACATTTGTTCTAGAGGCATTTATTGCAGGTATTACTCCTGATACTGCGCCAGTAACTATTGCAAATATTACACATCCTAAAAATAATGTTATTGAATAATGTGGGCTTAAAAATCCCCAACCTAAATTATCTAATACTGTTCCTGCAACAAATGTGATTAAGAAACCAGCTAATACTCCTAGGATTCCTGCAACCGCCCCTAAAAATCCAGATTCAAAAACAAATATATTGAATATCTCCGAGTTCTTCGCACCAATTGCTTTTAAGACGCCAATCTCTTTAGTTCTCTCTAAAACTGAAGTGATCATTGTATTTGCAGTATTTATTGCAGAAACTAAAACAGAAATAAGTGCAATTAATATAACAAATCCAATTACAAT
>CAZFJM010000036.1:0-3258 GCA_964519415.1 Candidatus Woesearchaeota archaeon | reverse complement strand
AATTTGTAGAACCATCAAAACTTCCCCAATTATTTCCACTCAAATCAGTTATGTTTAAAGTAGCATTTTTTATTCCAACATTATCAGATGAATTTGCAGTAAAGTTTATTGTTCCATTATTAGAGAAAGTATTATTTTGAGGACTTATAATATTCAGAGTAGAATTTACATTATCCGAAATTATTATTCTCGTAGTAAGATTATTTACAATTCCAGAAGTACTAGTAACCGTTCCGTTCAAATAATAGATGGCGTTTGGTAAGTTTGTAAAATTAATCCCTCTCGCGCTTGAGGAATTAACTAAACCCGTATTATTATACAAAGTTATGTTGCTAAAAACTATAAGTTGTTCGTAATCTACTGTAAAATTAGCGAAAATCCAGTTCTGTGTAGAATTAGCGGAAGTTGTATCTACCGAATAAGTCGGCACAACAGAGTTTATAGTAGAGAAATTAACATTCCACCAAGCAACAGGCGAATAAAACAAACTCGTTGAGTTTGCTGTCAAATTTATTTCAGGAAGGATATTTGTTGTCGAGCCAGAAACGAATTGATTGTTCCCAAAATTTTGCCATGAAACTCCGCTATAATTCCAATTTGCAAGTCCTTTGATATAAAGTTCGTTTATTTCAGTTGCAGATAAACTTCTGTTGAAAATCATTACTTCGTCGATTGAACCGTTGAAATAATTTGCATTAACGGGACTTCTCCCTATTTGAATTAAATATCCAGAGTTACCAATTGGTTTTGTAGGAGCAAAAACTACAGAAGCCCTTACATTATCATTATAAACACTAACGCCCGTATCATTTACCACAGCAACTAAATGATGCCAATTCCCATCCATACCTACTAAACCCGTATCTTGATTTTCATAACCGCCACTTCCGCCATGAGAAAAAGTAATTGAATTTGTTGTTCTAAACTGCAATGCCCAGCCCTGATTTCCCACTGAACTATCGTAATCACTAATAATAGTTTGTGTTGCAGATAAACTATTACTTTTATACCATAAGGATGTAGTAAAATTAGAAACTAAATTTGCATCAAAGGTAGAAACATAATCATTACTCCCATCAAACCCGAAACTATTATTAAAAACTCCTGACGCATTTGTTAAAGCTCCATTATTCAAAACTCCATCATTTCCATTTCCTGAATAATCATTTGCATTTCCATCTCCTGACCAATATCCTACCAAACCACTAAGATTAAAATTAGAAGCAGTATTCTTAGGAGAATAGGAAACTCCATTTGTGCTTGTTCCAGAATTATTCCCAAAATCATCTCGAGGAGATAAAGAGTTGAAAGAGTAATAACTTACCAGTCCAGAAGTTGAGCCGTTGTATTTACTTCTATTTAAATTATAAATGTCTGTGATTTCTGTTGAATTTAAACTTCTATTAAAAATCATTACGTCATCTATGGAGCCGTTTAAATACCAAGGTCCTTGATTTTCTAATCCAATTGATATCTTTCCAGTATCTAATGAATTACTAAAAGTCATATTAGAGGTAGAAGCTACACCATTAAGATAAGTAATCCCTCCATCATTGGTTCTAACAAAAGTTATATAATACCATATATTTGGATTAATACTTATTCCAGAATTAGGGTTCCAACTTCCATCTTCTACGCCGATATTTCCATTGCCAGAATCTTTACCTATAAAAAAGTTATAGGTTCTATCTGTGCTACTTAAAGCAATCATAGGCGTATATCCTGCAGAAAGATTACCCTTATAGTTAACCCAAAAAGAAAAAGTTGAATTTTTACCTATTGCACTTCTACTTAATCCAGATATATTCACATAATCATTCACCCCATCAAAACTCGCGTATCCAGTTTCATTATATGTTTTATATTCGGCAGATTTATCCCAGAATGCGACTCGACCAGCTACATTGCTTCCTAATAATTTTTCAGTTGCGTTTATTGTTAAATTAACAACTCCTGCTTTTTCAGTTAAAGTCTGCTGTTTCAAAGTAGTTGTTCCAGAAGATTTAAATCTAGCAGATGAATTTGTATAAATTGCTGTGATTTCTGCTTGAGTTAAAGATTTATTGAAAATCATTACGTCGTCTAGGGAACCATTGAAGAAATTCCCTCCTGTAGGTCTTGCTCCAATATATAAATTTGTTGTTGAACCAACTAAGGGGGTACCTGCAGATGTTCCTCTTAAAGTACCATTTATATAAAGAGAAAGATTTGTTCCATTATTAACTCCTAACACATGCAACCATACTCCCTTAGGAACACTAACTACAACTGGTCCAAAACCAGCGGAGTAAATTCTAAGAGAACTATCCGCATTAACATATATTAAAAGATAAGATGTTGTGGCTCCATTCAATTTGTGTATAATATCACCATTTCCAGCAATTCCCGGATTAAGATAAACCCAAGCTGAAAGAGTTATATTCCCAGAGATATTAAGACTTGCTGAATTAGAAACATTCACAACATCGTCGACTCCATCAAATACCGCAGCATTATCATAAACACCAGTTGTTCCATTTGAATAAGCTCCACCAGTATAAGTTCCATCATTATTATTTCCAGACAAATCGTAAGCAGTAGTTGTATTATCTCCATCAAAACTCCAATATCCAACCAGTCCATCGTAAGGCGAAACAGCATTATTAATTTGCAAATGAGTTACATTATTAGGTTCTGTTATTGTGTTGGAATCTATAACATTTGAACTCGAAAGACTAACAGAATAAATTACAGAACCAACGAGAACGAAGAGACTAAGAGTGAATAGAATTACGAATAGAAAACTAAAAGATTTGTGCCTCATTTTCTTACCTCCTCAAAAATTATTTTTACATTTTTTCCAGCATACTCTTTTGGTACAATAATATGCGCCCCGGTACCAAATTTTGATACTTCTCTCTCTATAATTTCACTTCCAGAAAACTTAATTACTATTTGCTGTTCACCTTCTTTTTTCATTTATATATATATAAGATATATATTGGTTTATAAATCTTATCATATATATCAGATATATATCATTTAAAAACATTTCCGATATTTTTAAGACCTCATAGAAATATATTTACAAAATGGCAGATTTCAATTCATCTACTTTGTCTAAATTTTCCCCCAACAAAACCTGATTAAAAATCTAAAATGTTTAGTTGTGGAAAAAACAAACAACTATTGCACTGCATTGATTAGTTCTTGTATCTTGTCTGTTTTTTCCCAAGAAAAACAATTCCTTCCGAAATGCCCATAAGAAGCAGTTTTCGC
>CAZFJM010000035.1:0-3315 GCA_964519415.1 Candidatus Woesearchaeota archaeon | reverse complement strand
AATTTACTTTTCCTTTTTAAGTATTTATGTGATCAGTTATAAGTTTTAGAATAATTGCACATTTTCAACCTTAAACTAAAAAGGTTTAAAAACCCTCAAAACACATAATAATTACTAAGACCTTAGACCAACGAGTCTGTAAAGAGCTTTTACCTTCGGGAAAAGTTTGGTAGGGTACAATTTACGATGAAAATACAAGAAGCAATTAAACAATTGAGAACTGAAGAAAAAAGAAAATTTATTCAATCTTTAGACTTAGTCATAAATCTACAAAAAATTGATCCGAGAAAAGAATCTATTAATACTGTTGTTAAATTACCACATCCACCTGTAAAACATCTTGGTGCATTCTTAACAAAGAAGTCCCCTATTATCGATACTATCACAAAAGAAGAATTTGAATTATACAAAGACAATAAAGCTATGAAAAGATTAGCTAAAAAATACGACGCGTTTATTGCTTCTGCACCATTAATGGCTGCTGTTGCTACAAAATTCGGTAGATTTTTAGGTCCTTTAGGAAAAATGCCAACACCTCAAGCAGGTTTAGTTATGCAAGAAACTGAAGCTAACATCAAAGAAGCTGTTGAGAAAATGTCTAGCAGTACAAAATTAAGAGTAAAAGAAAAGAGTATCAAACTTTCTGTTGGAAAGGAAGATATGACTGATGCTAACTTGATTGAAAACGTTACAGAAGTTATCAAAGCTATTTCTGAATTACTTCCAAATAGAAAAGATAATATGAAAGATATTTCAATTAAATGGACTATGGGTAAACCAGTTGCAATAGATAAGTAAAATGGTAGAGCATAAAACACATGTTTCAGATTCTAAGAAAGCTACAGTAAAGCAATTAGTTGATTTGATGAAATATAGTACAATTATGGTTGTTTCTATTAAAGGATTACCATCAAGACAATTCCAAGATATTAAAAAGAAATTAAGAGTTAATGCTAAAATAAAAGTTGCTAAGTCTAATTTAGTTAAATTAGCAATGGAAAAAGCAGGCATCCCTGCAATGAAAGATTTAGAAAAATATGTTGATGCTGACTGTGCACTTTTATTCTCAAATGAAGATGCTTTTATTATTGCTGGAACATTAAATGAAAGTAAATCCGCAACAAAGGCAAAAGCAGGACAAATACCTGAAGAAGATCTTTATGCTGAAGCTGGCGGAACTGATTTAATACCAGGCCCAGATATTTCTGCTTTATCTGCAGTAGGATTAAAAGTTAAAGTTGAAGGCGGAAAATTAGCAATTCAAGCAAGAGCAATTATATGTAAAAAAGGCCAACCAATCACTCCTGAAAGAGCTGCTGTTTTAGCTAAGTTGAACATTATCCCATTCAAAATTGGTATTGAACCAGTTGCAGCTTATATGAATGGAAAAGTTTATTCTGGAATCAAAGTAAACAAAGAAGAAACACTTGGAATATTAAAGAACATGTACGCAAAATCTATTGCTTTTGCAGTTTCATTACCTTTCGTTACAAAGGAATCATTACCTTTCGTATTAGGAAAAGCAGCTTCACATGAAGCAGCATTACAATCTCTAATTAAAACTGGAGATAATCAATAAAAATGGAATACATATACGCGGCACTTTTGTTGCACAAACTAGGTCAAGCAGTAGATGAAGCTAACTTGAAGAAAGTTATCTCCTCAACTGGCGCATCTGTTGATGAATCCAAGGTTAAAGTCCTTGTAGCTTCATTAAACGGTGTGAATATTGACGAGCAGTTAGCTAATGCGGCTATCGCATCTGCATCTGCATCTAGTGCACCAGCAGCAGAAGCACCTAAGGAAGAGAAGAAAGAAGAGCCAAAGGCTGAGGCAGCTGAAGGTCTTGCGAGCTTATTCGGATAAGATTATTTAAGTTTATTCGCGAGGCCTTGGACTTAGTTAGTCCTGCTTCGAGAAATCAGATAATTCGTCTGGATAGTGCTCATTTAGACTTGTAAGTTTTAATGAAGAGTTTTTGGCTAAGCTTAGTTTGGCTTTTATTACATCTGTTAATTTTTTCCATTTATCTGTTTGATAGAATGCTTTTATTCGATATAGAGTTAGTAGATTTTCAAGGTTTGCATAAGATCTAACATAAATATACTTCTTATCTATTTGCGGTTTGAAGCCAAATTTTTCAAGAATAGTTTTATAATCGTCTAAATAGGATAAATTTCGATCGACTATCTTGATTCTTGCTTCAGGAGTAATTCGATTTTTAGTTATAACTTCTAGAGAACCATCACCGTTAAACAACTTTGCTAAAAAACCGGAAGCTAAAATTGTTAGGTTTGTATCCCATTCAGATTTTACAAGTAACTTTCTCAAATAATCCATTGAGCCCAAAATAATTTCTGAAAGTATCGTACTTCCAATATAAATTCTGTATCCATATCCTCTACGCGACTTATTCGACTGTGAAATATTAATAATCTTTAATCCTAGTTTTGATTCAAATTCGGATAGGTTAATTGAATTAAACAAATCTGGATGAGTTATTAATCCAGCACTCAACTCTTCTTTTGGAATACCTACAAAAGATAAATATCTTACATAGTCTTCATGTTCTTGAATTGACTTATTTACAAATTCTAATCTGAATCTAAATTCTTTTGTTCCTTCAGCTTGAAGTTGTCCAAGAAATCTTCCAAAGATGTCTGCGTCAATAAACCTTTTTAAAATTACTTCCTTGCAAGAACCTCTGCTGTGATAGCTCCACACTCTTAAAAATTCTTCTTCGCCTCTTTTAAAAGAATTACAAACGAATTCCCTATCTACTTTTATCTTTTGAATCAAGCACAATAAGTCTATTTTGCCCTTTTTAAATAAATTTTTAGATTTTTCTATTATCTCTAACTTTGATAGTTTTACTTCTAGAAATTCGGATTCTTTTAAATCTAAATAATCTGAAGCCTCTTTTTTTATTGCGATTATAGAATTAAATTTAGTAATAAACTCTTTTTCTTTATTATCTTTAAAAATCATTAAATTAATTACTTGTCCTTTAGAAAAACCTAAGTTTTTTGAGACCTCTTTTGGAAAAGAAAATCCAAATTTATCACCAATTTTATAGACTTTAAGTTTCATAAGATAATTAAAATAATTTAGATAAATAAATGTTTATAACAATTTAAAAGTAATAACTATTCATTGTTCGGTTAAATAGTTATATTTAATTCTGGATAGTGAAACTAAGTTTAGTTCAGACTATTCAGAAGAATTTAATCTGAGAATGTGGCTAAGTTAGTTACACTTGGATTTTTGACTATCAAAGGCGAATGGTTTTGCTAAGATAGTTGTGCTTGTTCTGAA
>CAZFJM010000034.1:0-3542 GCA_964519415.1 Candidatus Woesearchaeota archaeon | reverse complement strand
GATTAGATACAAGAATCTATGAGAACATGTTAAAGACATATGCAACTAGATTAAGTAAGATTGAAGAGCAGTTAGTATTCATTGAAGCACAAGAACAGATTGATCAAGTTAGTGGATTCTGGAAGAGAATGTTTGGATAATAAAAAATAGGGAATTAAGTGAATATAAGTAAGACGACTTTATGCTTTCCCACGTGGGCGCAGTACACACATAAACGTCGGAAGCTTAACTTCTGTGTTCGGAATGGGAACAGGTGGAACCAACCGACTATGGCCGTCTCAAAATTACTATAAATTATGGCTTTTTAAACCTTGCTCTTGGTTGTTTTTAACGCCCTTGACAGGAGTTGAACCTGCAACCTAAAGCTTAGGATGCTTTTGCTCTATCCGGGTTGAGCTACAAGGGCTTAATATTTTATTCAAGAAGAGACTATAAAAGTTTATTTAAATCCAATCAATCAGTTTGTTAGTTATCTTTATTCCTAAAAACCTAAAGGACTCACCTTCATTTTCGCAGTGATATGTCTTATGGAAAATACCTTGTAAGTCATTTGTAACTGGTAAATATCTTTCAACAAGAACTCTATTCTCTGAAGAAATTTTCCATTGTGGTGGTTCAAATAACTCGGGAGATTTACCGAAACATTTTTCAAATTCATCTATCGCAAGTTTTAGTTCTTCTTCTGAAATTTTTCCAAGAAATTCATTATATGTGTGATAAATTCCATGTAATCCTAGTGTTTTGTTATAACTTAGAATTTCTTTACACCAGTCAGGATAATTTGCAATCGAATCGTTTTGCCAAAGAGGTATAATCATCAGAACATCGCCTTTTTGAATATATTTTTCTTCACAGTTCATTTGAGGATGTACGTCATCTAGTTGTTGGTAGTTCAGATTACGAGTAATTTCAAGTGCACCAATTAATAAAAATAAAGCCAGTATTGTTCCTAAAGCAATACTTCTTATGATTTTTATTCTTTTATTCATCTATTTAATAGTGTCTTCAATTATTTAAACTCGATTAATAGAAATTATTCTGCTCCGATAGTTTTTTAAGGGGAGATTTGCTCCAGATTTTTAAGTGGGGGTACCGAAGTGGTCAAACGGGTAGGACTTAAGATTCTATGGCCTTGTGCCTTCGGGGGTTCGAATCCTCCCTCCCACATTAATCGAAACTCTAAAAGAGTCTTTCTAGTAAAGCGAAGTCTTTAAAAATTACAAATACTTCAATTAATTATGAAAAAAACAACATGGTCTGTGCTTTTGAGAATTCCAGCAGAGTTTCTTATAGTCGTTATTTCCCTAGTGCCTCTTTATTTGAAAATTACAAATAAATATCCTATGGTTTGGCCAACAGCTATTAGTTTATTTATAATAGGTGTTTCTTATTTTATCGGCAGATTTTTATCCAAGAAGGATTCTTTTGATTTTTAATAAAATTTTTAAAGCATAGTTTATTTTCTAAGATATGAAAAAAGAGAAAAAAGTTTATTTGATAACATTTATAAGTATCTTGGTAATTTTACTTGGAGCATATTTAATAACTAAAAACATGAGCAGCTCAAAAGTCGTTTTATTTGAAACAAATTACGGAAATATAAAGATAGAACTTTATAGCAATAGTCCTATAACTACAGGCAATTTTGAAAATTTAGTAAAGCAAGGAGTTTACAATGGAGTTATATTTCATAGAGTTATAGATGGTTTTATGATTCAGGGCGGCGATCCGACTGGAACTGGTTATGGGGATCCTAGAATTCCAAAAATAAAAGATGAGTTTACAGATCATAATAGAAACGAGAGAGGAACAATTTCTATGGCAAACGCCGGTCCAAATACTGGAAGCAGTCAATTTTTCATAAATCTTGTAAACAATACTTTCTTAGACACAAAACATCCTGTTTTTGGTAAAGTAATCGAAGGTATGGACGTTATTGATAAAATTGCAAAAGTACAAACAAATGCAAACGATAAACCCTTACAAGAAGTCAAAATAATCAAAGCAAGCATACTTTAGTAATCTTTGCAAAAATAGAAAGTATATTTTTTAATTTTTTAAAGAATTGACCAAATTCAAGACGTTTACAAAATTAATTATACAATCTTTATGTCTGATCTCCTTTTCTTGAGCAGAAGCGTTATAACTAACAATAAAAGCTCTCTTAGGTTTATAAGAATCTATAAAAGAGTCTAAACCGGATTCTATTTTATCATGTGCATTTAGTTTTATTTCTATAGGGATAATGTCTCCTTTATGTTCGATTATAAAATCTACTTCTGCGCCGCCTTTAGTTCTCCAATATTTTGGTACAAATCCTTCTTTAATTAATTCTGATAAAACATAATTCTCAAATGTTTCTCCGGAAGGATTTGATTCAAATTGATTAGCAATAATATTTCTCATTCCACAGTCAATAAAATAAATTTTAGGTTGTTTAACTATCTCTTTAAGTTTATTTTTATAGAACGGGATTAATTCGTAGATAAGATAACTTTTTTTCATAGCATCTAAGTATTTTTTAATTGTCTGGAAGGAGAGCGAAATATTTTTTGAAATAGATTCATAAGATATCATCTTTCCGTTATTGATTGCTAGGTACTTAACAAATAACTCTAATGAAGAAATATCTGAGATGGAAAAAGTATTTGATATATCTTTTAAAATCATTGTTTGGTAAAGGTCTTTTAGGATTGTCCTTTTCATTTCAACATCTTCCGTTAATACTACTTTGGGATATCCTCCAAATGTCAAGTGTTCCCATACCGATCTTTCCAAAATAGAATTATTAAACTCTCTTTGTTCTTTCGCTATTAAAAATTCTTTCAAAGAAAGAGGGTAAAGTTTTAAAATAGAGACTCTTCCCACTAGATGTGATAAAACTTGTTTAGAGAGTAATAACTCAGAAGATGAGCTAATCCAAAGAAGATGGTCTTTGTCTGCAAGATATTTTAAATTTATTCCTGAATTAGTTGCATAATTAATTTCATCCAATACGGTAACTTTCTCTTTTCTTATAAACTGGATTTCAAATTTTTTTATATCTTCTGAAAATAGCATCCTAATATCAGGATCATCAAAACTGAAATATTCCCCGCCCAAAGATTGAATATGTGTTTTTAAAAAAGTAGTTTTTCCAGATTGCCTAGGTCCAACTAATGCTATGATTTTATATACTTTTGAGCGTTTATTAAATTCTGATTCAATTTCTCGTTTTAATACCATAAAAGAAATTAAAGAAGTTAGTTTATAAATCTTACTAAAATTAAACTACAGTTTAATAATAGTAGCCATAAAGTTAAAACATATATCATTAAAGGTAAAAATACTGTGAAAATTAAGGACTTAAAGAAATAAAACAAATAGATTCTAAATATAACTCGGATTATTTTACAAACGATAAGCCATTACAGGAAGTCAAAATAATCAAAGCAACAGTTCTATAATCATAAAACGTAATATTTAAAAGAGTTATATATTAGTTAATTTCAAGCGCTGTTAGTATAATGGTAGTATAGTTGGTTTCCATCAAACGCCTTAGG
>CAZFJM010000033.1:0-3833 GCA_964519415.1 Candidatus Woesearchaeota archaeon | reverse complement strand
TTTCTCTCTTAACTTCAATTTTCTTTTCAGTTTTTACTTCTTCAGTTGGATTATTTTTCTCTTCTACCATTTTATTTTACCGCTCCTCCGGAACTCTTTGTTGAACCAATACCTGCTGCACCGTGTTTAACTGTTCTTCTTGTTAATGCAAATTCTCCCAATCTATGTCCTAACATTTCTTCTGTTATTTTCACTTGAGTATATTCTTTTCCATTATGAACTCCAACTGTCCAACCAATCATTACTGGAACTATTGGTAATTCTCTAAATTGTGTTTTAGGTACTTTATTTTTAGCAACATCTTTCTTTGATTTATCAAGGAACTTTTCAATTAAGTGGAAACTTCTCAATACTGTTCTTCTTTCTCTTGAGTTTAAAAGAGCAGCGAATTCTCTAACATCAAGGGACTTCAAATCTTCAATTTGTTTTCCTCTGAATGCTTTCACTTTTCCTACATTAATATTTACTGCCATTATTTCTTAGTCCTACCTGTTCTTCTTGGTCTTAAATGTCCTACCTTCTGTCCTGGGGATGCCATTCTCTTGACAATCTTACTCTTAGGTCTCTTACCTCTACCAGAACCGAATGGATGATCAATAATGTTCATCTTAACGGCGGATGTTCTAGGCCATAATTTATTTCTTGATTTTTTAATGAAGAAATTTTTACCAGCTTTTAATATTGGTTTGTCTAATCTTCCTTGACCTGCAATTTCGCCAATTGTTGCTCTGCATTCAAGCTCGAATCTTTTTTCTTCTTTAGATGGCATCATTATTTTAACTGTTTTTCCGTCGTTATTCATAATTACAGCAGAATTTCCGCTTGTTCTTACTAATTTGCCACCATCATTTGGTCTTAATTCTAGGTTAAAAACCTTTGTACCATTTTCTAATTTTCCTAAATATGAAACGTCACCGTCTTTCTTTCCACCGAAATTAATTTTTTGTCCTACATATAATCCTAATGCTGCGAAGTCATAAAATACTTTTCCTTCTTTATTTTTTAATTTTGCAATTGGAGATGAATGTCCTGCTTCTGTTTCTAAATTAACAACTTCCCATTCTCCGTCGATCTTAATTGGATATGCTGGTTTAAGCATGAATGCTTTTCTTCTTACTCTATATGAAAAACTTCCGTGTCCTCGTGCCTGTGAAATAATTCTTTTACCCATTTTACAATACACCTAATTTAGCTGCAACATCTGCTGCAACATAATCTTTAGTTAGTTTAACATAAGCAACTTTCTTATTTTTTCTTGTAAGTGTTCTTACACTTGCAACTTTAACATCAAATAATTCTTCAACTTCTTTAGCAATTTCGTCTTTAGTTGTTTTTCTATCTGTTTCGAATGCAATTAAGTTTTCTGCTTCAATCATTCTTACAATCTTTTCTGTTGCTTTTACTTTTTCTAATACTACCATTTTATTTTTTCCAAACTCCTTCAATTTCTTTTAATGCTTTTTCAGTATAAACTGCAAATCTTCCAGGTTCTCCATTTGGAGATAAATCAGAGATTGCCAATTCTTTAGCTTTAACAACTTCAACACCAGATCTATTCATTTTCTCGTCTGAAGAGATAACAACTAATAATCCTGCATTTGATTTGTATTTTCTTCCTCTAGATTTTCCGCTTCCTGCTCTTACTTTTTTATGCTTTAATAGTTTTACAAAAGCATCACCGAAAACAGTTTCTAAAAATTCAATAAACTTCTTTGTTTTCATTTCTAATATTTTAGCATCTGCAACAACAGCAGCATTTGCAACTTTAATAGAATATTTCTTTTCAGCAGCTTTAATATCGAATGTTCCGGATAAAGCAGAATCCATAGCAATAACTAATTCCTTCTTGTTTACTTTTCTAAATTGATTTTCTTCAACTCTGTGTGGATGTGCAACACCGCCGCCTCTTGAATAGTTAGCAGACGCACCTACCCATTGGAAACTCTGTCCATGTCTAGACATAATTTTTCTTGGAGCTCTAGAAATACCTTTTCCATATGTAACCTTCCATGCATGTCTCTTTCTTCTTAAAATACCTGCAGCGGAATAATTTCTACCTGCAAAATCCATAGCGCCGTATGGCTGTTCTCTCTTTTGTGCTTCAAATACTTTAGCTAAAATATCTCTTCTAATATTTCCGGAAATTAATTTAGGTAATTCAACAGAACTTTTTTCCTTTCCATTTGCGTCGAATAATTTTGCTTTAACCATTTTATCTTAATTCAATGAACTCCAATTTTTGTTTTGTTTGTCTTTTAGTTGGTCTAAATGACGGTGTCAATAACAAAGGTCTTTTTTGAGGTCCTTGTAGTGAGCCATTTATTACTAAAAATTCTGTCTTAATATTTCCATAGTGTCTGAATCCGCCTTCTTTGTTAATATTCATTTCGCTTATCTTTCCAGACTTTAAGATTAAATTATTTAATAAAACTCTTGTGAAATAACCTAATTGTCCTGCCATTGCTGTTACGAAAGTAACTCTAGCTGGATGCCATGGACCTAATGAACCTGGTCTTCTTACACCTTTCTCGGATTTGTGTGATTTTAATGTAATTCCGAATCTTTTAACTGGGCCTTGTAATCCTTTACCTATTGTAACTCCTCTAACATCTACTAATCCTTTAGGGAATACTTCAGAAACAGAAATAGACTTTCCTGTTTTTTCTTTAACGAATGCTAATTTTTGATCTTTTGTTCCACCTATAGCTAATTCAATCATATCTGGTGTTTTCTTGATATCTGTTTTTTTAACTTCAGAATATACAATAACTCTTAAATCATCGAAATCAGCTTTGAAATCTTCAATCTTTCCTGCTTGCTTAGGAACTTTGACAACTCTCTTTAAATCTTTTTCATTAGAAACAATTACTTCACCAACAACTTTTTTATTTTTATAAAATCGAACAGAATAAATCTTAACTCCTGGGCACTCAATAATTGTTGCTGGAAGGATAATTTTTTTTCCTTTAGTCATAGAATCTGCTGTATCATCTTTTACAAAAACAGAAGTCATTCCGACTTTATATCCGATGAAACCTTGTAAATTATTATTTTCAGATTTTATAGGATTCCAATTAACATTTGGCAAAATTCTTTCAGCTCTCTTTCTAGGCCAATATTGCTGACTTCCTGCTTTTGGTTTATTAGGTGCTCCCATGTTTTATATTTGAGACTAACTCTTTATTTTTGTGTAATTTTGCATTCACGTCGTTAAAACGTAAGTGTGCAAAGCCAAAACAAATCTAAATTTCTTTAGACTCACTACGATCTAAAATGATTACAAAATCACCCTTTTTAAAGGTTTCTCTAAATTCTTAATTTGAAGTCTCGAGAAGAGCTTTTAATGTAATCTGCAGTGTTGTTCCTTCCTCTTTTTTTCTGTTAGGATTATTAAAAACTTCAAAATGCAGATGAGGGGCCATAGTTATGCCCGTATTTCCTGAATAAGCAACTAATTGGCCTCTTCTTACTTTTTGCCCGATATCAACAACAACACCTCTATACCTCATATGCTCATATGCAGAATACTCCCCATTTTCGTGCTCTAAGACTAGTCGATTTCCTTCATGGTAGAATTTTCTTTGGATTCCGCCAACATTAGAATCTTTTTTTATAAAAACAACCGACCCTCCTCTGGCTGCATAAATAGGAGTTCCTTCTTCACAATAAAAATCTAGAGAATGTTTTAATTTTCCAATATGACAGGTGGAAAGCCTATTTGTACACCTTTGAATAGATTCTTTCTTTAGAGGTAATCTGTAATTATTTTTTGCTCGAGCCATTTTATTTTGCTCACCCTCTCCATACGCCCAGACCCAGAATCGAACTGGGAG
>CAZFJM010000032.1:0-4058 GCA_964519415.1 Candidatus Woesearchaeota archaeon | reverse complement strand
TTTGTGAAAATACTGGCGTTTCAATTATTTCTTCCCAAGGTTATACTTGCTATAAGCCAAACAATATTACTATAGTCCAAGTTAGTAAAAGTAACTCAGATGCTAATGTTACAGGATTAATCTTTTCTATTTCTTCTTCTGGTAATTCTTATGATTACGATGAGCAGAAAGTTGCATATTCTAATTCTGAGTATAGTGTTTATTATTTGAATACTTCTGAATTTGAAAAGATTGAAAAACTATCTGTTGTTCCTGTTGTTAAATCAGGTAATTCCGAAAAATCTTGTTCCGCTCTTTCTTTAGATAATATTCCTTTATGTTCTGCTAATATTAATCTAGGAGAGGTTAGTTTTGGTAGGTTGATAAATAGAGCCGGTGGAAATGGTAATGGCAATGGCAATGGTGATGATGATTCTGGAGATGGAAATATTGTTATTCCGCCAATGGGCGACACCAATAATGACGGTTATATTGAAATACATAGTTGTGAACAATTGCAAAATATTTCTAATAATTTAACTGCAAATTATATACTTTTAAGAAATATTGATTGTTCAAATACTTCTACTGGTGTAAGTATTTGGAATGAAGAAGGGTTTGTGCCTATTGCTGGGATCCCTGTTTATGATTGGGTTTATGGAAGTGGAGATGTAGTTGCACCTGGAGATTCTTTTAGTGGTAATTTTAATGGGAATAATCATATTATAAACAATCTTTATATAAATAGGCCTGCGGAGGACTATATTGGCCTGTTTGTTTATTCGACTGGAAATATTTCTAATGTTGGATTGATCAATTTGAATATAACTGGTAATTCCGAAGTTGGAGGTCTCGTTGGTTTCAATTCTGGAGTAATCAATAATTCCTATGCAACGGGAAATGTAACTGGATCTGTTGTTGGCGGTTTGGTAGGTCAACAATATGGTTCTGCATTAATTAATAATTCTTATGCTAATGTAATGGTAATCGGCTCAGGATATGCTGTTGGCGGTTTAGTTGGACTTCAAACTGGAGGAACAATTTATAATTCTTATTCAACTGGTGATGTATTTGGTTTAGGACAAAGTACTGGTGGGTTAGTTGGCGGTCATTTTAATTCTCCAAGTGGAGTTTACCTTGGGGGTTCGATTTACAATTCTTATTCAACTGGAAATGTAACTGGAAATCAGAATGTTGGCGGTTTAATCGGCTCGCATGAAAATGGAGTAATTTCTAACTCTTATTCAACTGGAAATGTAACTGGAAATCAGAATGTTGGCGGTTTCGTCGGTACGAGGTATGGGGGAACAATATCTAATTCTTACTCGACAGGTACTTCGAGTGGCAATGGTTTCATAGCGTACACAGCTTATTACTTATATTTTAATTCTTTTTGGGATGTAGAAACTTCTGGAGTTGGTTCATCTGGAGACTATAATTTGGGTGCGAACGGTAGAACAACTGATGAAATGAAAATGCCTTCAACTTTTACAGGTGTTGGATTTGAGTGGGATACAAATATTTGGAATTTAACATTAGGAGAATATCCTAAGTTAAAGTGGCAGAATTAATAATATTTAAATAGCAACGTTTACTTTCTTTTTTATGAAGATTGGTGGTTCTAAAAAGAAGAAAGCGGTTTCTGCTGTTGTGGCAACAATTTTAATTGTTATGATTACTGTTTTAGCTATTGGTATTATTTGGGTTACAATTCTACCTATGATTAGAGAGAATTTGGCTGTTTCCGATGTTTGTGAAAATGCGGGTGTTTCAATTATTTCTTCACAAGGTTATACTTGCTATAAACCTCAAAATATTACGATGGTTCAAGTGAGTAAGAGTAACTCAGAGGTTAATGTTACTGGATTAATTTTTTCTATTTCTTCTTCTGGCAATTCTTATGATTATAATGAACAAGAAGTTGCTTATTCTACTAATGATTATAATGTTTATTATTTGAATACTTCTGAATTTGAAAAGATTGAAAAAATATCTGTTGTTCCTGTTGTTAAATCAGGTGATTCCGAAAAATCTTGTTCTGCTCTTTCTTTAGATAATATTCCTTTATGTTCTGCTAATATTAATTTGGTAGCAGTTAGTGCTGGTAAGTTGATTGGTAGAAGTAGTGGTTATGCAACTAATGTGCCTGAAGTTACTCCTGCTTGTGTTTCAAATAACTCTTGTGCCCAAAATATTTGTACTAATGTTAATTGTACTGATTCTTGTGGAAATAATCATATGGGTATAATTAAACCAAATTGTTCTTGTGCAGAGAATATTTTGTTTGAAGAAACATGTAAAGACGGTTGTGGAGGAACTTGTAATGGAGAATTGGGAATGGCTTGTGTAAATAAAGAGGATTGTCTTTCTGGTTATTGTAGAGATTCTGTCTGTACAACAAATGGTGAATTTGGTTCGGCTTGTTTGACTAACAATGGTTGCGTTTCTGAAAGATGTAGTAACAGTGGTTCAAAAGAATTGGTTGGAGTTTGCTTAAAAAAGAATTGGGATCTTTGCTCCCAGAACTCTGAATGTTTTAGTGATCTTTGTCACAATGGCGAGTGTTATCCCGACTCTCGTTGTGTTGATAATACTGATTGCAGTGGTGGTGCTTGCAATAGTGGTTATTGTATATGGTATTGATCCACGTTAGGTTTCTAATATAAGTTAGAATTTAAAAATTTTTTATCCTTTAACAACACCAATAGGTCTTAATTTTGCAACGATTTTTGCTAGGCCAGCTTTATCCGAAATCATAACAACTTCGTCAATATCTTTGTAAACTTCTGGGGCTTCTTCAACTAAACCTTTTTCACTTCCTGCTTCAATTTCAATTCCCTTTTTGTTTAAACTTGCTTTGACATCTTTAGCACTAATATTCTTATTTGCAAAAGAACGACTAGAAACTCGTCCTGCGCCGTGTGCGGTTGATGAGAATGAAAGCTCTTCTGATTCTTTTGTTCCGACTAAAATATAACTTGCAGTTCCCATACTTCCGGGAATTAAAACTGGTTGACCTGTTTTCTGATATTCTTTTGGAAGTTCTTTTCTTCCTGGTCCGAAAGATCTTGTTGCGCCTTTTCTCATAATAAGAACTTCTTTATTTTTCCCATCTATTTTATGTTCTTCGATTTTAGCAATATTATGACAGACATCGTAAACTACTTCTGCTTTGAATTTTGGAAATATTTTTTTAAAAGCTTCTCTGATTGAATTAGTAATTAGTTGTTTATTTGCAAAACCAAAATTTGCAGCACAAGCCATTGCAGATAAATATTTTTGTCCAAGTTCTGATTTAATTGGAGCATTCACTAATTCTCTATCTTGCTTTGGCCAGCCGTATTTTTCTTCCATAAGTTGAATATAGTCTGAGGCAACTTGGTGTCCTAATCCTCTAGAACCGCAGTGAATCATGATAGTTACTTGTCCTTCTTTTAGGCCCCATTCTTTTGCTATTTCTTTATTTGTGATTTTATCTACGATTTGAAGTTCAACAAAATGATTTCCAGCGCCTAAAGTTCCTAATTGTGGAATTCCTCTGCCTCTTGCTTTTCTAGAAACGTCTTTAGGGTTTGCATTAGGTAGGCAACCTTTATCTTCAGTACATTCTAAGTCTTCTTTTGTTGCGAAGCCTTTTTCTAAACACCAGTTTAAACCCTTTGAGAGAACTTCATCTAATTCTTTTTCTTTTAAAATTAATTTAGATTTGCTTCCAACTCCATTTGGTGTTGCTTTGAATAACTCCTTTGTTAAGATTTTTTCTTTTCCTTTAATGTCTTTTTCTGTTAAGTTTGTTCTTAGAATCCTTACTGAACAATTAATGTCATAACCGACTCCACCTGGTGAGACAACTCCTGTTTCTAAATCAAAAGCTGCTACGCCTCCAATGCAAAAACCATATCCCGAATGGGCATCTGGGCATGCAATAGCATTCTTAATAATTCCTGGGAGAGTAGCCATGTTTTTTAGTTGGATAATTGTTCGGTCTTCTTTTATTTTTTCAAATATTTTTTGATTTGCAAATATAACTGCTGGGACGAGCATGTCTCCTTCTTTAGGTATTTCATATTTGTAATTTG
>CAZFJM010000031.1:0-4129 GCA_964519415.1 Candidatus Woesearchaeota archaeon | reverse complement strand
GTTCTTTCTCCTCCGGAAAGAAAATCATAATCAATTTCATAGTCTTGATTAGTTACAACAGGAGTAAAATCTTCATCCAACCTAACTGAAAGAGATTCAGAAACAAGTGTTGAAAACCATTCATTGAATATCTTTGAAAAGTCTCTTCTAAGCGTGATCATCACGTTTGTTTCAGTTAAAGAAATTAAAGGAAGGAATTTCTCCTCAAACCAATCTTGAAGATTTCTTAACTTTGCCATCTGATCACGTATACCTTCTTTCTGTGCAATTTCAATCGCTATTTGTTCAACCTGCTTCTTTAACATCTCAACTTCTTTTCTTTTTTCTGCAGATCGTATTTCCATCTTCCTAGATTCTAAATCAATTAGATCAAATTTTATTTTTTCCTGTTCAAATATTTTTTTAGAATCTTCAAATTTAGAAATTTGCGATGAAAGAGAATTTATCTCAGATTCTAATAGTGCAATCTCTTGATGAGTCCGATCTAATACGATCATATCGCTCTTTATTTTAGTCTCTATTAATTTTTGATGTTCAAATCTTATTTTCTCTTTCTCTAAAGACATTTTATCTTGCTCATATTTTTGTATGAACTCTTTTTCTGCATCTATATCTCTTACTAATTGCGTTCTTTCCATTATTCTTTGCTCTAAGTCTCTTTGAACATCTTCTATTTCAAATTGTGTTTTCTTTGAAATCTTGTCCTTATGATCGCAAGTTACTGACTGAAAACAAGTTGGACAATTTTCTAAGGAAATAACTTTTTCTTTTAATTTTAAAGAATTTTCTTTTTGAGATTCATAAGAATATATTTTTGAGTTAACTTCCATAAACCTCTGATTTAAATCTTCAAGGGTTCTTTTGTGTTTAAGCAAAAGGAGATTTGTGTTTTCCAAGGACTCTTGCTTAAAACTTAATTTTTCTGTAAGTTGAACATTAGAAGTAGTAATTTCTCTCTCTAATCTTATCTTTAATGCCTTTTTACCCTGCATTTCTCCCTCTTTTTTTGATTTGTCCACATCAAGCCTTGCTTGCTCTTCCAATCTTTTTTTCAAAATATCTATTTTTTCTTTAAGATCCTTTTTTTCAGTACTTACTTTCTCTAGAGCGGTTGAATAATCTATAAGCTCTTTTGATACTTTTATTTTCTCCTCACTTGCTAAAGTAAGTTTTTCTCTTAAATTATTTATTTCCTTTATTTGCACTTCTTTAATTTTAATATTCTCTTTAATTCTTTGAATAAATATTTGCGAATTATCCTTTATTCTTTTATATCTATCTACTCCAAAAATATGTCTAATTAAATCAAGTCTTGTTTCTGGTCTCTCATTAATAATTTCTTTCATACCTTCTTGAGGAGTATAAACTGTATATTTGTAAAGTAAATCTGATTTTTTCGCAAATTCTTTAGGATATTCAAGTAAAGAAATAACTTTGTTCTTTAATTCTGAAGTAGAAAGTTCAAATTTTTCCTTACCAATTTGAATTATACTATCTTCTTGTGTAATGCTTCCATTTTTACTTTTCTTTAACGTCCTCTCTATTTCTATGTCTATTCCGTCAATATCCATCAATAACTTTGCAGAAGCTGTTTCTTCTCCTTGTCTTAATAAAGAGGCTCCTTTTTGTCCTGGCTGTAATCCGAACAATGCAAATTGCAATGCTAAAAGAACAGAAGTTTTACCTGCACCAATATCTCCAGACAAAAGAATTGTCCCAACTGGAAACTCTAATTCTAATTCTCTATAACTTCTAATATTTTGAATTTTTAGTTTTTTTATTATCATATTAGAACCTCATTTAAATTTAGAACTTTTTTTAAATCATCTAACAGTCTTTTTTCATAAATAACTTCCTTTTCGTCTTCGTTTTTTTCAATAGACAATGAGTGCATAACATCATTAATTAATAAATCAAATTCTGCAGGGTTATTTTTTGAGTATTCACTAATTATTTTCTTTTCTATATCTTCATTACTTTCAATACTTATGTCTAAATCCATTTCTTGTACTTGAATTGAGGAGATATTTCTCAAGAAAGAATAAGCTTCTTTTTTTATTACAAAATCTTCTATTTCATTAAATCTTATATCTCCAGATTTACCTTTTATTAAAGTCCCTTTTAATTTTAGAAGAAATATCTTGTCTCTTAAGTTTATTTTATCTATTGCCGCAATTATTTCTTCAGTTGCAGTTAGTCCGCTTTCTAGTTTCATTTCTAAATAAACAACTTCTTTAATAGGGATTAAGATATTTCTTGTTTTTATTTTTGAACCATCCATTTCAACCATTACAAAACTACCGCATTTCAAGTCTACTAGCTCTTGAAAATTATTTGGAAAAATAGGACCAGGATAAACGAAGGGGGAAGAGCCCATAATAGTTTCAAACCTTTGATGAATGTGACCCATCGCATAATAATTTGCTAAAGGAAGTCTTTCTTTATCTACCGAATCCATAGGAATTGTGCCTACGACATCTTTAATTGTGGAATGAAAAGCAAAAATGGAGTTAGAATATATTTCGTCAATGTATGCTTTTCTTAAATCTTCTATTTCCATCCCAGATTTTTTCCCAGAGTAACCAAGTAAAACTAAATCTTGAAATTTTGTAGGCAATAGTTTTATTCTACCGTCTGGTTGAACTTCTGATTTATCAATACTTTTACAGAAGCCTGCTTTTTCTAAAACATCTAAAAAAGTCTTTCCTGAAGCTGAGAAGTCATGACTACCAGCAATCATAAACACCGGAATGCCTGCCTCTTTTACTTTTTTGAATTCTGCAAATGTTTCTTTTAAGATTTCAATAGGAGGATATGCCGAATCAAATAAATCTCCAGCTAAAAGTAAGAAATCGGGTTTTTCCCTAATAACAATATCAATCGCCTTTTGAAACGAATCAAAATTCAATGCCTGAAGCTCTTCTTGCCTCCAACCACCAAGATGACAGTCTGCGAAGTGTGCAAATCTCATGTTCTTTTAATTGTGGGTAAATTAGAGGGTTTATAAAAATTATTGGTCTAGGTTATTTACTACTTTTCATTAGTTCTCTTTGATTTGTTATGAAAGAAATTAAAGTAATTATTAAAAAAGACCAGTGAACAAAATAGCTTAGAATTAAACTAATAATCCCTATTAAAGAAAAGATTATTACGAACCAATTTATTTTTTGTTTCATTTCCAAGTCACGTCCACTTGATCTGTTCTTTCTCTTGGATGAATGTCTAATTCGTCTAATTTATCTGGAGTGTGAAATATTCCTGCGTTAAACATTTTTATTCCTAAATAACCAATCATAGCAGCATTATCTACAAGCAAAGGTCTTTCTGGACAGAAAAATTTGCAGCCCCTTGCTTCAGCCATAGTCTTAACCATTTCTTGAAATCTAGAATTACATGCAACGCCGCCGCCCATTAAAACTTCTTTTTTCCCGGTGTGAGCAATAGCTCTTTCAGTTGCTTCAGTTAGCATTGCAAAAACTGTTTCTTGTAATGAGTAGGATAAATCTTCTATTGTTTCTTGTTTCTTATCAAACATTTGTTGAAGTTTTGTTAACATCCCTGAAAAAGAAACGTCCATTCCTTTAATTGAATAAGGAAGTTCGATTAATTTCTTTCCGCCTTTAGCAAATTCTTGAATTTTGGGACCGCCCGGAAAACCCATTCCCGCATTTCTTGCAAAAGTGTCAATAAAATTACCAACACCCATATCTAAAGTTTCGCCAAATACACGATATTTTCCTGCTTCGTAGGCTATGATTTGTGTGTTTGCACCAGAAGCATAAAGTAAAACCGGATCTTTTGCACCAGTTATTTCACCAATTTCTAAATGCGCAATGCAATGATTTATTGGAACTATAGGGATATTCAATTCTTTAGAAAGAGACTTTGCGTAACGCATCCCTTCTAACAAACACGGTGCTAAACCCGGAGCGTTTGAAAGTGCGAGGAATTTTATTTGTTCTTTTGTAATTTTTGCTTCGGTAAGGGCTTTTTCAAATAATTGCGGAGCAATTTCTTTATGATGCTTTGCAACCTCATTTGGAATCATCCCTCCTTTTTCAGTTGAGAACATATCTTTAATGTTTACTAAAATCTTTTTAGTTTTATATTCTAAAATTGCAATTCCAAA
>CAZFJM010000030.1:0-4294 GCA_964519415.1 Candidatus Woesearchaeota archaeon | reverse complement strand
TTCAAAGTAACAATATCTAGTCTTCCCGTTAAAAAAGTTCTAATTGCTACATATAATAAAGCTCCAAATAAAAATCCAATCAAAACAACAATTCCTCCAGAACCAGCTACATTCTTAGGTTTACCAAATTTATTCATATCTTCCCATAAGAGATTTACTTTTCTACATTTTTTAATCCAACTAATTAATCCGAAAAAAGTTACTACGAAACTAACTATAACTGCAGTGAATACTAATTGCTCTATCATCTTCTTTTTAGTAAACTAAGACTTTTAAATTTATAGTTCTTCAAGAAGTTTCTCAGCATTTGCAATTTCTGCCATTCCGCCTTTCTTACTGCAATAGTTGCACTTTTCAGGCCTTGCATCTTTCTGTGTTTTGTAACCACAATAGTTACATCTATATGTTGTCATAAGAAATATATTAAACAAGGCTTTAAAAGATTTTTTATACTCTAGTTAAAACAATTTCATGATTGTTGGAGTAAAATAAACTTCAATAACAGCAGAAACTAGCAATATCAAAAGAGCAATTATCACCAGAACTATCGCATCTTGAAGTATATTCCATTTTCTATCACTATCTAAATCTCTTCTTATTATTGCAACAGAAACAATTCCTCCGCCTAAAGCTCCAACGAAATAAGCTGCAATTTCAGGAAGACCATGTATCATATATCTAAGAATACCTAAAGGAAGTCCAGTAATTTCACTTTTAGCAAACATACCTATTGCAGCAGCAATAACCGAAGCATTCCATACTAAAATAAAAATAGCTCCAGCTCCAAACACTAATGAAAAGACCAGAACAAAAATTAAAACTGAAACATTATTTGCAAATATACTCAAAGCAATTCCAGAACCGGTGGCTTTTCCTGTAATAATTCCATTTTGTTCTAAACAAGCATTATAATTTTGAGGACTATTTATTGAACAGAAAACTTCTATTTGTGCATTAAAATTATTTGCAGTATGGTCTGGTAAAAGAACATACCCTAATGAAAAACCAACGATAAAACCAAAGAATAACCACATTAATGCACTGAGTGCTTTCCAATGTTCTTTAACCAAGTTTCCTTGGTCATTAATTTCCAAGTCTTTTCCCTCTTCAAGCTTAATTAAATAATACATAAAAGGCAAACAAGCAATAACTGTGAACATTACTAATAACATCCCACTATATTTGGATAAAGTTGTATCTGCAGAAAAAACAAAACTTACTAATAGCAATGCAAGTGCAGAATAAACAAGTCCTACAAAAAACATTTCCCACGGTCTTCTTTCAGCTCTTTTTGGCTTCATAATCATCTCTAACATATCCATATTTAGCAATCTTCACTTATAAATCTTGGGGAAACATTTTTATAATACCTAAACTAATTTATCTTATGAAAAGAGAGGAAAAAAGGTTGGAATTAGTTGAAAAGACAATTCAAGATATTAAAGATGTAAAAATCCAAGGCGCTAACAATATTGCTATAAATGGAATAAAAGCAGCTACTCTTACTGATGATAAAAAAATCCTTTATAGAATTGCAAATGCTCGTCCAACAGAACCTCTACTTCAGAACTCTATAGAAATTATTTCAAATTCTAAACACCCTCTTAACAAGGCAAATAAGTTAACTAAGTATATTGAAGATTCAAGAGGGAAAATTGCTTATATTGGTTCAAAGCTTATAAAAAATGATATGAACGTTTTTTCTCATTGCCATTCATCTACTGTTATGGATATTTTAAAATATGCAAAGAAATTTAGAAAAGTAAATTTTACAGTTTATACTCTTGAAGTAGAGCCTTTATTACAAGGAAGAAAAACAGCAGAGGAACTTTCTAAATATGGGATAAATGTAATTGTTTTTCCGGATTTAGCAGCAGAAGCAGCTCTTAAAAAATGTGAAGTTTTTCTATTCGGTGCAGATGCTTATGTAAAGAAAGGAATCGTAAATAAAATAGGTACGGAGCTTTTATGCAAAGTTGCACAAGACTACTGCCTTCCAGCTTACTCCTGCGGGGTCTCTTTAAAATATACTAAAAAAGTAAAAATAGAATCTCGTTCCGGAAGAGAAGTTTGGGATGAGAGAAATAAAAGAATAACAATTGTAAATCCTGCATTTGATTTTACAAATAGAAAATACGTTACGGGAGTTATTTCAGAATTGGGAATTTTAGACTACAAATCTTTTGTGAAAAAAGCAAAGAAAACTAAAGATAACTTAAGTAAGTAATTATATCTACTCTAAATATTCAAAAATTTCATTTATAATTTTTTTATGAAAACTATCATTTATCTTACAAAGGCTTTTTCTTATTATTTTCTCATTAACACTAAATAATCTTTGAGGTTTAACCCAGCTTTCTAAAGGCAGAGTTCCTTTTTCAAAATCTTTTTTACCAATGTGAATTCCTTCCGCTGCAGGATTGCTAGTTATAAGGCAACATATTCTATCTTCTGTGCAATTTATCTTACTATTTGAAATAATTAGAGCAGGTCTTTGTTTTGCAGCTGTTAAATCTGAATAGGGGAAAGGCACAAGTATAATTTCTCCTTGAGAATATTTCATATACTGTCCCATTTATCATCAAATTTATTGTTCCAGTCTTTTTTTAAAGAATCCTCAGATGCTAGCATAGTGATTATACTTTCTTTATTTGGCATTTTATCTAATTTCTCCAAGTCTTTAATTCTCTTTAAAATACTAATTCTCACAAATTCGCTCCATTTTATCTCAGAATACTTTTTCATTAATTTATATACAGATTCTTCAATCGATAAGGTGATATTTGTCATAGATATTTAAGTGAGCTCACTTATTTAAACCTTTCGGTATTAAGCCATCTTGAAAATCTTTCTATAAGCTAAACTAGATACTAATGATGCTCCAATATAATACCAAATCCATCCAGGTAAAATAGGGGTATAAATTGTTCTAATCCAGTTTAATAATAATATAAAAGGTATAAAAGTAATTAATAACGGTTTAAAGGAAGATTTCATCATTGTCATTGTTATTTGTAGCATCTCGCTTTGTAATTCTTCAAACAATTTGTCTCCAGGCTTACATTTTTTCAAGTCTTTTTGAATTTGTTTCTGTCTTTCTTTCAAGTTTCTTAAATGTTCTTGATTAGTTAACCACATAGTAACTAAGGTAGAAATCAAAGTAACTATCAAAGATAGAACTATTATAGAATACATAGGGTAACTAGTAAATACGGAAGTTAAATCTACCATTATATTCCGAACATTCCTCTGAATGCAGGATTCATATCAACAGCGTGTTGCTGAGCAATGTTTTGATATAACTGATATAAGATCATAACTGCTAATAAGATTGCTGTACCGCCCACCATTGCACCTAGTAAGTCTGCAAAGGAAGCTAATAAACCAATTGCTGCACCGCCCATTATTGTCAATGCTAAGATGTATCTACTCAAAATTGATTCTAAAACTCTCTCGTCTTTTCTAAATCCAGGCATACTTAATCCAGAATTAATAATATTCTTTGCCTGATTAGCTGCATCCTGCCCAGATGTTTTCATCCAGAAATATGCAAATAAAATACAGAAAGCAGTATAGAATAAAACATGCCCTATTGCTTGAACTACATTAATCCATCTAAAACTTCCAGTAATTATTTCTTGTAATAAAGGTGTAGAACTTATCCAATAAGCAAAACCTGAAATTGGAGTCCCATTAGAAAATCCGCCCAACCATGTTGCATGTCCTAACCAATTTTGGAATAACGATGCAATCAACTGTATATTCGCAGATAAAGCTGAAACTAAAATAACTGGTAAAACTCCTGTATAGAAAAATTGTAATGGCCATCTAACTCCCTGTCCTCTTAATCTATCAAATGATAATGGGATTTCTGCTTTCAAGGATTGTGCCCATACAACAATTAAAAATAATGCTGCAGTAACTATAATTGAGAATAATGCTAAAGAAAACCCTTGTAAGTCTCCATTAATAATAGATGTAAATAAAACTAAAACTTTTCCAGTTGCTTCGAATACTCCTGCAGCATTAATAAATTGGAATAATTGTGCGAATAATCTCCAACCGATACCTGCAGCGATAAACAATGAAATACCAGAACCAAAGCCCCATTTCTGAACTACATCATCCATAAATAAAATTAAAACACCGCCTAGACATAGCTGTAGTATTACTAAAAATTCAAATCCTGGCATCGCTTCTAATCCTCTCATTAAAACATAAACAACTGCTTCGAAAATAATAAAAATGAAAGTCAATAATTTCTGCATAGCTTGGAATTGTTTCTTCCCTTCGG
>CAZFJM010000029.1:0-4347 GCA_964519415.1 Candidatus Woesearchaeota archaeon | reverse complement strand
ACCTTTAAAACTGCTTTCTGTGTAGATATTTTATGCCAGTTAGACAACCAATAGTATCGCTATTGGGACACGTTGGTCGTGAGCGGACACCTCGAACACCATAGCTATTCTCGCCAAGTAGTTTTCTCGTTCCTTATTTAATAAAGAATTAGTATTTTATAAGGATTATTGTTCTGTAGAATAAAATCAATTTATCTTTTTTTAGATTTACTATAGAAAAACTTTATTAAAAAAAAGCTAATTATAAATATAGCAAATAAAATTAAACTAAATTTCAACCAATTAAAATGCTTTTCTTCGTTTAAATCCGCAACAACCTCCCCACTAATCAAATCTTTTTTACTTTCTAACACTACTTCTTGTATAAATATCCTCGCCCGTCTTGTAGTAGAATTTATCCCATCATATCTAACCCTAACATCTTTTACAGAATCGTTATTCAAATCAAATTCATATAAATCTCCTTTTTCAATCCAAGTTATAATTAACTCAGATTCGATCTTAACTTTAGCAGAAGTGGAATTAAAATTCTGCATTGTTAAAGTATGATTTGCAGAATTAATAACAAATCTAATCTTATCATTATATCTTAGGTTAAAGTTATTCCCCGTTGAAGACAAATTCACGTCTGAGAAATATATCTTAGGAGCATATCCTCCGCTAGAAACTATCTGCTCATCTTTAATTTCTTCTTCATTGCTTTCTAAATTTGTTGTGCAGGGATAATAATCCATCACTTCTCCAGCTAAACTGGCGCCATTTAGATAATCATCAGAAAAATTTTCAAAATTAGAATAGGGGTATTGAGAACCATATTCCCCTATCTCACAAGTTAAATTTCCGGTAATACTCTCAATTGTCTTACTATTTCCCCTAGAATAAACAGCCAAGTTACCTATGTCCCAATAATAATTTTGTTCAAGAGTAATATTGCTTGAACTGCTACTTTCTACATTTGCAAGAGCTCCGGAAGAAAGAGAATTAAATCTATTACCCATAATTTTAACATTATTTGTACTAAGATAAATTGGAGCCTGATTATTTATCCCGCACCCATCAAAAGTATTATTTAAGATATATAACTCTTGGTTATTTAAACTTTCAATATCAAATCCCATAGACATATTAACAAAATGAATATTTGCATAGGTGCAATTATTTGTACTATTCGCTATGAAAATTCCAATTTCTCCATTTTGAAAAGTAACATTATTTGAAGCCAATCTACAGCCGGAAACATCATAGGCCCAAATAAATTGATGCCATGCTCCATTAGCTCCAATCTCTCTTACATCTCCACCATCAAAAATCGTATTATTCGGAATTATTATCTTGTATTGAGGATTATTGATTACTGCATCATCTGAACCGTTTAGGCTAATCATCTTATGATATCCAGAACATACGTGCAAATCACTTTCTAATACAATCCCTTGTGAACCTCCATTATAATCATCATAAGCAGACCAACACCCAACTTCAATTGTAGTATTTGCAATATAGGGCTCACTCATAAAATCATTTTGAACTTCACAATATGTTGTAGCGTTTCCATAGTTCTTAAGATAATGATGAAAGGTAGATTCTCCTCCAGAATATTTGTAACAGTTAGGAAAAACCTCTCCTTCTTCACAGATATAAACATTTTTTTTGTTTAAGGGAGTAGAAGAATCAACACTAATGTTTATTCTGGCAAGTTGGTATTGCCCTTGTTTTAATGGATAATTCCAATCAGTAACAACAGAACAACTAGCATTTGATGCTCCTGCAACATACCAATAGGCAGTATCATTTAGTGTAGAATTATATTCAAATAGGGTAGTAAAGTTTACTCCGCTTAATCCTTGTGAAGAAAGTAATTCTGGCTTATTAGTATAATAAGTATAATGGTATAATTTTTCTGTTTCATTATATTCCATAACAGCAGAATCATTATTCATATTATGTATTTTAAGAAAAGAAATAGGAGTATTCACAGGTTCATCATGCCAATGATAAGTAGTAGTGTTTATTAAAGTTCCAACGGAATAAACATGCTCATAATTTTGTTCTGATAAAGCCAACTCCCACCAAGCATCGTTAATTCCCTCAAGAATATCTCCTGAAGTATGCGAATCATTATGTAAGAACTGCCAAGCTAACTGACCCCTAAATCCTTCATCAGAACCAGAACTCACTATATCTCTTCCCATAACTATTTCATTAAAAGGATCAAGACTCCAAGAACCATTAAAAGGTCCAGAAGCAACTTTCTCTCCATCAATTACTATCCTCATCTCTTGATTTTGTATGTCTCTTATTCCGCAAACATGATGCCAAGATGTATCTGCAACGAGATTACCTCCGGTGGTAATACTTATAGCAGATGATTGAACTGGATCTAATGTAAATCTTATATCTTCCGAGGTGACATGTAAACTCATACTATTTCCCCATTTTTCTATACGATAGTTTCCTTCGCCAGAAGAAGTTCTCTTAAAGAAATAACATAAAGTAAAACTTGAATTAACCAAATTTTGCCTTGAAGATAAATTTTTAGGCTCTAAATAATCTGCATTATTATTTAAAAATAAATAACCCGTGGTTTCATTAATCTCTACTGAATCTGAAGCAGTTAATACATTTCCATTTTGCCATAATTCAATATCATCACTTATATTAAAAATTCTTTCATCTGGTAAAAAGTTATTCATTCCCTTAATATAATGTGTCCTTATCTCATTAGAAGATAAAGATCTATTAAAAACCATCACTTCATCAACTGAACCATTAAAATTTCTGCCATCTGCATTGTTTCTTTTCCCAATGTATAAATCAGCATTAGAAGATAATAAAGTGCCATTATGGAACAAACTACTTTCAAGTTTTCCATTTACATAAAGTTTTAACTCATTGCCATCATATGTTCCAACTAAAAAATACCACGTATCTTTAACTGGTGAAGTAATACTCTGCACCCACCGATTACTCCTGTTAGTGCTTATCGCAAATTCAAAAAGATGATTATCGCTACTATGTTGTAATCTGTATTGATTATCTATATTTTTATTTATAATAGTGCTCCACTTAGATCCTTGTGAGGGATCGATATCCCACTTAATCCACGTAGCCAAGGTCAATTCTGTTGGATTTAATGAAACAGAATTGGGTATTTGCAAATAGGAACTTCCGCTCCCAAAATTTAAAGACATGTTAAATTTACTTACTTGTTTAACTGGATTATTATAGGCAGTCCCATTATTATTTGCACAAGAAACATCTTCTATAATAGAATTATTATCATTCATTCTTAAATGTAAAACATTCCCACTCATATTAATTCCCTGACTATACCCGCATCCAGAAGGCAATTCTTCTTCGTTTGGAGTATATCGAAAACTAGAATTTAAAACATAAGCTTCTTTAATCTCATTGTGATATGGGGGCATCCAAAAATCAGAAATAGTCCAACCAACAGGATTTACACTAACGTCATCATAACTAGAAATATGAATAGAATAAGCCATAACTCCTGATTGATTTTCAGTTATAGTATTATATGCATCGGTAATATCAAGAGTTGCCCAAGTCCAATTATTATAATTTATTCCTTGCTGTGTAGCATTAATTGTTCCAGCCAACATACATCCAGAATAATTACTGGTCCGAGTAACATTAATAGGCGTATTTCCATAGATCCTATCGGAATAACTATCATTACATATAGAAATTCTTAAATTCTCTGAACCACTGCCAGCCTTAAGCAAAATATTAAATGTTTGATTAATATGAGGAAATGGATAAGAAAAGGGACCGTATTTTATATGTGCTCTACTCAAAGAATCAATTCTTTTAGTTCCATAAATACTGAAATTAATATCTGAAAGATTATATGCATTAGGAATGTTATTGTAACCTATAAACCACCCCTTATCATCCATTAAGCCGTTTTTATACCAATCATTAGTATCATAGGTGGAGTGAGATATATTAGCATTTAAAATTGGAGCTCCAGAAGAATTAGTTAAATTACACCAAACATGCCTTAATCCGTCGGGTTCTTGAACAATCGGATTGAAAGAACAATTAAGACTTGCTCCAATTACAAAACTAAAGTTGATTAAAATTAACAAAATTAACAAAAAAAATAATAAGATATTTTTCTTCACCATCTCTCTTTAATTATCTATATTTTTCTTATTTAAAAATATTGACTTTTTATAATATAGAGTCACTTTAAATACAAACCAATCTTTTACTTAACCAAAACCCTTTTAATCCTTCTTTTAGTGTAAATCTCATGGCAGAAGTTCGACAACCAATAGTTACGGTTTGCGGTCATGTAGACCATGGAAAAACTTCGATTTT
>CAZFJM010000028.1:0-4479 GCA_964519415.1 Candidatus Woesearchaeota archaeon | reverse complement strand
AACATAACTGATTTGAGTGGAAATAATTGGGGAAGTTTTGATGGTTCTACAAATTATGTTTACTCAAATAGCGTAGTAATCAATAGCAGTAGTACTATTTCTTTCTGGCTTAAACCATTAGGAAAAGGAACTGGAGGAGGGAATTATTTACCCTTAATAACTACATCTACTTTAACTGCACTGTCAATTAGACAAGACGGAACTATCTTGTATTATACAAATAATGTATCCGGTTCAGCAGATAATTGGGTAACGAATGATGGAGCATTTAATTTGTTTGATGGTTCTTGGCATAATTTTATTTTTAACTATAATGGGACACATAAGTTAATTTATATCGATGGAGTATTAACACAATCGAGACTTGCAACGCCTATTGGAATAAATACTCCGGGGATAAATATCGGTGCTAATGGTAATAGTTACAATGGTTCTATGGAAGAAATACGTATTTATAATAGAAGCTTATCACAGACTGAAATCTCTACGCTTTACTCTTCTGGAATAAAAAGAAATGCAAGTTTAACTACTACTGATTTAGTTGCTTGGTACGACTTTGAGTCGCCATCTAATTCAACAAGATTAGTTGACAAAGCTAATGGATTATATAATGGAACAATAAATGGAATGACTTACACAAATTCGTATTCTTCTACAACAAGTTACAGTCCCGGCATAACTTCTACAACTGTTGGAATAGTAATTAATTTAGTAGACAGTGTTTACAGTTGGTTCTGGAAAATATTTGACTTTGTTGGAAATTCAGTTATTGCTTCAAATCAGTATTTAACAGTTGATACAGTTTATCCGTCTTGGGTTTTCCATGCACCTGCAAATCTTAGCTTCTTTAATTCGACAAGTGTTTTGTATAATATTACTAGTTCAACTTCTCCGAATGCATCAATAGTTCCTAATTTAGATAATTCACTTGTGAGTTGGTGGAGAATGGATGATTTGAATGCTACTGGAGGAGTTGTAGATTATATGGGAAGAAATAATGGAACTAACGTTGGAGCTTCACAAGTTACGAATGGAAAGTTTGGAAAAGCGATGAGCTTTGATGGAGCAACGAATTATATTGCTTTACCTAATGATATTGTGAGTACATCCAACATTAGATTATATGGTGTTTCATATTCTGCATGGGTTAAAACAACTAGTGCTACAAAAAAACAAAAAATAGTTGGTCAAAAACCGCACTCTGGATATTCTGACTGGTCATCTGGAGGAATCGATATTACTTCAGGAAAAGCGAGAATGATTGCTTATGAAGAGGGCTCTAGTTATAAATATTCAACAGGAGGAACTACTCTGCAAAATGATGTATGGTACTTTATTGTAGGAGTATACAATTCTTCTAGTAAAAACATGAGTATTTATCTAAATGGAAATATAGATGGCATCCAAACAACAGTATCTAATGTTAGTGTTATTGGAGGAAATAATGCAAACAGCATAGGGTATCAAGCCTATGTTGCGGGTCCAGATTATTTCAACGGTTCCATAGACGACGTAATGATTTTCAATAGAAGTTTATCTGCTGATGAAATTTTATCTTTGTATAATGCTACGGCATATCAGCATACTGAAACATTATCTCAAGGAAATCATACGTTCAATTCTTATGTTCAGGATTCTGCAGGGAATGTAAATCAGACTGGTTTAGTTACATTTAATGTGGATACTACTTTTCCTACTTTAAGTGTTGAGACTCCGTTGAATGATAGTTATTCAAATTCTGCAACAAATAATTTCAATGCGACTGCTGTCGACACAGCAAATAATGTAAGTCTTTTTATGGATTTAGACAATTCATTGGTTTCGTGGTGGAGAATGGATGATACAAATTCAACAGGAACTTTAGTTCAGGATTATATGAATAGAAATAATGGAACTGCAATAAATGGGGCTGCACAGGTTACGAATGGAAAGTTTGGAAAGGCATTTAGTTTTGATGGTGTGAATGATTATGTTTTAAGTGCTAATAACATAAGTGTAAACAATGGTAATTTTACAGTAAACGTCTGGGTAAATCAAATAGGTACTGGAAACACTTATGGGCCAATGGTTGGTTCAGGTATTTCTTATGTCGCTAGTAAACCAGCTAATTCGGGTTTTGGTTTTTGGAGAGCCTATAGTACTCCAAATATTGTTTATTTTTCTATTGCAAATAGCACTAATGCCTCAAATATTTATTTAACTACTCCTAGTGTAACCGTCCCTTTAAATCAATGGAGTATGTTAACTGCAACCTTTAACAAAAACACGTCTACGGCAATAGTGTATTTGAATGGCATTTATCAAACAAATACTTCTAATATCAATGTAACAAGTTTTTTAGACGATAAACTATCTATTGGTAAAGATGTTTCACAATATTTTAACGGTTCAATTGATGAGTTAATGATTTTCAATAGAAGTTTATCTGCTAGTGAAATTGCATCACTTTATGCAAACTCTTCTACAAAATATTTGAATGCAACGGTTTCTGGTTTGAGCGACGGAGTGCATAATTACAAAATTTATACGCAAGACTTAGCTGGAAACGTAAATAGTACTGCTACTAGAACTTTGAATGTCGATACTATTCTTCCTGTTGTGAGTTTCGTTTCACTTACGGAAAACAACGGAACTTATTTTAATAGAACTTGGGTTTATGCAAATGTTTCTTCCACAGACACTAATCAACTTTCTACAGTTGTTAATTTAGATAATTCTTTAGTTTCGTGGTGGAGAATGGATGATACAAATTCAACAGGAACTTTAGTTCAAGATTATATGAATAGAAATAATGGAACTGCAATAAATGGTGCTGTACAAGTTACGAATGGAAAGTTTGGAAAGGCTTTTAGTTTTGAAGGAACGGACGATTATGTTCGTTTTTCAAGTCCATTATCTGGAAATATTAATGTTAGTGCGTTTATGTGGATTTATGATAAACAGAATACTGTAGAAAGGCATATGTTAGGTTTGAATGGATTTAGAGATTTTTATGTTTATAATACGGGTATGTATCAATATTATGATGCTAGATGTTTAGGGAATGGTATTCAAAATAGCACTCGAATCATTTCAAATGATATTTGGTATCATGTAGGATATACTTATGTTTCAAATGTTTCAGGAACTTATGGTAATATGACTATATGGTTAAATGGGCAAAGTTATGGTTCTGCTTTATGTAATATTTCTGTTACTTCTGGACAAAGCTATATCGGACAAAAATATTCGACTTTACGTTATTGGAACGGTTCAATAGATGAAGTAATAATTTTTAATAGAAGTTTATCTCAGGCAGAAATATCTGCTTTGTATAACTCAACGGCTACGCAATATTCAAATAATTTTACAGGACTTACAGAAGGAACACATAGTTTCAAAGCTTATACGCAAGATTTGGCTGGAAATGTAAATTCAACTGATTTAAGATATCAGACTTTGGATAGGACAGCCTCAAGTGTTAATTTAACTACTCCGTTAGGAAATACTACAACAAATCAGTCCTTGCAAAATTTATCTATGAATGTTTCTGATAATATTGGAATACAGAATGGAACACTTTATGTTTATAATTCTACAGATAATAGTTTATATTATAATCAAAGTGTGACTGGATTTGGAAGTGGAAAAGCTTTGAGTTTTAATTCTAGCAATAGTTCTTATGTTAATTTAGGTAATTCCTCCTATATAAACTTTAATGATAGTTTTACAATCTCGGCTTGGTTTTATTCAAATTCTCCAACTACCAACGGTTATATTTTTAACAAGAAGAATGGATACGGCGAAGGATATTCTCTAATGGCAAAACCTAGTGGATCAGGCATGGGTTTAATAATTGAAGATATAAATGGCAATAGTCCTTCAGTAGGATATTATCCGGCATTCCCTACTGGAAACTGGACTCACATTGTTGGAATCTACAATAAAACCTCTAGAAATATTACGCTATATACAAATAATATTTTGAGAGCAGCTATTAACGACACAACAAATAGTTCTATTCAATCTAGTATTAATGCTAGTATAGGTAGGGGAGGAGTATATGGTTCTACAGAATACTTCAATGGCTCAATAGATGAAGTTGTAATTTGGAATAGAACCTTAAATTCTACTGAGATTTCCCAGCTATACAACTCAGGAGCAGGTTTGTATGCAAATACTTCAATTGCTCCATTCAATTCAGGATTAGTTGCAGGTTATCATTTTGATGAGGAGAGTGGAACAATTGCAGCAGATATTACTGGAAATAATAATGGAACTTTAATAAACGGACCTACATACGTAACTGGAAAAGTAAAATCTCCAACCGAAACTACTTTTGATTCAGGAGTTTTATCTGCAACTATCGGAATAGTTATTGAATTAGCTGAAGGAATTTACACTTGGTTCTATCAATTCTTCGATTGGGCAGGAAATAGCGGAAATTCAGCAAATAATACTTTAACAATAGATCAAACGTATCCTTTGATTGAATTTGAT
>CAZFJM010000027.1:0-4793 GCA_964519415.1 Candidatus Woesearchaeota archaeon | reverse complement strand
TAGAAGCAATTATCTCATTCTTGTAAGTCTTTGTAACCAAAGGAGAATAAATAATCAACATATGTTGTCCTCTAAATTCTAAAACTCCGAATTTATCTTTAGCAGTAGAGATAATTTCATTAAGTTTGTTTCTAGCTTCAGCACCCAAACTAGCATAATTCTTTACATTAACTGAAACAACAGAGCAGTTGTCCTTATTTCCCTTTAATGTAGGTACTGATTGAGCTTCATTTACTACTGGATTTGCCAAATTTAAAAATTGTTTTTTCTGGAAAGCCTTTCTGCTTAACTCATTCAAGTCTTCATCTTTCATTTCTTTTTTTGCTCTTTCTTCAGATCTAGCTTTATAATCATAAGTTCTATGATGTCTAAATTTCATAAAAACAATTATTCCTGCTGTGATTAAAATAGCAACTATAAAAAGCCAGATCAAAGGATATTGCTCTAATAGGCCAACTCCAGTCCAGCTACCAACAGATACTGCATGTCCTGTTAAATTAAGTTGTTTTACTACAGAAAATGTGCCCATTTGTGCAAAAACATCATATATTCCGTCAGGTGCACGTAAACTATATCTTTTCTCTTCTCCTAATTCTAAATCAACAAAAATAGTTTCAGTCTCATTTCCAATGGTTACATTCAAGCTGTCTGCATAAGGGATGTTTCCAATGTTTGTAACAGAAACCATCTTTAAGTCTTCTAATAACATAACAGAAATATTAGCAACTTCCTTTACGGTAAATTGTTTTTCAACAGAAAGATCTCCTATTTCTGCAGTCAATATATAATTTCCTGGTGCTGCATTACTTGGAAAGTCTATTATTCCTGTTGTTCCAGATATAACATTCAAACTTCTTTGTTCATTATTTGGAGAAATATACTTAACAGCCACATCTCCTGGCATTTTTACTCCAGTCTGATCAGTCAAATCAACAGAAAAACTAAAATTCTGATTTGGTATTGCTTCAAAACTACTTAATCCTATTTCTAATTTTCTAGGTATCTGTTTAACTTCATAATATAATGCATATTTTTTCTGATTTAGAATATTAGTAATTTCTCCGTCGTAAACCCATACAACTACTTCATATTTTCCTGCAGGCGCATCATTTGCAATTTGATATGTAGCTGTAGCAATTCCTTTTTCTACATTTCCATTCAAACTAGCCGAACTTGAGAGTTGATAATAACCATTTAATAAAATACCATTTGCTTTTTTAGCTTCTATAGAAACAGAGACCATTTCTCCCGGATTATATGATGTTTTATCTGTCTTCGCAGTTAATGAAATATCGTCAGTTAATAAAAAATGATTAGAATTTACAGATTCGCTTCCTAAAAAAGATTGAATATAACAATCGCCAGCTAATGATCCGATATATTGTTTTGTTAATATTATCTTATGATTTATCTTTTGAAGAATATTTGGTGAAAAAGCACTTTCAGCAGGAGAAATTTTATAGAAATTTACAGAATTTCCATTACAAATTAAATTTATTTCAAAACTACCATTAACACTTGCAGGATTTACACTTACAGAAGTGAATACTATATCTCCAAAATTATAAACTTCAAAAGGTTGTTGAGTTATTTCTATCGTCGCTGAAGCAAAAGCTAAGCTGAATAAAATAGCTAAAGCAAAAACACTTACTAAATTTCCTCTCTTTATCATGTTTATATTAGATAAAACCCGTATTTAAAGATTATTATTGTCTATAAATTATTTTTTAGTGCTATTTTTTATTAGTAATAGTAAACTGTAATATTAATTAAATTATTTTTAATCGCTAAAGCATGCTTTTCAACTTCGTCTTTAATGTGGAATTCTTCCTCTACTTTCAGTCTTTCCTTATAACTTCTTTTTTTAAGCATTTCAAGTCTTTCATTAGATTCTCTAATCATACGCATAATAATATTCCTGTCTCTTTCATAGGAAGTATGTCTAAGTTTACTTTGCAAAAGTCGAATCTTATTTGCACAACTTTCAACTTCATCATCTTTTTCTTTAATCTGTTTAGCGTAATGGCCTTTAATTCTAGTTAATTCCTTTTCAAGTTTCTTTTTTAAAATATTTTTTATAGGTTTAATGTCGTTAGTTATTATTTCATGCAATTTTTTCTTTGCAATTTGATAATCTTCACTAGGATCGAAATTTAAAATATCTTCTTTATTTCCTCTCTGTGTTTTAAATTTAGAAATATCGACATCAAGGATTTTACCGTCTTTAACAAAGAACTTATTTAGAGTCTGTTTTTTATCATTTAGATATTGATAAGTAGATATGAATGAGAACTCATAAAATCTTCTTTCACCTTTTAATTTTGAAAGTATTGATTTTACAGGTATTTCTTGAATTTTAACCAAACTTGTTTGTCCTTTATTTTCCAAATAATCTCTTATAGCTAATAAAAAATAACTTCCTTGCATTATTAAATCGGAGTTAGCTACTTTATTATGAGTTTGAATATCAAAAACAAATTTATATGGTGCTTTTTTTCCAATAAAATTTTCAAAATCTTCTGAAACTCTATTTACAGTTAAAACTCCGTCTTTCTCTTCGATATCTGAATCTTTGAAAAATTCAATAAGAAATTTCTTAGACATATTTTTTTCTATCATTTGTCCAACAACTCCGATGTGTATTTTTTAGTTTTTTCATAATCATTTATTCCTTTATTTATTTCAGTTTCTACTTTATCTACTTCAATAGCAAATCTACTTAAATTATTTTTAGAATTAATAAAAGCATTCATAAGTTTTTCTTCAAATTTATTAGCTCCGGTAGTTCCGCTAGAATCTAAGCCCATATTAAATAAAATAATTGGCAACTCCCCCATAATCAAACCAATGCAGCACATCTTATTAATGATCAAATCAACAACGTGTTCTTCCATTGTTCCCTTTGTTGCAAGATTATAAACATAAATATCACTCTTCTGCCCAATTCTATCTAATCGTCCTATTCTTTGTTCTACAGCCATAGGATTCCAAGGTAAATCATAGTTTATGATTATAGAGCAAAACTGTAAGTTGAGACCTTCAGAACCAGTCTCCGTACTTATCATAATTTGTGTTTTGTCTTTAAAATCCTGTATTCTTTTAGTTTTTTCAGTTGGAGTAAGTCCTCCTTTAAATTCCGTAATACTAAAATTTTGTTTTTTCAATGTATTTGAAATATATTCTAAAGTTGCAGGATGTTTTGTGTAAATTAAAACTTTTTTAGTTTTATCTCTTGCCATTATTTCTTTCATCAAATCTATTAATTTGCTTAATTTGCTATCTATAGTCAATTCTTTAAAATCCTGTAAAATTTCCTGTGCAATTTCTATAGTGCTTGTGTGATATTTTGGATTATCAATAAGATTCTCTAAAAATTCAATAGAAGATTTAGAAGAACTTGTTATCTTTGGAAGAATTGAATGTGCTGCAAGAACTGTGTTTATTGGAATACCATTAAAGTCTAAATAATGTACTAACAATAAATCTACGACTTGTTCATAGGCTCTTTTTTCTTGAAGAGTCATTTCTACAGATTGGATTCTAGGTATTCTTTTCATATATTTGACTCCCTTAGCTTCATCTCTCCTTCTTCTAATCATTACTTCAGATAATTTCCTTTTCAATTCTCTAGGATTCAAAGGTTGTCTTTCATTTCCATCAACCAAGAAGTTAGATCTAAATTCACTAATAGTGCCAAGGTGTCCTCTTCTCAATAAAGAAAGGAGATTATACAATTCAATTAAATCATTCTGAAATGGGGTTGCAGTAAGTAATAGTAATCTTTTCTTCTGAAGTTTATCAACAAATTTCCATCTGTATGTATTTTTGTCTTTGAGTTTATGTGCTTCATCAATTATAATAATATCCCAGTAAATTTGATGTGCTTGTCCATGCTTAAACTCGTTTGTCTGAGGATTAAAATTTTTTACCTTATCAATAGAAGCAATAGCAAATTCAGTATTTTCCCATTCACTCTCTTTATTAATTTCAGTAAAGTCTAATTCGAATTTAGTCTTAAGTTCTTCTTTCCACTGATTTACTAGTGAGGGCGGTGTTAAAATTAAAGCCCTTCTAACAAAACCACGCACAATACACTCTTTCAAAACCATGCCTGCAGTAATTGTTTTACCAAGACCTACTTCATCTGCCAAAAGAGCTCGGCCATCTAGGTCTCTCAGAATTTTCAAAGCTCCCTCTTGCTGATGTGGTAAATTATATGTTAGATTTTTCTTAATTAAAGGATAAGAAATTAGCTCTTTAATTTCAGATTGCTTTGCAGTCTCCTCTGATTTAAGCTTTAATTCGAATATTTGTCTAGATTCAAAGTCTTTCAGTTTTATTTTTTCAATAATCTTCAAATCTTCATCCGAAAAACCTTCAATAATTTTTAAATTATTTTCATAGCAAACTTTTTCATTAGAGTTAGCCGAGGAGCTCTCAGAGGGCAATATTTTATTAGATTTCATTTTCGCCTAAGCCAAATTTGCTTTTTAATTGTTTGCCTTTTGATTATTGAGATAATTTTTTAGCAACAATACAATTTATCCGGATCTATTTTTCCAGTATGCTGGAATGGGCTTCCTGTTTTTCTAATTGCTTCAATCATCTCTTCATTATTTTTCAAACTTTTTCCATCTAAAACCAAAGCTTCTCTAGCTCTTTTCATAGCATCGCAAATCTTCAAATTTAAAGGACATTTTTTTTCACAAGCCTTACATAAATTACATTGAAAAACCAATTCATTCAAAATGTTTTCATTAAGCATAATTGCATGGCCTCTAGGCGAAATCTCT
>CAZFJM010000026.1:0-5060 GCA_964519415.1 Candidatus Woesearchaeota archaeon | reverse complement strand
TCCAGTTATTTAATAAGATTCAGACTACTGAAAAGAAAGATAAAGATGCTGATCGAAGAAGAAGGACTTTTACTTCAATTGATGAGAGTTATCCAAAGAGACTGTTTTGAAAATAATAAAATGTCTATGAATGAATATAATGAAGCAATGTATCAATATGAAGCAAGACTTAGTGACGTTGTTAAGGAAAGAGTCAAAACAGAAACAGTTATTTTAAATTTGATGAAACTTGGCGGTAAAGAAAGGGCGCTCAATGAAGAAAAGAAGAGGTTATTTATCTTACTTAAACAAGCGCAAGAAGATTATTTGAATAGAGGTAAATTAGATACGAGAGTTTATGAAAATATGCTTAGAACTTACTCCTCCCGATTAAATAATATTGAGCAAGAATTGGTTTTTATTGAAGCTAAAGAAAAAATTAGTCAAGCTACTAGTTTTTGGCGAAGAATATTTAAGATAAATAATTAAATAACTTCTATTAGTTTGTTTTTACTAGTAAGTCCAGATTTTATTTTAATATTCTTCCAATGAACTCCGAAATGTTTAGATAACATAGAGATTACTTCTATATTTGCTTCATTATTCTCTGGTTCTGCCGAGACATAAATCAAAAAATTTCCACCTCCAAAATCCTCTATTCTCGGATTTGGAGAATGCGGTTTGACCATTACTTTTACTATCATAAAAAAATATTATTTTGTTTGCTTAAATAGTTTGCGAAAATTAGTCAGTTTCTACACGCGGAGCTAAAATAAAACCCATACCAAGTTTTGAACCTGCAAAATCCATCCTTAAAGGATAATCATCTGAAAATCTTAAAAGAACTTTGTCTGAAATCGACTTTGCTTTAACGAATTTTGATAAATATTCCAAAGAATACTTAGATTTTCCAGAACCGCTAATTTTCATATCTTCAGAAGAAAATTCAGCTCTAGATGAATTTAAACTACCTTTTCCTTCAACAATTAAGGTATTTGCATCCACACTGATTGAACAAGAATCCGCAACAACAAGAGAATCATCAATAGCTTGAGCAAGCTCTTGTGCATTCATCTCAACTTCACATGAAAAGTTCAATGCTGGTTCTGTTTTATCTTCAGAATCAATGTCAATTAAAGAAAGAACAAAACTTCTTTTTACCTTGTCAAAAACGGAAACTTTTAATTGATTTTCTTCCTGTTCTAAGATCATGCTAGAGGAAGTTGCAGCTCTCTTTAATACTCTTTTAAAGTCTTCTAAATTAATACCCCAGACTTCTTTTCCAGCCTCATATTGTGAGAAACTTTCTTTAGGTATCTTGAAAAGGACCATAGCAATATTTGCAGGATCAACTGCTACAATTGAAAAACCCTCATCTAGGATTTTGATTCTTACTTCTGTAACCAGTTCTGAAATTATAGAAATTGCATCACTCAGTATTTTTGGATTGTCTAATCGGACGATCATAAACTACCGAGATTTTGAACCTTTATAAGTATTATTGTAGTAAAAACAAAGAAAACATACTTTCTAGAATAATATAATTTATTAATAGGAGAAATATCATGTCAGTATGGCTGAAAATGAGGAAACTGGTGAAAAGAGAAAGGTACAGATTGTGGCTCAATCCTACTATGCAAGAAAGGAAATTCAAGAGGCAATTTATAATTTTTGTAGAAATAGAGAAACCGTTCCAAGATATTTGGAAGGATTTGGTAAAAGGCCGGACGTTTTAGACTACCCTTCAGATGTTATGACTTTAGTAAAGAAAGGGGCAACGAGTTTTCACTGTTCTGAAGAAATTTGGTCGGATCCATTGAAAATTAGTACTGAAATGACTCCAGACCAATATAATACAATTAAAATAGGATGGGACTTTTTAATTGATATTGATTCGAAATTCTTTGATTATGCGAAAATTGCTGCTAAAGTTTTAATTCAAGCACTTGAATCTCATGGAGTTAAAAACGTAGGAATAAAATATTCAGGTTCTAAAGGATTCCATATATTAATTCCTTCTAAGTCTTTCCCAGAAGAACTATATGGAGAAAGAACTAAAGACAAATTTCCAGAATGGCCAAGAGCAATTGCAGGATATTTAAAAGAAATAACAAAAGAAAAAATAGATCAACAGATAGTAAATTTAACAAATAGAGCGGAATTAAAAAAGAAAGGAGAGCTAATAGAAAAAATATACTGTTTGGACTGTGAAAATAACTTAAAATGCGAGCAAGAAGTAATCTTGAAAGAGGAAGACTTATTTGAATGCACAAACTCTAAATGCAAATATAAATTATACTTTAAAAAAAGTAAAAGAAAAGACCCTAGATGTCCTAGCTGTAATTTTGATATGAATTTTGCAGGAACAATAAATAGATATTTTTGCGATAAATGTAAAAAATACAAAACAAAGGACCAACTGAAGAAAGAACAAACAATAAAGTCTCAAGCAGATTCAGTTGATATTGTACTTGTTTCACCAAGACATTTATTTAGATCACCTTATTCTCTCCATGAAAAAACCGCACTTGTTTCTATGGTCTTGACTAGAGAAGAATTTGAAAATTTTGAAATAACAATGGCAGACCCTTTGAAAATAAAAATTAGAGATTATAATCCTAACTGTGAAGCAGGAGAAGCGAGAGAACTATTAATAGAGTCTTTAGATTGGGCAAAGAAAAAAGAACCAGAAAGAAAAAAATACGACGGTAAAGCATTAGATTTGAAAGGTTTAGTAATAACCGAAGATATGTTTCCCCCAGTAATTAAAAAAATAATGAATGGGATGAAAGAAGATGGGAGAAAAAGAGCTTTGGGCGTTTTACTTTCTTTTTTCTCAAGTTTAGAATTTCCAAAAGAATATATGGAAGAAAAAGCTTATGAATGGAATAAAAAAAATTACAAGCCATTGAAAGAAGGATATATACAAAGTCAAATAGAGTGGTCTGCAAAAAATAAAAGATTGCCTCCGAATTATGATAAAACTACATATAAGGAACTAGGTGTGGCTTCTGAAACTGAAGACTTGAAGAATCCAATTAATTATACGATAAGAGAAGCAATGCGGGCTAGTTTTAGAATGAAAGGAGACAAAGATATTTCTGAAAAAGAAACAAATTCTTCGTCGGATAAGCAAAATGCATATAAGAAGTGATTAGCGAAACATTAATAAATAGAAAAATCATAAATTTGATATGAATAAAAGTGGTGTGATGTTAGTTTTAGTATTAGGATTACTAGTTTTTTCTGGATTTGCTTTAGCTGCAAATGAAACCAATACAACAAATGTTTCTGTTTCAACACCAACAATTAATGGTACTAATATCGAGAATGCATTTGCATGTTTAGCTGCACAAGTTAAAACTGATTGTACTGGAGCTAATAAAGTTCAAGATATAGCACTAACTATTTTAGCTTCCCCTTCTAAAGTTACTCAAGCATGTTATGATAGATTAATCAGTTCTGCTTTCAAAAAAGGAGATTGCTTTGGAGACACCACTTGTAACGTAAGAGACACAGCTTTGGCAATTTTGGCAATAAATCACGTTGGACAAGACACAAAGGCTTATCAAAACTGGTTAAAAAATAATACTAAAACCGCAGAAGATTTAATATGGTATTTACAAGAAGATTCTATTGGAAAAACAACTTGTAGAATTAGCTATGATTCATTAAACTATAACTTTAGTGTTTTAGAAAATAAAAAAATAGAGTCTGCGGCTGGAAATTGTTTAAGTTTAGCTAATTCAAATTATTGGTTCCAAATTGCACCTAATTGTTATAATAAAAAATTTACAATTGCATGTGATGCTGCTAATGGTTATATTGCAACTTTATTGTATAAACAACCTACATCCCCTATATTATATGTTTTATCTGAAACCAAATCTGCACAAATGAACACGCCTATTGAATTAACCGTTAAATCATTATGTTTTGGAGAAAATACTTGTAATTACGAAGCAAGTGCTTGGGCAGCAATAGCATTAGATAAAACAGGCAATGATATTCAAGACTACTTACCTTATTTAATAGCCGGAGAGGAAGCAAATAAACAATATTTGCCCGCAGCATTCTTACAAATATTAAAAGATTTTAGCGAATATGGTACAAAATTAATACAACAACAAAGATTAGGTAGTTGGGAAGCAGAAAATACAGCATATAATACTTATTATGATACTGGCCTTGCACTTATTGCACTAACAAGTAGCAATCAGCAAAAAGTAACTGATGCAAAGAATTGGTTATTGAACGTAGCTCAAGATACAACAGGATGCTGGAACAAAAATAATATAAGAGACACTGCAATGATATTATGGGGAATGGAAGGAAGAACAGCAACAGTAACGGGGCCTGCAATAAAACTTCCAGAATGTGCAGATGCAGGATTCTTTTGCATAGCTTCAGACAGGTGTCCAACAGAAGAATTATTGCCTAATTATTATTGTAGCGGAGTAGGTAAAAAATGTTGTAAAACTGAAAATTTAGAAAGTTGTGAATCTCAAGATGGACAAGTATGTGCTTCTGGTAAAGAATGTACTGGATTAGAAGAAAGAGCTAGCGACACAGATAAATGCTGTCTTGCAGAATGTGAAACTCCAGAAGTAAAGAGTGATTGTGACATTGCTGGAGGCGTTTGTAGAACTAGCTGTTCTTCTACACAAACAGAAGTAACTTCTAGTTGTGGAAGTGAATCTTTATGTTGTAAAGCAATTTCAGCCCCTGCTAAACAAAGTAGCTACGCATGGTTATGGATAATATTAGTACTTTTGATTATTTTAGTAATTCTTGGAATTATATACAGAGAGAAATTAAAAGTTTGGGTATACAAAGTTAGATCTGGATTTAAAGAAGACAAAAGTAAAGGCAATATAAGACCTGGAGGATTTCCTCCTTCAGCACCATTCTCATCTGAGAAACCAGCAATGCAAAGACCTCCGATGAGACCGATGCAACCAATGCCGCCTCAACAACCAAGGCCAATGGGTCCTCCAATGAACAGACCTCCGATGAGAAGATAAAGTTTATTAACTAATTTTGCGAGTTTATTTTATGAAAAGAGTGTTATTATTTGTATT
>CAZFJM010000025.1:0-5094 GCA_964519415.1 Candidatus Woesearchaeota archaeon | reverse complement strand
ATTTTCTATCAAAAGCTAAAAAAGTTCCACCCATAATAATTAATTCTATTTTATCAGTAGGATGATGCATTCCATTCAAAGCATTAAGCCTAGTCTCAACTTGTTTTTTAGGATCATAACCTAAACTTAAAGCACGTAAAACAGCAGGACTTTCAGGAGTATAGCTTTGTGGAGAATTCCCAAAACTAGGACAATATAAACAAGCTCCATGATCGCATTTTCTAGGCGGAATCATAACAGCCAAAGGCGCAACACCAGAAATAGTTCTAGTAGGCTTTTTTTGTACATTCTGCCCAAGATCATTTTTCTTTTCAGTAAATTCCATATATTAAATAAGCAAGAACTCTTTAAAAATTAATCTAACACAAAAACTTCTCAAGATTTCTCCATTTAATCTCACTACCTTCAACAAACATATTTACCGGATCAATATATGGCGGACTAATTGAAGAACTTTCTTTTAATGGAAACCCTTTTGTTTTTGCAAGTTCCTCAAAAAAGAAAACAGTAACATTCTCTCTAAAATCTCTTCTTTCACACTCGCTTATAAAATCCGCCTCTTCTAGCTCTCCTAGTTCTTTCCAATCAATACTGTCATAAATACGCGGAAGAATTAAAGACTTTTGATTAAAAGAAGAAGTTACGCCATCAGGAGTAATTAATATATTTTCATGATATTTCTGAGCATACTCTCTCCATATACTTTCCATTCCCCTAGATGCATTACAAGCTATCTGTTCAAGAGAGTTAGTTAAGGATTTCTTTTGATCCACCGATATTTTATGCCCATAACTCTCTTCCACCGAAACACCAGCATCAAAACAGAGTCTCGCTACAGAAAAAATAAGAGAATTAGTACTCATAGGCAAACTTCCCTCACCAGCCAAAATTTGATTATACTTTAAACAAAGAGGAACAAAGTGTTTCTTCCCTAAAACATTTAAATTAAATCCAAAAGTAGCTGCTTTCTTTTCCTTATTTAAAACTACGTTAACTCCTGCCAACTTAAAACCTTCAACATAGCTATCCTGACAAATAAATGGATGAAAAGGATAATCTTTAACTTCTGCAAATCTAACTACTTCATTTGCTATCCAATCGCTCAAATAACTTTTTACTTCTTCTTGTTCCATTTTAATATTAGAAACAGTCTAATAGCTGAGCACCTTGAATAAAGTACTGAAAAGAATTTTATAAACCTATCAGATTAGTTTAAAAACCCAAATTAATTAATAGAAATATAGAAAATGGCACCATATCAAAGACCAGATCATAACAGTGAAGAAGGATTTAATCCAGATGCTCCAGTAAGAGTAAAGCTACCTAGAGGTAGAGAAGTAATCGGAATTATAACTCAAAGAGTCGGAGCTGGAAGAATGATGGTTTCATGTATGGACGGAAAAACAAGAAACTGTAGAGTTCCTGGTAGACTTAGAAGAGAACTATGGCTAAGAGAAGGCGATGTAGTTATTGTCGAACCATGGGAATTTGACCAGGACGAAAAAGCAGACATTTTGTTCAAGTACTCTAAAGCTGCAATTGAAAAACTTAAGAGAGACGGAATGTTAAAAACAAACGCTAATGAATTCTAATGAGAAAAATATTAATTTCCAGTCCAGAAAAAATAAAGAAAGCTTTGCCAAAAATAAAAGCAAAATTAGATGTCCATACTGATCTTAAAAGAAATTCAATTACAATAAACGGAAATGAATTTGATGAATTCACATTTGAAAAGATAATTCAAGCTTTAGACTTTGGATTTGAACTTGATGATGCTATGATGCTTCTAAAGGACGATCGAGACCTAGGATATGTTAATATAAAAGAACACACACATCGAAAGAATCTTGTAGAGATCAGAGCAAGAGTTATAGGGACAGATGGAAAGGCAAAACAAACAATCCAAACACTAACAGACTCCGCAATTGTAATCCATAATAACGTTGTAGGAATAATTGCAGACACCGCACATATGCCATATACAATTCAAGGAATAATTTCTTTAATACAAGGAGCAAAACATGGAAATGTATTCTCTTATATAGAAAGACAAAACTCAAATCTTAGAAAAATCAAACCAGAAGAACTAGGACTTAGAAATCCAGAACACGATCTAAGAAATTTAGATTAGTAATATATACTTCAAAGGACCTAAAACCTTTTAAACAACTTACCTATTTTTATTTTATGCATATTGATCCAGTAAAAAGAGCGTTTGAATTAAGAAAAACATTAAAAAAAGAAGACAAAGTTTTAGTAACAGATTTTTCAGGAACTTTACAAGGTAAGGATACTTCCAGAGTAATAGATTTAATGCCGAATGTGTCTACAGGAGAATATGTTTTCAGAACTAAAGTAAATGTAAAAGAAATTGATCCACTAGCAGTAGATGTTTATGGTAAGGATTTTTTTGATATTACTAAAAAATCTGATAAAGAAATCGAAGATTTCCTAAAAACTAGAGAATTTGATTTCCCTCTTTGGTTTAAACACCATCAAGATTTTTCTATGCAAAAAGTTAGAGATTATAATACTCCTTTTATTTTACAGGTAGCGGGATGTAATTTCCACGACGGAAGTTCTTCCGGAGGATGTTGGTATTGTTTTGTTGATGATAAAAGCAATAATGGCATTGTCGAAAATGGAAAAACTTTTCTTTCCACAGCAGATACAATTGATAGCATGCTTTCTGCAAGAGACAAAATAAAGAATGCTTATCCAACAAATGCGCCACACATAAGAGTTTTAAGAACTTCAGGCGGAGAGCCAACACTTGCACTTGATTGGATATTAGATTTATGGAGAGAAGTAGAAAAAAGAGGGCTTGATTTTGTCGGTCAAATTGACAGTAATCTTTCAACTGGAAGAGTAGTAGAAGAATTCGAAAAACAAGGAGTTTATGAAGAAAATATTCTTGAAAAACTAGCACAATATCCTATTAAAGTTCTAACGGCTTTGAAAGGTTCAGATAATAACAATTTAGAATCTAACGTTCAGTCAACACAAACTTTAGAGACACAAAAAAGATCTCTTAAACGTATTCTTAAAGCAGGTTTCGACATTTATCCTCAAATGTACAATCCAAAACCAGAAACTCTAGAAGGATTCTTAGGAGAGTTAGATTCAGAAGTTGAAAATTTATCGCTAAGAATACATATTGGACCTCTTAAAGTTTATGGACCTACTAAAGCAAGACTATCTATAGAAGCAATGCGACAGGGAAAAAATGCAGAAGAATTTTTAAAAGAAAAGCAAACAGAATGGGACGGAAATTACGCAAATTCGTGTGAAGTGCTTGATAAATATTTAAGAGAAAGATATGGCGTTGGATACAAAGAAACCACTCGTTCAGATGTAAAATTAAAACTACTTAAATAAAATAACTACGAGTTTTAAAAATCTAGACTAAAATGAATCAAAATCAATTCGAAAGAGAGACAAAATTCTTATGCAAGGATTTATTTGAAGGCGGACAAAATCACACCCTTATCTATGGAAATAGAGATCGTACAACAGAATTATTAAGAAGAGTCTATGAAAGAGCAAATCAGCGAGAAGAACTTTTATGCTCTTGGCATGAAGCATCCAAAATAAGTAATCCTCTAGACTTTTTTAACCCGATTTTAAAATTAAAATATGGGGAATCGTACGAAGAATTAAAAGAAAAAGACTGGTTCAAAAATTTAATCAATGGAGAGGATAAAAGAACAGTTTTCAAGCTTGCAGAATTCTGCGGAATGGAAGAAAAACATCCTCTCTTGAATGCAAGAAAAATGCCCATCTTCTTTATAGATGGACTAGAAGAGCTTTTCTTTAGAATGGATTACGGACATTTAGATGAAAAAGAGGTACAAACCTTACTAACCAAACCTCACTCTAAAGCCCCGCTACCTAATGGATTTGGAAATGCGCTAAGAAGCTGTTTACACCAGAGGAATAAGGGAATATTTTATGGAACAGTCCATGACACAAAAAGTAGAGAATTTAAGGCAACACTTGGAAACTATCACTACCTATTTTACTCTGAAAATTTTATGAGCCATAGACTTTGGGAAGAAAAAATATAGATTAAATAATTATCTAAACGCCCCGAGCTGGACTCGAACCAGCGACCCCATGATTTCTACATCGATATATAACAGTCATGTGCTCTACCGGCTGAGCTATCGAGGCTTAATATCTGTAAAAAACGAGGTTATTTAAACATTACTCTCTCAAGTTCTTTATAGTCAAATAGCAAGTTTTTCTCAATAGAAGTATAATATTTTTTCAATTTTTCAGGAATAAATACATAAACTTTATAATTTTTCTTTAAAGAATTTATCTTCTCTACTAACTTAGGAGCTTTATCATAGCCTCTCCACATAGTACATTCGATTACTATATTTTCTTTTATTAAAAAATCAGGGAAAAAATATTTATTACCGATGTTAATTAAAGGTTCATAAAGGTATTCTATATTGTTATCAAAAAAGAAATTAGCAACATCGCGCTCTAATAAATTTCTAACTTTCTCGCCTTTTTTAGTAGTATATTTATAATCTGCTATTTTTTTAAAACGATTATATTGAATCAGATAATATTCCGTAGGATTATCTTTCTTCATCCTTTTATGCCACGCAGAAAAATCATTACCTGACAAGGCTAGCTTTTGTCTAGCAAATTTTAGTTGATCATTTAATACACCATGTAATAACTTACTTTTTACACAACCCTCTCCGCCTAGTGATTGCCTCCAATTAGAAGATAACTTATTTTCTATCTGTTTTTCATCTAAAATAAAATCAATATACTTGCAGATTTTACGCAAATTAACACATGTAGGGAATATTTTTTCCTGTTGATAATAACCTACCGTAGTTTTAGGAATTTTAAGTAACTTTGCAAGTTTTCTAATGCTTCCCGCTTTACTAATTGCTTTAGAAAGAATTTTATTTAAGACACCCTTCTTTAATTCATAATACATAATAAAAATTATTAAATTAGATTTATAAATGTTTCTAATGTGCTAAGCTAAAAGGACAGTTTTATCATCAGTTATCTTTTTATATACCTAAAACTTAATTAAAATATGAAAAAACAAAAGTACAAGTA
>CAZFJM010000024.1:0-5376 GCA_964519415.1 Candidatus Woesearchaeota archaeon | reverse complement strand
TTTATTAACTAATTTTGCGAGTTTATTTTATGAAAAGAGTGTTATTATTTGTATTAGCTTTGTTTTTAGTTAGTAATTGTCTTGCACAACAGATTATGTTCCAGCAAGAGAAATATGCGCCTTCTGAGACCATTATAGGGCAAATAGGTGGCATTGTTAGCGATATTAGTTCTTCAGATATTAAGATATATGAGGGCAGAAGAGAAGTCTTCTTTGAGAAGGGAGTATTGAAAGAAAAAGAGATAACTTATTTTTATTTAATACCAACAAAAGAAGGTAATTTTAGTATGAAATTAAATAATGTTCTTTATAATAATTCTGGAGTTGTAAGTTCTATAAGTTTGGAAAGAAATTTTACAATTAGTACATTAAATAACTCTATAGGTTTTGGAGTTCGCCCAGGCGTATATGAGGGTCAAAATCCAGAGATAGTAATTACCAATCTTCTTTTTGAGAAATTAAACGTAAGTATCAATAAAACAATAGTAACTTTAGAAGCACTAGAGTCTAAAAAAATAACCTTGGATGTTTCAGACAGGTTTTCTTTATATCCAATTGGTAACTATACTCTTCCTATCAATAAATTCGGTTTGATTGAAAACCCAGAGAATGAAACAGATTTAAACTTGACAGAACCGATTCTTGAAAATTGTATTGTTTTTGAAATTGAACAACCTATAGGAGTAGAACTAAATAAATCTAAAAATTTATCTTTAGAAATTCTCAATAATTGTTCTAGAAAAATAGAAAATGCAAAATTAGTAAGCTCAGAAGAAGGATTATTTTTTTATAACAATAATATAGCGCTATATAATTCTGAAAGTACAATAATAAATTTTAGTATTTTACTAACGGAAATTGGAAAAATAACAAGTAATATTACTCTTTTACAAGACAATAATTATCTTTATAGTACTCAACTTAAAATTTATTCTTTTGAGAATAGTAGCGGATTGGAAATACTTGAAGTACAGAAAGAAAATCCTGCTATTAGAAGTTGCACTACCGAAAATGGTAAATTCTGTAAAAATGGAGAATCTTGCAGTGCGGAAAGTTTCTTTTATGATTTTAATGCTGGAGAAATTTGTTGTTTGGCAGATTGTATAAATCCTAATGAAAAACCGACAAACTGGGGAAATATTGTAATAGCCTTGCTTGGTTTAGTAGTAATAGGTATGGTAGGATATATGCTAATGAAAAGATCCAAAAAACTTAAAGCACCTCAAGTAGAAGACAGCTTTAAAGAAACTGAAAAAAAGTACGAGAGAAAATTTACTAGTCCAAATAAAAAATAATTATTTTTTCTTTTTAGCAGGTTTTGATTTACTAGAAGACTTCTTTTTTGCTTTCTTAGAGGGAGATTTTTCCTCTACAGGAGAATTCATTGTTATTTGAACTGGTTGAATAGGATTTTGGGGGACTTTTTGAACCGGTTGAGTTAATTGCTGAAGCCTTGCAGTTAATTGCTGTATTTGCATTCTAGCAATTTTTGCTATTTCATCATATTTGTGCAATCTTCCAGCCATATCATTTGCAAACATTGTTGCTTCCTGGCAATTGAATTCTATTTCGGAAGGATTAATTATTTCTACAGAAGAAGGCATGAAATCAAAAATTAAATCCATTAGCTTTGAGAAACCTAAAGTTTCTACTTCAACTTCACCGAAACAAGTATACAAATCTTTCTCGGCCTCAATTAATCTTGGTTCTGCTATCTTGGAAGAAATTAATTTTACATCTTTTATATGATTTAATTTTTCTAAATGTAATTTCAAAGAATTTTCTAAATATTCTGGAGGTCTTCCTGCTACCTCAATAATCATCAAAGCGGTTATCTTTTGTTCTACCATGTCTTTCAAATAGCAAAAAAGCAATTATTACGAGTAGAAATCCTGCAAAAACATAAATTGCATATTTTCTTATTTTTTCACTTCTTGACTCGTAAACAACTTTTTCCTTTACATTTGTTATGTCGGAATTTAAGTTTATAATGCTTTCTGTCTGCTCTTCTGACATAACTGCGGGTTCTTCAATTTGTGTTTCTTGAACTGCTTTTGCAGTAACTCTAGTAGTATAAGTAGCTGAGTCCGTATCTTCTTCAATTTCATTTTCGGAAGAAATTTCTGAAGTCTCTTCTTCTGGTTTTATCGACGTTCCAGTAGACACACACGCCAGACCTTGAGATTTTATTTTTTCTAAAGTTTTCGGCCCTATTCCCTTAACTCTGTCCAAATCATCTACATTAGAGTACGGCCTGCTATCTATAATTCCCTGTGCATATGCAGGACCAATACCAGTTAATTTATCTAAATCAGTTAAATATGCAGAATTTATGTCTACTTGGCCAGAATTACATTCTGCAATACAAAAAGAAATTAGAAAAATTGTTGAAAATAAAAATATTAGTGCCTTCATTAATTTTGTTAATTTTTATGAGTATAAAAGTATTCCGATTGCAACTGAAAAGTTCATTAAGAACCACAAAATATAAGTTAAAATTATTGGTTTTTCTTTATGGATAAACCCGTACGTTATCCAAAATAGATTGAAGAATGCCCATAGAGACCAAGAAGTTATTGATAACCCTGCAACTGCATGATGAGCATAAACATTCCAAACTTGAGGTAAAGCAGTTAGGGGGCCGATTATGGCAACAGTCAATAAGAGTTTATCAAAAATTTTTACCCAAAATTTTTTACTTGGATATTCCTCTAATTTTTTAGTAACTCTTTTTCTTCTGCTGATATGATGTAATGCATTTTGCATAGTTCAATAATGAATTCGGTGTTTTTAAGAGTATTTATTCAACTCCGAATTTAGAACCGTATTCTTCCTTAAAATTTTTATATTCTATTGGCCCACCACGTTTTTCACTTTTTTCACTTATCCAAATTTCATTAAAAATTTTATTTTGTAAAAGGAAAGCACATTTTTCTTTTTCTTCTCTTGATAATGTTCCATTTAATTTAGACTCTACGCCAATAACATTGTAAGTTCTTTCTCCAACGAGTTGGAAGGCTATAAAGTCTGGGAAACCCGTACCTAAAGTCATAGCTTTTGAAAAAGGATTAAATTTTCTTTTTGCAGGAATAACTTTCTTTGTTTCTAAATCAATATTATTCGGCCATTTTGCAACTGTCCAACCTTTAGCTTCTAAGTCTTTACGAACTTTTAGTTCGAAGTCTCCGCCAGATTTTCTAGACTTTCTTCCTTTTTCAATTTCTGATTTTTTCTTTACTTGCGGAACGCCCTTTTCATCCCATTGAGTTTCATAGTCATCACTAGAAGCCTTTTTTACTAATTCCAAGATCTCTTCTTTATGTTCACTCTCTTCCATATGATAAAATAAAATGAGAAGTTTATAAGTTTAGTTATAAATCTCTAGCTAGAATTGTATGTCTACTATTTGCTTTTGCACGGAACTCTGCTTTTTTAATATCTTCAGAAACTTTCTTCTCTAACTCTTCGATAAATTCCTCAGAAACTGCAAATTCGGATGCTTCCTTGATATTAGTTTTTACTAGAAGATTTTTTGTCATTTTTCTTTTTTTCAGGAGTTTTAACTTCTTCCGTTTTTTCTTCTTTAGAAGATTCTGTTTCTTCAGGTCGCATTAAGGGGAATATTACTATCTCCCTTATTGGCCTATTTACTAAAAATGCAAATAATCTTTCCGAGATACCAAAACCACATGCAGGAGGCATACCGTGCTTTAATGCTTCAACAAAAGTCTCGTCATGCTCTTGAGCTTCTGTGTCGCCAGCTTCTTTTAGTGTTCTCTGTCTCTTGAACCTATCTTCTTGATCTTGAGGATCGTTTAATTCAGAATAACCATTACCCAATTCAGATCCTGCAACAATGATTTGAAATTGCTCTACTTTTCTCGGATCTTCTCTTGAACGTTTTGCGAGTGGTGCTAATTCTACTGGCTGACCTACTAAAAATCCAGGACCAGAGATCTGCTTCCTACAAACTTTCCATAAAATATCAACTAATCTCCATTTGTCTACTTTAGGATCAAACTCTACTTTCAATTCTTTTAATCTTTTTTGAATGTCCTCTTTTTCAGCATTGTAAATATTTACTCCTGTTTTTTCTTTGATCAGAGTTTCATAGTCATAAGTTTCCCACTTCTTTCCAAAATCTAATTCATGCCCTCTGCAAGAAAATTTGTAGGTTCCCAAAACAGCCATTGCAATTTCTTTGTATAGTTCTTCTGTAAGCTTCATTCCGTCTTTATAATCTGCATAAGCCCAATAAAATTCGAATTGAGAATAGTCTTGCAAATGCTCTGCATCCATTCCTTCGTTTCTAAATTGTCTTCCAATTTCGAAAGTTTTTTCATAACCTGCAACTAAAAGTTTTTTCTGCCAGATTTCACCCATAGAAATTCTTAAGAAAACATCTAAGTCTAAAGCATTGTGATGTGTTTTAAATGGAGTAGCTGCTGCTCCGCCCGCTGCATTTTCCAAAACAGGAGTTTCTACTTCTAAGAATCCTCTTTGAATTAAAAAATTTCTAATTGTACTCCAGAATTTTTGCTTTTTAATAAAAAGATCTTTTATTTCAGGATTCATTATAATATCTAAATATCTTTTTCTTAATTTTTCTTCTTCATCTTTAAGACCATGAACTTTATCAGGTAAAGGTAAAACTGATTTTGTTAATAGCTCTAATTCTTTAACTAAAACAGAAACTTCGCCTGTTTTTGTTTTCATAGGATGACCTCTTACTCCGATAATATCTCCGGAATCAATATAATTATTGAATAATTCCATAAAATTTTCAGGAGTTTTATCGCTTTGTAATACGACTTGAACTGTACCCTTTAAATCTTGAATTTTTGCGAATGCTAATTTACCAAAACTTCTCAAAAACATTACTCTACCAGCAACTAAAACTTCTGCTTTAGAAATATCTTCGTTTTTCAAATCTGCATACTTTGATTGAACATCTACACTAAAAGCTCTTTTTTCATGGCCTTCAAATTTATAAGAATATGCTAGAATCTTTTTAGCAGCTAACTCGCTAATTTTTCTCTTTCGCTCGTTTATTATTTCGTCTTCTCGTCCCATAAAAATAAATAGAATTTGATAGTTTTTAAGTTTGTTGATATTAGAATCTCATTATTGAAAAATCCTTGAATTCCCCAGACCACTTCTTTTCTTCTGGTTTTATGTCTCTAATTTGTGCATGTGGAGGACCTTTTTTAAGAATATTATACATTTCCTCAATTTTGTCTTTATCGCCCTCTACTAAAACTTCAACATTGCTAGTTTCTAAATTTCTTACGTAACCTTTTAACCCTAACTCAGTCGCTTTGTCTTTACAAAACTGTCTAAAGAAAACGCCTTGAACTGTTCCGTTTATATTAAATT
>CAZFJM010000023.1:0-5384 GCA_964519415.1 Candidatus Woesearchaeota archaeon | reverse complement strand
AAAATCAGCTAAAAATACCCAAAATTCCCTTTATGGTTCGTACAAGATACATTGTAGTCAGTCCGCTAATTTATGTGCGAACGTTGTCCTTTTAGAGTTTTTACACAACTTTAAATACTTTTTAATAAATATTCTATTAAATGGAAAAAATTTGTATAAAATGTAATGAGTTAAGAGAGCATAAGGCAAAAGGCTTATGTGAAAAATGCTATCGTAAACTATGGCAACCTAAGTTAATAATCTGTGAAAGATGTAAACGAGAGATGCCTTTGCAAGCAAAAGGGCTCTGTAGGGGCTGCTACAACTTCGTTTTTCAATTGGACAACAATAAGGCTCAAAATTATAGAAAATGGCATAATATTGATTCCGAGCTCTATAAAAAAATTACCAAAAGCTGTGTAATCTGCGGTTTTGACAAAGTTGTGGACTTACATCACCTTAGTGAACAAAAGGAAGATAATTCAGAAAAAAATCTCATAGGCTTATGCCCCAATCATCATAGGATGGTTCATGATTTCAGATATCGCGCAGAGATTTTTAATGAATTAAAACAAAAAGGTTTTGATGTACCAAAAGATATAAAATTAAACTATTCAAAAAAAGAAAATTAAATTTTTATTCTTATCTAAATTCTTCCAAAATCTATTTAAACCCTGGTTCGTACAATCTAGTATGAAAAAAAGAGTTGTTGTAAATGACTTGATGCAAAAAAATTACATTTACTATTTAACTGAACCTACAGGTAAAAATTTTGACCCAGAGTTTAAACCAGAGTTAACTCCTAAACAGATGTTAGAACTCGGTGTTTTCAGTGGAAAGTACATGACTGACTGCAAAAAAGAGTTTCCTGCGAGCTGGTTCGCACAAGCCAAACTTTCTCCCCTCTATCCACAAGACTCTCTAAATTTCTTTAAAGTGCATGCTTCTCAACCCCTTTCAGTCTGGCAAGAGAAAGGTTGGCTTTACAAAGAAGATCCTCGTGGTTGGTTTCAATGGTATTGTCGTTATTTTATGGGTCGAAGATGTCCCGATGATCAAAGACAAATAAAACGTTGGAAAGCAATCAAACGGCATATTTCTCAACTAAACAAACATTGCAAAAAGGGAGATTTTTCATGTCGGCCAGTTCAACGACAAGCAATTCTTCATTGGGCATACGATTCGAGGAAGCTATGATGGTAAAACAATTTTTTAGAAAAGCTAAACTTTCTGATGCTCTGGAACTTTCAGAGATTAGAAGAGGTGTTTTTGGTAATATTCCTGGAGAAAAGTATAACGAGAAATTAATTAAGGTTTTAACTCAAGACTATTCTCCAGAAAATATCAAGAAAAAAATTAAAAAATATCCGACTTTTTGCTTGGTTAATGGCAACGAGATAATAGGTTCTATTTCTTTACAAGGTTCAGAAATAAAAGGTGTGTTTGTAAAATTTAATTATACTCGAAAAGGAATTGGCACAAAATTAATGAATTTTATTGAAAATTATGCTAGAAAAAAAGGCCTAAAAAAAGTTCATCTTTGGTCTGCAGAAAAGGCGAAAGTATTTTATAAAAAATTAGGGTATAAACTTATAAAAAAGGTTTCAAAGCCGTATAAAGGTGTAAGAAATGTAAACTTTGTTATGGAGAAAAAACTATGAACTCTGAAGAATTTCTAAAAAAACTTGAAATAGAACTTAAAATTTCAAAAAATTCTCAATATACTATCAGGAATTATATTGATGCAAACAAACAGCTCATTGAACAGTCAGACAAACAGCCAGAAGAACTAACCGTAGATGATGTTAAACTGTTTATGGCAGAAAAGCTAACTGATAAATCATCTTCCTCAATTATTTTATTTTTAGCTGCAGTAAAATATGCTCACTTAAATATTCTAAAAAAAGATATAACTTTAGGAATCAAACGTCCAAAAAAAGAAAAAAGAATTCCAACCGTTATGACAAAAGAGGAAGTTAAACGACTAATAAACAGCATTTACAGCGACAAAAGCCGGTTGATGGTCTCGATGCTCTATGCATGTGGTTTTCGTATATCTGAATTAATTAATTTAAACATCGCCGACTTAAATTTCTTAGAAAAAACAGGCATGGTCAAACAGGCTAAGGGAAAAAAAGATCGTGTGTTTAATATCCCTTTATTTTTAGTTAATGATCTAAACAAGCAAATAGAAGAGCAAAAGAAATTAAATCATGAATTATTATTTTCAAACGAAGAAACTGGTAAAAAATTATCAGCTTCAAACATAGAAAAGATCGTTAGAAAAGCAGTCAAACGTGCTGGAATTCAAAAAGACATTCATTGCCATACACTAAGACACTCATTCGCGACTCATTTACTTGAAAACGGAGTAGATTTGAGAACTATTCAAACTCTTTTAGGCCATTCATCTATTTCTACAACAGAACTTTATACGCATATTAGTAATCAGCAGATAAAAAATGTTAAAAGTCCGATAGATAGTCTCTAATTTTTCTTCTTCACTACAAATTTCTTAACACTTGAAAAGCTACCGCTAGGAAGACAATTAACTTCAAGATTACTTACTAGAACATGCGGTGCTTCTTGTGCAGATGGAATCCATCCAGATTCTGCACCACAAACTCCTCTAAAAATTCCTCGTTCATTACTTGTTTGAACAATATTATTAACGATCTGATAGGGAGTACCTACAAGATATGCTCCTCTTACTTGCTCCATTTTTCCATCTGTATATAATCGGTACATTTTCGAAGGATATGTTGAAAAATAGCTTTGTGCTGGGAGGGTTAAACCACCAGATGCTCCTTCAAATATCAAACCATATTTTGTTTTTTTCTCATGACATATTCTCATCAAATTTTCTTTTAATTGATCAAAGGGCAATTCATTAGAAGACTTAACTATAAGGTTGCTCATTCTTGCAATAGGGTCATTTGCTCCCTGAGCTCTTGCGTGTCCATTTGATTTTTTTCTAAAAAAACCCGCACTTTCTCTACAATGTAAATATTCTCTAAGTATACCTTTATCTATAAGGGTGGTCTTCCTAGCTCTTACTCCTTCATCGTCAAAGGGAAAATATCCGTCCATTGTCTGTATTGTAGGATCATCTTCAATTGTAATAAAAGAAGGTGCAACTTTTTTTCCTATTTTTCCAGCGAATAAAGAACACTTAGGATTCTCTTCATCATCTTCTTGCATATTATTAGCTTCAAGTGCATGTCCTACAACTTCATGCCACAAAACTCCATGATTTTCAGGATCTAATATTGCTGGGAAATTTCCGTTCTTTTGCTGTGGAGAAGATAATATGTCACATAATTCTTCCTTCATTCTTCTACCAGTTTCTATCATTTTCTCATATGTAGGTAGGTCTTTAGGATCGTCTGTATATTCTGCATGTGAGTGAGGGATTACAAGCCCGTTTTTATCTACTTTAGCCAAAGTTGTAATAGTAGCATATCTTAAATTATCATAAAAAACTTTTGAACCTTCAGAATTAATAAAGTATTTTCCTTCTTTTTGAGCCACGATACTTACTACTGCATTGAGAATATCTTTTCCACCATCCCAAATTTCTTTGGATGCTTCTTTTATAATTTTATCATACTTTTCTAAATCTATTTCAATTAACTTTTCTGGTGCAATACTTATATTAGGTGCTTCTTTTGAAAACATTCTAAATTTATCTCTTGTATTCTTGCAACCAATAGCTGTGTATACTCTTGCGGCTTGATCATCTACACAATCCCAAAAGGCTTCATTTGAAGAAAACCAGATTTTATGCATAGATGCTTCTTCAGATAAATCTCTAGGTAAATCAAACGTAAAACGTCCCATTCCTCCAGAATCATAATCTCCCATCCTTACTTCTACTCTTCCACTAGTGCTGTGGTCTGGGCTTAAACTCCTAGAGGTTAATGCACCGTTTATTGCATTCAAAATATACATTTCATAATCTCGCAGATTCATTGCGGCAAAGAACGGTTTGTGTTTTAATTTTTGTCCTCCATAACTAAAAGTATGACTTGCTTTTAACACATTATCTAATCCTCTTTCTAAAAAGTTAAAAATCCTCTCGTTTACCACATCTCAAAACAGAAGTGTCTTTTAAAAAGGATTTATATCTATTGATATATATTATAAAAAGTATATATTGGAGATTATTTTGTAAAGCTAAAACCTGTTAAATAAACGTAAATTATAACTCCTATAAGAAGTATAATCCCTGTAAAAATTAATAAAGTAAAAGAAAGTTCAAGTGAATCTGTTTGCTCTCTTAATAACAGTAGTTCGTCTTTATTTGCCTTTCCTATTCCAGTTAAATCTTCATCCCAGTCTTTTCTCTTCCAATAACCTAATATTGCAAAACTTCCTCCAAAAACAATAATTGTAGGTATTAAAAATAATAAACCTAAAATAGTCCACCCGACACCTATCAAGAACATAATATAGTAATCAATTAATCTATGTTTATATTTATAATTCAAAAAACCAAAGGCAATGGCCATAATAAGCGAAACTATAAATATTATAAACAACAAAATTACTTTTGATATCATCCTTATTCATATTATTGGAAATTTATAAACCTTAGTTATTCCGTTAAAACCTTACTTTTTTAAACCAATTAATACTCTTTCTTTTATGGTTTGTGAAAAGTGTGGATATCACGATAAAAAAGAGGGTGAAAAATTAAATTCTAAACTTTGTAGGATTTGTTTAATGTTTGCTCCAGAAACCGAATCTGATTTTCAAAATTATATTTCTGAAAAAATAGACTGGAAACTTCTAGAGACATTTAGGAAATATGGACAATCAACAGGCTCTCGTCAAAAAAAAGGAATGGATGAGAAGGCAAAACAAGGAAAGATTGTAACCAGAGTTGCCTTAGGTTATATGATCTCTAATGAATCTTTAATTCCAAATGAGTTTGCATCGAAAGTTCATTCAATTTTTAGGACTTTTCTGAATCAGAATTATTCTTTAAATAATATGGCTAAACACTACGGTCTTTCAGTAAATGGATTGAAAAAAATTTTAAAGAATAGGACCTATCTGGGTGAAGTAAAATTTGCGGGAAATTTATACAAATCTAATCATCCCGCAATTATTAATCCTGAAATATTCTATGCAGTTCAAAGAAAGTTGGCTGAAATAAGCAAAAAGAAAAAATAATCTTTTACTCTTTAGTTACGCCTCTAAAATTCTTAAATCCTGCTTCAATAAGATCTTCTTCAAGTCTTTTCATTTTTTCAGTAGACATTCCGACAGTAATGACTGTCAGTTCTCTTGCCTTCATTCTTCTTATTTCTTTATTTTCATTTTTAAAATAATCCATAAGGGTATTGTAAGAGTCAAAAGTTTTTCCTTCTAAATGTTCAATTCTTGTTTCACTAACTGAG
>CAZFJM010000022.1:0-5482 GCA_964519415.1 Candidatus Woesearchaeota archaeon | reverse complement strand
TGAATAATAAATATCCAAAGAGGTGGTTTTTTATCGTTTCAAATAAAAATTTATTATCAAAATATAGCAAACTAGGACCAACCGTTCAGAGAAAAGATGTTCAAGTTAAGTTAAAACAATTATTAAGGTAGCCCGTAAATTCTCCACCCGCTTTCGAGTGGGTGTTCTAGGCTATTCATTGACGGTAAAGATATCTAAATAATGGATTTTAGGCTCCTCTGTATATACTCTCTGTATGTGCAGGGGCTGTGTGGGTGAGAAGTGTCTATATTTATTTATCAGCCAATAAAATATCAAATTCTTTTTCTGATTTTAATTTTATCTTTCTAATATTTTTAAAACCAATCTTTTTCATCATTGTTTCAATTTCTGCAAATGAAAGAGGATAAGTCATGTTTGGAAGTCCTTTTTCTTTCCCGGATTCATCACGAAGTAACATTGCAGCTTCCCTATAGTCTCCTTTAATCGCCCTATAAAAGATTAAATCAAACTTTTTATTGGCTATTTTAACTTCTCCTATTTTAACTTTTGAGGGAGTTTCTCCGTCTGGAAATTTATCTAGATATAAAACTCCATCTTTCTTTAATAAATCGTAAAAAATCTTTAAGGTTTTTTCATAAATATCTAAACTATTTTGCTTACTAACTTTATTTAGAGAATTCCATCCGCCTGCAGCGTAAATAAAACTATTTCCTCTGCAAAAAACCAAGTTATAATCATTTTTCTTATAAACTGAAGGAATATTCAACCAAGTGAGTTTTTTACATTTTAGATTTAATTTTGCTTTTTTTGCTTTTTTATTAAATTCAATTATTTCATCATCCATCGCATCCATACAATCAATATTATAGCCTTCTTTTGATAGCTCTATTGCTGGGAAACCAGTTCCGGCAGAAACATCAATTATTTTAGAATCTTTGGATATATTATTTTTATTAAATAAATTCTTTACATCAGATACATATAAATCTATATCATAAATAAAGTTATATAAACAAGCATCCCACAGTTTTGCAAAAGAAGGACTTTTACTAAAGACTAATTTAGGTGCTTTATTTTTCTCTAAAGAAGTCTCTTTCATTTTTTAGCCAACCAAACCGCAAAGTGTTTTTCATTTATAGGTTTAATCTTTTTAACTTCTTTAAATCCTACTTTCCGTAGTAAATCTTCCATTTCGTCTTCTGTTAAATCATAAGCCATACTTGGAGGGCCAGACTCTTTTCCTTTCATGTCCCTAAGTAACATGGATGCGTATCTAACTCCCTCTTCTGGCTTTCTTTCAACATAGAATACTACATCTTTTTTCGTATTATTTGATTTGATATTCAATCTTGCAACAACTTTTTTAGATGGGACTTCTGAATCTTTAAATTTGTCAATATATAGATAGCCATTCTTTTTTAATAGATTATAATAAATTTGTAGTGTTTTCTTAAACTGTTCCAGACTTGTTTTTTTATCTATTTTTGTTTTTTCAGTCCATCCTCCAGCTGCATAAATAAACGAATTTCCTCTGTTAAACAACATATCAATAGATTCTTTTTTGAAATGTTTCGGTAAACTTAACCAATCAGACATTACAATTTCATGTTTAATCCCTCTTTCTTTTAATGAGTTAACAAATGGCTTTACCATTTTGCTATCTTTATCTGCGGTTGCTAAATTATATCCTCTTTCTAATAGTTCCGAACTAAAAAATCCAGGACCTACGCATACATCTAAAACTTTAGATTTTTTATTTATGCCAATATTTTTAAAGAGTTCCTCTATTTCATTAGTATATTCATCTACGTTATATAAAAGATTATATTCGCATAATCTCCATAACTCGGGGAAATCTGGCTCTGTTTCAACTGAAATTTCTTCAGAAAGTCCTTTGTCTGAAAGATATTTTAGTGTTGCACCAGTTGCTAAATATTTTGCAGAGTTTGGACCTAATGGAACGTTTAAAAATTTAAAAGAACCTTCTCCTTTTTCTTGTAGCATTAATTTGATGTATAATTCTGCTCCCCTTGAAACTGCATCATCACACATCGCAGGTGTTAACATTATGAGAACTTTATTCCTTGCTTTTGAACAGGGTTTTAAAATTCTTTCAGACGTATAATTAAACCTTGCTTCTGTAGACTTACCAAATAATTCTGATATAAATTCACATACTTCTACAATACAAAACTTTCCACCAGTTTTTGAACCAAATGTATCAAACCTGCATGTTTTTATTTCTTGATTATCTAAGACATTTATTGATAATTCCCAAGTCCCATCTTTTAACGGAACATAATTAATTACTCCATCAAAATATTCTTTATTTTTAGAAATAAATTCCTTAAATCTTCCTCTTAATCCTTTCTCATTAAAGAATTTTTCTTCTTTGTTGTCTATAGAGCTATCTATAATATCTTCTTCTTTTAATGAGTATTTCTTTAAAACATCTGAATAAATTTTAGGTATTTTGGGTTGTTTGAATTGATCTATTAATTCTTTTTCATAGTCTTCTGCTTTTCTGTTTTTTGTATTTGCCGGAGATAACCTAAGTTCATTTATTCCTGTAGTATCATTTGCTATTGTAGATAATTTAACATTGAATCCCTCTTTTTTTAAAGTACTTGCTATTTCGCAACCAAGTTCCCATGTAAATATTGGGAAAGAAGTCATACCAAAACCCTCTAGTAGAGGATATAGTCTTTCTGGAATCATTTGTTTTATTCCTGGCCAAAATTTGTCTTCTTGCATATCTGGAATTCCTAAAAAGTGTCCCGCCATCAGAATTATCTCTGTATCTGGTGAATTAGAAACCATTCCACGTATTTTCTCCAAGATTTGTTCTCTTGAATTAACCATCATCAATTGTTTATAATACAAATTGTCTCTTAATGGTTCTAAATTTTTATTAATTATTTTTCCACTTCTTTTATCTATAAAAAACTGCAATTCTTGTAATAATGTGTCTATATCCGATTCGTCATTGTATACCCCTATACTTGCTCTAATTGTTTCCGAGCCTAAATAATCTATTAATGGAAACGCACAATGAGAGCCATGCCTTATACAAATATTCTTTTTATCTAGGTACTCTCCCATTTCCTTTGTTGGAATATCTCTGAATGCAAAAGAAACAAGCCCTGATTTATCCTTTGTATCTTCTGGACCGAAAATTTTTATTCCTTCTATTTTCTTTAAGCCAATTATTAATTTACCCAACAACTCCTTCTCATGCTGAACAATAAAGTCAAATCCAATACTTCTAATAAATCCTGTTGCTTTTGATAGTCCGACTATATTGGAGGTATTTGGAGTTCCGCCCTCTAAAAATATTAATCCTTGATTAAAATCTATAACTACATCAGTAAATTTACCAGATTTAACAAACGAAACATGTTTTACTGTTCCACCTCCAGCTCTAACTGGTTTCAATGATGGAAAAATCTTTTTATTTAAGTATAAAACTCCTACGCCACAAGGACCATACATTTTATGACTAGAAAATGCATAGATGTCGCATTTTATTTTTTTAACATCTACAGGAATATGAGCAACAGCTTGAGCACCATCGATAATAAAAAGAATTTTAGGATAATTTTTCTTAAGATATTCACCAACTTCCTCTACGTTATTAATTACTCCCAAGACGTTAGAAATATGATTTAAAGCTATTATTTTTGTTTTTTTAGTTATTGCTTTTTTTAGTTCGTCAAGATTTACCTTAAATTCTTTATCTAGATTTATTACTTTTAGTTTTGTGCCCTTTCTTGTTAGTTTTTCAAATGGTAGAATATTGGAATGATGTTCAGAATAAGATATTATTATTTCATCTCCTTTTTCAATTAAATGAGAGATACTATCTACTGCCAAATTTATTGAATCTGTAGTATTGCCACTAAAAACAATTTCTTCTGAAGATGCATTGATAAATCTTGCAACATTTTCTCTAGCCTCAGTTAGAGCTTTCCCATTTTTTTCAGCCACAATATGCGCACCTCTATGTGGATTTCCCCTATACTCTAAAATTTGATCTACAGCATTAACTACAACATCCGGAACTTGAGTAGTTGCAGCGTTGTCTAAATAAACAAGATTGTTTTTTCTAAAAAACTCGAATTTTGATTTTATATCCACCTGATTCATATCTTTATTAACAAATACCTACTTAAAAATCTTTTCTCTAGCCAATCCTTTCAATTATTTAAATAGCCCAAAATTAGCTCCATCGCCCACAAAAAGACCACGAAGTATGAATAGCCCCACCCGGATTCGAACCGGGGTCACAGGCGTCAAAGGCCTGTATCCTTGACCACTAGACTATAGGGCTTTTAGGGGATTTACCCCATGGTCCAGTCCCTAAACTAAACCGTTATATTTCTCAAAATTTGAACGTTTTTAAGGGTTTGGTTTTCAACTAAAAACTAAAGAATACAAAACTTATATTTTAACATCAGAGTCTTTCAAATGCTCATCATGCTGATCCATATCGCCACCAAGTAAACAGTCAAAACAAGTCTGAATTGATTTATCCTCTCTCATATAAGATCCTCTACCTTTGCATTTTGGACAATTTGGATTAGCCATAGAAAACAATAAAAATCGCAATATTTAAGGATATCTATATAGAAGAATATAATAAAAAGCAGAGAAATTAACCAACCAACAACTTTAAAAAGCAATAAAATTAACTATTTTTACTATGGTAAAAGCAAAAACGCTTGAAGAAAAATATCCGAAACCAGTTTGGTTGAAGATGACTGAAGGAGATTTAAAAAAACTAGTTTTAGAACTTTCCGAAAAATATCAACCTGCACAAATAGGTTTAATTTTAAGAGACCAATATGGAGTTCCAACAACAAAAGTATTTGGTAAGAAATTATCTGCTTATTTAAGAGAAGCTGGAAAAAACGAATTCTTTGAAGTAAAAAATATTGAAAAGAAAGTAGCAAAAATCAAAGAACATATGAAAAACAACGGACAAGATAAAAAAGCAAAACACAAATTCCAAAAAGCAAACTCAAGACTTAATGCTTTGAAAAAATACTCTGCAACAAGAAAACAGAACTAATTTCTCAGTAATAATATCTTTTCTTTACAAATAATATTTTCCATTATAAAATAACAAAAAATTACAACAATATTTATAAAGAAAAACTTCTGAACTCTTTCATAAAAAGAGAGGAAGAGAGGATGATTAATTCGATATCTAATTTGTCAAGAGAATTTTTAGAGATTACAAAAGATAAACCAGTAAGAGTTATCTCTCATAATGATACGGACGGTATTACTTCTGCAGCTATTATGACTAAAACACTTAGAAGACTTGATAGAAAATTTAGTCTCAGAATAATAAAGGGAATAGATAAAAAAATATTAAATGAAGAACTAAAAAGAAATAATAGAGAAATATTACTTTTTGTAGATCTAGCATCTAATAGCTTAGATTCTTTTCAAAATTTAGAAAACCCTATTTTTATTTTAGATCATCATGAAATAA
>CAZFJM010000021.1:0-5722 GCA_964519415.1 Candidatus Woesearchaeota archaeon | reverse complement strand
TCAATTGTTGTTTTAGTTTTCTTATTCGGAATAATTGTTTTATTTATCGTTATGATTAGAGAAAGAGATAAACTATTTGTTGATTTAAGAACTCAACATAATGATGAATTGAAGTTTTATACTAAAGTTATAGAGCGAAAGAGTACTGTTTCTGTTGCCAAAGCAAAAACTACTGAAGAAAAAAAGAAAATAGTTGAGAAATATAAACAGATTAAAGATAAAGCTATTGAAAGTTTGAAACTAAAACATGAAGCACAGATTAAACGTTTCAAAGCACTTAGAAAAGCTAAAAAGAATAATGAAGTTGAAAAGCAAATAAAAGAATGGAAAAATCAAGGATATCAGGTTCAAGAATTAACTGGATTGGCAAAATCCGATAAAGACGATATTGCTAGTTTAATTAAGGAATGGAAAAAACAAGGTTACGATACTGCCGTTATTGGTAAATAGTAAAGTATTTAAATAAAAAACTATAAGGTATAGAAGATGAAAGGTAAAAAAAAGGTGAGTAAGAAGCCCGTTGTGGTGAAATCAAGTTCTGAACTCAAGCAGAAGTTTGAGATTTATGCACAAGGCGTTGCTCGATTAAAAGAATTGGAATCACAATTAAATTCTCTTAATTGTTCTGGTTTTTCTAGAGAAGAAAGTGATATTCGTTCAAGATTAAAAACTGTTTCTGAAATTCCTTATATTGAAACTAAATTAAAAGAATTAAAAAATAAGATTTCTGGAAAGTATAAATCTAAACCTAAAAAATCTAGTAATTCTTCTTCTAAGATGATTAAAAAGGAAATTGAAGGACTTAAGAAAGAAGATGTTGAGTTAAAAAGAGGAATTAAGAGTTTGTCTAGTTTAAAACAAAAAGTACCTAAGATCGAGAAAGGTGTTTCCCATTTAGAAGATGAAATACCTAATGTAGAACAAGATTTGAAGAATTTATCAAATAAAATTAGTCAGATGACAAAGAAAAGATCTGAAATTTTAGATACTGGTGTCGGTGTTTTGGTAGATACTAATTTTAAAGAATTTTTAGGCGATATTAAAGTTGCATTATCTCAAAGAATACAGACTAAAGAAAAAGAGATGGATGATATTCTTTCTACTGATTTGATGGAAAGAGAAGAGACTTTTAGAGATAAGTATGGTGCTTTAGTAAGAGAATTTAATGATAAAAAGAAAAGAATTGAAGATGATATGAATAAGAAATATAATTTTAAAGTTAAAACTACTCTTCAAAAAGAAGTTTCTGAAAAATTCAATGATGAGTTGAATAAGAAAATTAATGCAATTAAAGTAGATCTAGGTAAAAAGTATACGGCTGAATTAAGATTACATGCTCAAGAGAGATTAAAGAAAGAAGAAGACGCATTGAAAGAGAAGATTAGGGCGGAATTGGATAATCTTCATGCAATGGAAGATAAAGTTAAGTTAAAAGAAGTTGCTTTGAAGCAAGAAGCAGATAAAAGAATAAAACAATCTCAGTTACAGATTGAAAAGATTAGACAAGATTTGGAAAACAAAAGAAGAGCATTAGATGCTAAATTGAAGATGGATGAGGTTATCTTGAAACAAGAAACTAGTAAGCTAAGGCAGAATTTACAAAATCAAGAGAAATCTAAAGAATCTAAGTTGAAAATAGAAGAAGAAACAATGAAGCAACAAACTGAGAGAGCTAGAAGAAAGTTGGAAGAAGAAAAACAAATGATGAAGCAGCAAACTGATAAGATGAAGCAAAAACTTGATGAGGAAAAGAGAGTGCTTGAAGATAAGTTAAGAAAAGAAGAAGGAGCTATGAAACAAAGAACAGAATTAGCTATTAAAGAAGATCAGTTAAAACTTCAAAAGATTAGAGAAAATTTAGAGAATCAAAAGAGAGATTGGCAAGATGAAGTTAAGGAAAAAATTGCTAAGCAAACTCATGAAGAAATGAAAAAAGAACTTGCAGAGAAAGAAAAGTTATTAAGAAAGCAATTGAATGAAGAGTTTGAAAGACATCTTAAGCAGAAGATTGCTGAACATGAAGAAGATCTTAAGAAAAAGAAGTTGGATCTTGAAATTGAAGTTCAGAAAAAGATGAGACAACTATTAAATTAGTTTTAGAATAGTTTTTTATATCTTATATTTGTCTATTATTTATGGCTAATTATAAAATTGAAAAATCTACTGATGGAACTATTAAGATAAATTTTAAAGAAGGATATATTGCCGTGATTATTCCTACTAAAGACGATAAGTTGTCAGTATGTGTTTCTTGCCAGATTGGATGTCCAGTAGGATGTAAGTTTTGCTATAGTGGGAAGACTAAGTTTAAAAGAAACTTAACTGCTGAAGAAATTGTTGAACAGGTTAGGGTTGCTAAAGAGGTTGCAGGACTAGAACCTACGAGTATTGTTTCTATGGGGATGGGCGAGCCGACATTGAATTTAAAGAATGTTTCAGAAGCGGGAGAGAAGATCCATGAGGAGTTTAACATTTCTTATAATAGAATTACTATTTCTACTAGTTGTTTGAAGAGTCTGGATAAGTTAGCGGATACTAAATTCAATATTGCTTTATCTTTGCATTCTCCCTTTGATGCAATTAGGAAAAAGTTAATTCCTGGCACGGTTTCGGTTTCTAAAATAGTTAAGTTTTCTAAAGATTATTTAGCTAAAGGGAATAATAAGAAATATGTTATGATTGAGTATTCTTTAATTAAGGGAGTGAATGATTCTGAGAAGGATTTGAAGAAATTAGTTTCTTTGAAGTGGCCGAAAAGAATGTTGTTCAATTTGATCGAGTTTAATGATTTGGGTGAGATGCAAGGGAGTGAGATAAAAACTTTAGAGCACTTTAAGGAAGAGATCATAAAGAAGGGATGGAAATGTTTTATTAGAGGTTCTAGAGGAAAAGATATTAGTGCGTCTTGTGGGATGTTAAGTATAAAATAGAATTACTTTTTCTTTTTAGCTACTACTTTTTGTTTTCTATCTCGTGTTATAAATAGATAAACAATAGGTAAAATACCTGCTGTATTAAGTATAAACATTAAAAAGAACCATGCTGGTTGATTTCTTCTGCCCGCTCTCCATAATCCAAAACCTTTCCAGACCATTTCCCAAACAACTAAACCTATTAAGAATGAAGATGATACTGATGTTAGGTCTAAAAGAGCTTCCATATTTATATTTTCTTAAAATCATTCCAAGCTATTTCGAATAGTTGTTCTAATGCTTGTGCGAAGAATTCAGTGTTAATCCAGACACCTAAATCATAATTTGGATGTACTGTTTCATCGTTTAACAACATAAATAATATTTGTTCGCTGTCAATAACACAGAATCTAGCTTGTAAGTTCTTAACATCTCTTACTTCTGCTACTTTAGCAAGTTCTTTAGCTATTTTAATATTAGTTTGTGTGATTGGAGCACCAATTCTTACTTTGACTCCTCTTTTCTTTGCTTTTTCTAAACTTGGCATTAAAACTTCTAATTTTCTAGAAAGACCTTCAGCAGTTGTTACTAATGTAATAGTGTTTTCTGCTTCTCTAACTAGCATATCTAAGTGATTGTATAAGTTTTGTCTTCCTCTTAAAGCTCCAGACATATCAGTAGGTTCTACAAATTTAACGCCTTCTGTGAATAAACTATTTAATTCGCTAAGAACTTCATCATCTTTTAATTTCTCTAATCTGACAGATTTTTCCTTTGCTTCAACAACAAGGTTCTTTTTTACTCTTTCAATAACTTCTTCTGGTTTTAAAGCAACGAATTTTATAGGTTTACCTAACTTCATAACTATAAATCCTTTCTTTTCTAAAGATTCTAAGATATCATATGTTCTAGAACGAGGGACGTCGCTAATTGATGAGAGCTCGCCTGCAGTGGATTGTCTCCTTGAAAGGAGCGCTGTCCAAACTTTTACCTCATACAGGTTGAGATCGAATATCTTTCTTAGTCTGCCTAGGAATTCCTCTTTAACAATCATACTATATTCAGAGGCTAGGAGTATTTAAATCTTTCTCTGAAATGTTTTTCCGAGGAGGAGTGAAAAAGATTTATTTCCGACGGTATTTATATTTTAGAAAACGAGATATTACAGATAAAATCCTTGATTTTACTCTCTTCAGAGTAATCAAATCCCTTATTTGCTTTTTTAAAGGAGATTTTTTTAGCTCCAATTCTTTTCGCTTCTTCTGAAACGAATTTTTCTATGTCTTTTGATAGTTTGTGTTCAAAAATAATCTCTAATTCAATTAAATCTTCTTTTACTAAATTTGCTTTCTTTCTAGCTGCTTGGATAGTTCTTGTTATTTCTCTTGCAATACCTTCTGCTTCTAGTTCTGGTGTTATCGTCGTATTTAATTCAATTTTTTTCTCTTCAGATTTAATAAAACTTACCTTCTTTACGTTTAATTCTTCTAAAATTATTTCTTCATGTTCTTTAGAAACCTCATATCCTTGCAGTTTTACTTCTAAAAGTGGTTGTTTTAGCGGTAGTTTCTGTATATCTCTTTCTCTTAGTGCAATAGAAACTATTTCTCGTACTTGTTTCATTTCATTTTCTAGTTTTTCATCTAGAAGTTTTTCACTGTATTCTGGCCAGCTTTCTAAATGAACTGAATCTTTTTTACCTATTGTTTTGTAAATTGATTCTGCTGAGAATGGAAGTATAGGAGCTATTGCTTTTGCAAAGTTTTCAAGAACATATTTTAATGTTGTTTTTGCATCTTTGTCTCCTTCGTTAAATCTATCTCTGTTTCTTCTTACGTACCAAGTAGATAAATCTTCGATGAAAACTTTAATTTTGTTACAAGTATCTATTGTGTTGTATGATTTTAGGAAAGCATCAGTTTCTTTTAATAAATGGTTTGTTCTCGATATAATCCATTTGTCTAAGGGGTTTTTAGAGTCAAGAGTTTTCTTTTCTTTTATGTTGCTATATAATTCATAGAAGTTAGATACGTTGTGAAGCATTAAAATTACTTTTTTGTAAGTTTCTTCAACGCCTTTTTCGGTGAAGTTGAAATTTTCTGCATTCATCACTGGGCAGGACATAAGGTAAAATCTTAGCGCATCTACACCATATTTTTCAATTATAATTAAGGGGTCTGGGAAGTTATTCTTGCTCTTGCTCATTTTTTGTCCATCTTCTGCTAAAACTGTTCCTGTTGTAACTACATTTTCAAAAGGTATATCGTCAAATAATATTGCTGATAGGACGTTCATGTAGTAGAACCATGCTCTTACTTGTGCAATATACTCTGCTACAAATTGTGCTGGGAAATTCTTTTCGAAGAATTCTTTGTTTTCAAATGGATAATGGAATTGGGCGAATGTCATTGCTCCAGATTCAAACCAACAGTCTAAAACTTCTGGGATTCTTTTGAATTCTTTTTTATCTTTTACTAAAATTATTTCATCTAGGAAATCTTTATGTAAATCTATTTCTTTTTTAGGTAAGTTCTTTGCGTATTTCTTTAGATCATCTATACTTCCAATAACTAATAATTCTCCGTCTGAAGCTTTCCAAATAGGGATTGCTGTTGCCCAATATCTGTTTCTAGAAATGTTCCAATCTGGTGCTGTTTCTATTGTGTATTTTACTCTTCCTTCTTTAAGGAATCCAGGGTACCAATTTAATTTTTTATTTAATTCTAAAACTCTTGGTTTTATTTTTTGTATATCTACAAACCATGCAGGGATTGCTCTGTAAATTAATTTTGTTTCACATCTGTAACAGA
>CAZFJM010000020.1:3536-6806 GCA_964519415.1 Candidatus Woesearchaeota archaeon | reverse complement strand
ATACTTAATTTTTATGTAACGAAAAAGATTAGAGGTAAACATGAAAATAAGAAAGGAGAAAATAAAAAATGAAAGCAGTAACAGGTAGCGTAACTCGAGCATTGAACATTGGTAGCGAATTAGAAGCAGCAGACAATAGTGGAGCAAGAATTGTTAAAATAGTTTCAGTAAAAGGCGGACGAAGCCATAAAGGAAGACAAGTTTTCGCTAAAGTGGCTGATTGGGTAAAAGTATCCGTAAGAAAGGGAGACCCTAAAATGAAAGGCGAAATATTTGATGCAGTAGTTATTAGACAAAAAAGATCATGGAAAAGACCTAATGGAGAACAAGTTTGTTTTTCAGATAATGCAGTTGCTTTATTGAAAGATGAAAAAGGAAATCCAAAAGGAACACAGATCAAAGGACCTGTTGCAAGAGAAGTTCAAGAAAGATGGAAAGAAGTAGCTAAATTAGCGAGCGCAGTATATTAAAATGGTACAGAAAAAATTCACAACAGCATGGAAGGAAAGCAAACAACCTAGAAAGCAAAGAAAATATTTGCACAATTTACCTCTTCATTTGAAACATAAATTATTAGCTGCAACACTTGATAAAGATTTAAGAAAAAAATATGGAATTAGAAATATTGAAGTAAGAAAAGGGGATGAAGTTTGTATCATGAGAGGAAAGTTTAAGAAGCGAGTTGGAAAGATTATTGAAGTTGATTTGAAAAATTCAAGAGTCGCTATTGAGAATATTCAAAATACCAAGAGAGATGGAAACAAAGTTAATGTTTGGATACATCCTTCAAAAGTAAAAATAAAAGAATTGAACACAGAAGATAAAATGAGATTAACAACTAAACAAACGGAGAAGAAAGAAAATGCACAAGACAAGAAGTGAGTTACCAGCAAATTGGCCATTGCCAAGAAAAGGAACTAAGTATTTTGTTACTTCTAGTCATTCACCTCAAGAAGGAATACCAATACAAATTGCATTAAGAGATGTTTTGAAAGTTGGAAGTACAAGAAAAGAAATAAGATTTATGTTGCTTAATAAAGAAATCAGTGTTAATGGAAAAGTAAGAATCAATAAAAAATTCCCAGTTAAAGTATTTGATGTTCTTACATTAAAAAATATTGGAAAAAGTTATAGATTAGAAATTGCAGGAAAGAAATTGAAATTCACAGAAGTAAGCGGTAAAGAAGCTAACAAGAAAATAGTAAAGATTGTTGGAAAAGTTTTACTTTCAAAAAATTCATTCCAAATGAATTTAGAAGATGGTACAAATTTTATTGTTAAAGATACTTTTACTACTGGCGGTAGCGCAATATTAAATTTGAAAGAAAATAAAATTGAAAAAATACTTGAATTAAAAGAAGGAGCAAAAGTATTCATTGTCTCAGGAAGACATTCCGGTAAAGATGGTAAAGTTAAAGAAGTATTTTCTGATGAAAAAGAATATCTAATTAAATTTAATGAAGGAGAAGCAAAATTACCTTTGAAAGTAATTTTGGTTGTAGATTAAAATGAAAGACAATATAATGAGAACACCTAAAATTGAGAAAGTTGTATTAAATGTAGGAGGAGTTGGAGAAAAATTAGAGAAAGGAGTTATATTATTACAGAAATTTTCTGGAAAGAAGGCAGTTAGAATTAAAGCAGTTAAGAGAATTCCAACATGGGGAGTTAGACCTGGATTAGAATTAGGTACTAAAGTTACAATAAGAGGCGCTGATGCTGAAGCAATAATAAAAAGAGCACTTCCAGCAATTAATAACACTATCAAAGAAAAACAATTTAGACCAAATACTGTTTCATTCGGTATCCCTGAATATATTGAAATCCCAGGATTAGAATATATTAGAGAAGTAGGTATTATGGGTTTCGAAATGACAGTTACATTCGTTAGAGCAGGAAGAAGAGTTAACTTGAAAAAGGTTAAAAGAGGAAGAACAAGAAGACAAGACGTTACTCCTGAAGAAATAATGAAGCTTATGGAAGACAAATTCAAAACTAAAATACTAAGGAGGATAAAAAACTAAGATGACAGCAAGCGATTGGAGAAAAATAACTAGACAATTGAAAAATAAGCCTGCAGTGTTAAAGAAATTCTTGAAACACAACAAGCCTAAAGATAGAAAGTTTGGTACTTCAGTAACTAAATGCGAAAGATGTGGAAGACAAGGAAGCCGTGTTGGCCAATATGGAATCAATCTTTGCAGACAGTGCTTCAGAGAAATGGCTGTTGAATTAGGATTTAAGAAATACTCATAAAATGAAAAACGATATAATATCAGATGCATTGAATACGCTAATGAACGCGAAACGAATTGAAAAGACAGAAGTTAGAATCAATAAAGTTTCAAAGTTCTTGGTAAATATATTTGAAATGATGAAAGAACAAAAATATATTGAATTTGAAGTTAAAGATGAAAATGAAAGCAAACCATATATCATTGTAAAAATATTAAGATTGAATATGTGTAGAGCAATCAAACCAAGATATTCTGTAACAGTAGACAGAGTTGATAAATATTTGAGAAGATATTTACCTTCCAGAAACTTCGGTACAGTTATTGTTTCAACAAATAAAGGATTGATGACACATGAAGAAGCTGCTAAAAACAAATTAGGAGGAAGCTTAATCGCTTACTATTATTAAAATGAAAAAAAATATTTTATCTGAAGTTGTAATTCCGTCTGAAATACAAACTAGTTTGAATGAATCAGTAGTTAGTATGAAATCAAATGGAAAAGAAATTACAAGAAAATTTCCTGAAAATCCAAAAGTAGAAGTAAAATTGGAAGGAAATAAGATTGTAATCAAATCAGATAAGGCTACAAAGAGAGAATTAAAATTGATAAATTCAATAATAGCACATTTATATAATATGATTAGCGGATTAAAAGAAGACTTCGTTTACAAATTAGAAGTTTGTAATGTACACTTTCCGATGGTTGTGAAAGTCGACGGAGATGACGTAAAAATAAAAAATTTCCTAGGTGAAAAAATTGATAGACATGCAAAAATTTTACCTAATGTAAAAGTAAAAGTAAGCGGAAACAATATTGAAGTTTCTTCTCCTGATGTAGAAGCTGCTGGACAAACAGCTGCAAGACTTGAGATCGCAACAAAAATTAGAAATAGAGATAGAAGAGTATTTCAAGACGGAATATTTATAACAAGTAAACCAGATAGGAAAACACAATGAGCATAACAAAAAGAAAAAAACCTGCATTTTTAAGACAACATTGGTATAGATACTTAAGATTAGGTAAAAAAGTAAA
>CAZFJM010000020.1:0-3436 GCA_964519415.1 Candidatus Woesearchaeota archaeon | reverse complement strand
CTGCATTTTTAAGACAACATTGGTATAGATACTTAAGATTAGGTAAAAAAGTAAAAGCTAAGAGAAGTTGGAGAGGCGTACATGGTGGAGACAGTAAGATGAGACTTAAAGTTAGAGGAAAGCCTGCGAGACCTACAATTGGTTGGGGAGCTGAAAAATCTAACAAAGGAAAAGTACAAGGATTTATTCCAATACTTGTTGAAAATATGACTCAATTGAATGCAGTAGACAAAAAACAAGCAATAATTATTGCTAGTATTGGTAAAAAGAAAAGAATGCAATTGATTGCAGAAGCAAACAAAAAGGGAATCAAAATATTAAATAAATACAGGGAAAATAAAAATGCAGCTTAATAAGAAAAAAGAATTAGCATCAAAAGTTTTGAAGGTTGGAAAAGATAGAATAATCTTTATGAGTGAATCACTTTCTGAAATAAAGGAAGCAATTACAAGAAGAGATATCTTGGATTTATTCAACGCTGGAGCAATCCAATTAAAAGATGTTAATGGAAGAAGAAAAGTTATTGTTAGAAAACATAGAAGAGGAGTTGGAAAGATCGAACAGAGAGTTCCTAGATCTAAAACAAAGTACGTTGTATTGACTAGAAAATTAAGAGGAACAGCGAGAGGTTTAAAAGCAATGAAAAAAATAACAAATGAGCAATATCATGAAATTAGAAAAATGATCAGAGCAAGTAAATTTAAAAGCAGAAGACATCTGCTAGAAAGTCTTAAAGAAATATGAGCTTAAAAACAATAAAAAGAAGAAGATTGGAATGTAAAACTGATTACGTACTTAGATTGAATATTTTAAAATCTAAATTACAAAGAATCGTAATTAGAAGAACAAACAAATATTTTATTGCACAAATAGTAGACTCTGTTGCTGCTCAAGATAAAGTTGTTTTAGGGGTTACATCTAAAGATTTAATAGACCATGGATGGGACAGTAAAGCAACAGGAAGCTTGAAATCTATACCTGCAGGTTATTTAACAGGATATCTTTTAGCAAAGAAAGCAAAGAGCGGAGAATATATTATTGATCTTGGAATGGCTAAAAATCATAAAGGCGGAAGATTATATTCTGTAATTGCAGGACTTGTTGCAGGCGGATTAAAGATTCATGCTAGCGAAGAAGTTTTCCCATCTGAAGAAAGATTAATGGGCGAAGGTTTAAAACCAGAAGTAAAGACTATGATTTCAAAAGTAAAAGAAAATTTAGGCGGAGCTTTAACTGTTAAAACAGAAAAAAAAGCTGCTAAACCTAAGAAGGAAAAGAAATAATGGTAAAAGAAAAACAAAACGAAGCTAAGGAAATTGCTGAACAAATGATTAAAATGGTAGATGAAAAAGAAACTCAAAAAGATCAAAAAGAGAAAGCAAGAATAATTGAAGAATTAGAGAAAGCTGAGAAAGCTGGAAAGAAAATAACTGAAGATGCAATAATTGAAGAATCTGTAAGAACACCTGCACAAGTTGCATTAGAAAAATGGACTCCAAAAACAGAATTAGGAAAGTTAGTAAAATCTGGAAAGATAAAAAATATTGATGAAATTTTAGATCAAGGATTAAAGATCTTAGAACCTGAAATTGTTGACTCTTTATTGCTATTGAATACTGAATTATTAAATACTGGTCAAGCTAAAGGTAAATTTGGCGGTGGTAAAAGAAGAACTTGGAGACAAACTCAAAAGAAAACAGAAGATAAGAACGTTATTACATTCTCCGTTATGGCTGTAGTTGGCGATGGAAACGGACATGTTGGAGTTGGATTAGCAAGAGCAGCTGAAACACTTCCTGCAAAAGAAAAAGCAATTAGACAAGCAAAATTGAATATTGTAAAAGTAAAGAGAGGATGTGCAAGTTACGATTGTTCTTGTGATGAACCACATAGTATCCCATTCAAAGTATCTGGTAAATGTTCTTCAGTAGAATTAAATTTTATGCCAGCACCACAAGGAACTGGATTAGTAGTTGGAAATGAAGTTAAGAAAATAATGAGACTTGCTGGAATAAAAGATTTATATGGAAAGTCATTCGGACAAACAAGTACAACAATTAATGTTGCAAAAGCAGTAATGCAAGCTTTAAATAAGCTAGGAGAGTTGAAAGAATAATGGTAATCGCAGTATTGAGAATCGCAGGAAGTGTAAATATCAGCAAAGATAATAATGAAACATTTAATAGACTTAGACTTGGAAAGAAATTAACATGTACATTTGTTGAAGAAAAAGATGAAGTTAGAATGGGAATGGTTCAAAAATTAGCTCAAGTTATTTCTTTTGGAGAAGTAGATAAAAAACTTATGGATGAAGTAATAGCAAAGAGAGGACAAAAAGACCCTAAAGGAGTTTATAGAGGATTCTGTAGATTACATCCACCAAGAGGCGGATTTAAGAAAGCTACAAATAGAAGCGTACCTAAGGGAATTTTGGGACACAATGTAAATATTGCTAAATTATTGGAGAGAATGTTGTAATGGTAAAGAGAAATAAAAGAAATAAGAGAACAAGATTACGAGGATCTAGAAGCGCAGGAATGGGTTTCAGAAAGAAGAAGAAAGGTCATGGTAATAAAGGTGGTCATGGATGGTCTGGTACAGGTAAAAGAGGAAGCCAGAAACAACAGAAAGCTTTAATGTATGCACAATCTTTAGGATACGAAAAATACTTCGGTAAGAGAGGTTTAACTTCTGCTCCTTCTGCAAAGAAAAGAACAGAACAAATTAATCTTGATGATGTAAAAGCAAACTATTTCCAAAAGGAAGGACAAAAGATTGAATTGAAATTACATAAAATACTTGGCGAAGGCGAAGGTTTCAAAGCTGAAATACATGCTAAAGGCGCAACACAAACTGCAATAGATAAAATGGCAAAAGCAGGCGGAAAAATTGTTTTAGAAGAAAAGAAAGTTTTTGTAAAAACTGAAAAAAAGACAGAATCTCCTAAGACAGAAGTTAAAGCAGAAGCTAAAAAACCTGTTGAGAAAAAAACAGTTGCTAAGAAGAAATAAAAAGATTTTATAGATTCTCGTCGTGATTTAATTGAAAACGTTTATAAACTAAATTTTTCTAGATAAAATATGGCTTTAAGCGAATTACTACATAATTTACCGGAAGTAAAAAAACCAGAGGAGAAGAAAGTTTCGTTTGGAGTAAAATTAAAATGGACAGGAATTATTCTTCTTTCATTTTTTGTTTTAGCAAATATCCCGCTTTATGGATTGGCATCTTCTGCATTATCTAGATTTGAATATTTAGCTATCCTTATGGGTACTGATTTTGGTTCTATTATTTCATTAGGTATTGGCCCGATTGTATTAGCATCATTGATTTTACAGTTGCTTGCGGGTGCACAAATTATTAATCTCAATACGAAAACTCCCGAAGGGAAGAAACAATTCCAAGCTATGCAGAAATTATTGACTTTCATTTTTAT
>CAZFJM010000019.1:3177-7756 GCA_964519415.1 Candidatus Woesearchaeota archaeon | reverse complement strand
TAAGAAATGTAAATCGACAAAGTTTTGCATATGAATTTTCAATATGTCAAGAAAATTTGAAAATAAATTCCATTGAACCTTCCGGAATTGTAGAAGTTAATAGATCTAAAGAAGTTAACTTGAAAGTTAGCACCACTGGATGTATTAATGGCGGTGAAGCAAACTGCGCCTATAGAATGCCGGAATTTGGAAATACTTACTCATTATTCTTAGATACTGGAAAGAGCACACATATACAACCATTAATAGGCTTTGGATCTGGAGATGAGTATATTGAAATAGAATGTACAGATTCTGCAGGCAATATTGCAAATGCAAGCACTAATTTTACAGTCTTTTATGATGACTACACTCCTAAAATTATAAGAGCATACAACCAGGGAGATCAGATTATAATTGAGACAGATGAAGAAGCAAACTGCGATGTTAATACTAATGAAACTAAAGCCTGTGATTTCGAAATAAAGAGCACCCTCTTTATTAAGAAACATGCAATAACTTTAACAGACAAATCTAAAAAGCAAACGCTATACTTAAGATGTAGTGACGAGAAAGGCAACGCTGCTAGTGGTTGTACTGAAATAATTAAATTAACTGACTTAAAGAGAGGCGCATAATGAATAGAGAATTAAATAAATCTGGACAAGTGACTATATTTATTATAGTTGCACTTTTAATAGTAGGAATTATCTTTGCAGTTATTTATTTTAGCGGATTTTTTACGTTTGAAGAAAGCTCTACTAAAAACCCTAAAGCATATATTGAGAATTGCATGCTTGCCTCAGTTAAAGAAGTAGAAGAGACTATCCTTAAGTCAAATACTTATCCTAACTTCAATTCAACTAACTACATCTTATTTGAACAAGAAAAAATACCTTACTTATGTATTGCATCAGAATTTTACAAACCATGTATTCCTCAAGATCCAGCTATGATAATGAGGGTAAAACAATTAATGGAAAATAAGGTAGCTAGAGATGTTAAAACATGTATTACAAAATTGTATGAAGATTTAGATGATGAAGGCTATAGAGTTACAAAAACTGAAGGAGAAATGATATTGGATATTTTACCAGATACAATAAATGTAAACCTAAATGAAACAATATTTATCTCTAAAGGTGAAACTTCATATACTGTTTCTGATTTTGGAATAAATTATGGGACAAAGTTTTATGATATGATAAAACTTGCACAAACAATTACAAATTATGAGTCTACATATTGTGAATTCAATAAACTAAACTGGATGAAGACATATAGCGAGATTATAATAAGTACAACTAGAACATCTGATCAGACAAAAATATATACTCTTAGAGATAGAATGACAGAAAGAGAAATTAAATTTGCGATTAAGACTTGCGTCTTGCCTGCTGGAATTTAAATAATGTTAAATAAACCCGTAGGTCAGCCATATAAATAGGATAAAAAAAATGAAGAGCAGAAAAACAATTTCAATATTTGAATTAGTATTAATTGTATTTTCAATAGTTTCATTTGCATATTTTGTAAGTACTGATTTACCAGATGTTTTTGAAAGAGAAAGTTCTATTGTTCAATTTATAGCTAAACCTATTATTCCTGTTGTTTCTGCTATAGACGGATTCGATTCTGCACAAGTGGGATGTTGTAAAGAAACAATAGCAGGTGCTACATGTCAAGATGTTCTTCTTGTTGATAAAGCTATTTGTAAAACAGATTTAATTGGGACAGGTTGTAAAGTTGTAAGTGAATGTCAGAAAGGCTGTTGTTATGATGCAGATACTGGAATTTGTTCTTTAAATGCGCCTAAAGAATCTTGTACTTCATTTGGAGGAATATGGGATTCGAGCACTACCTGTAATATTCCTGAGTGCCAAGTTGGATGTTGTATACTTGGCGATGGAGCTGCAATGACTACAACAAGAGAGTGTACTAAAATGTCTAATGAATTGGAAATGAATAAAGTTTTCAAACCTCTTGACTCTAAAGGAACTTGTGAATCTTATGCAGATTTAAGTGATGTAGGTGCTTGTTTAACAGATTCAAATGATTATTCTGGTTTGAAAGACTGTATTTTTACAAAAAAAGAAAATTGTAATAGGGCAGGACAAATATTCAAAAAAAATTATTTATGTACTTCAAAAGAATTGAATACAACTTGTGAAAAAACAACTAAGACTACTTGTGCTGATGAAAAAGCTTATTTTGTAGACAGTTGCGGAAATAAAGCAAACGTGTATGACTCTCTGAAAGGTAAAAACCAAACATACTGGGAAAAAGTAATCTCTCCTAAAAATTCTTGTTCCGGATCTGCAGAGTTCTGTGGAAATTGCGAATATAGTTCTGGAAGTATTTGTACAACTTTTGTTTCTGGAAAGAATTTACCAAAACCTGAAATGGGAAATAGTGTATGTAAAAATCTAGATTGTGTTGGTGGAAGAAAACATGGCGAGAGTTGGTGTATATCTGATGCAGATAATTCTAAAGAACTTTCCCAAGCAGTTGGAACTAGAAGTTATGTTGCAACATGTTTTGAAGGAGAAATAAAATTAGAAGGTTGTGCTGATTTTAATCAAGAAATCTGTATTGAAAATAAAGATGCTTCTACTAAAAAAAGCGATGCAATGTGCATTGTGAATGACTGGCGTTCATGTATTTATGCAAATGACGCAACAAGCTATTTTGCTGTAAAGGCAAAATGTGATTCATTACCACAATGTGCAATGTTTAATGAAATTCCCGGAAATGAAAAATATAAAGGCTTACCAGGATTTAAAGAAATTGCAAATAATGAACAGGGAAGAGCGGGAGATGTAGGAAATAATTTGAATGAAGTTATAACTTATTGTGTTCCAAGATTTACTCCCGGTTTCCAATTTTGGAATACTGCAGCGCCTTCATCAAATCAAGGAGGAAAAGTAGCCTCTACACAAGGATATGGGGGAAGTAAATCTGAAGCAAACAGTATTTGTAATTTGGGTTCTTTTACATGTGTGTCTCACATTAAAACAGTATCTTCAATTGCAGGAGGATCGACCTCTACCGACTTCGATAATCCGGAGTGTAATATGCAAGCAGCTGACCAATCAAAACAAAAAGTTTCTTTGATGATGGATGCTTTGAATGATAGATGTAGATCTTTAGGAAGTTGCGGTATACAATATAATATCCAAGCAGACAAAGGTAGATCGGGATTTACTGTAAATAGAATGTATATTGATAAAAAAGGAAGTTCTCATCAAGGATATACAACTGAAGGTTACAACGTTACACCTAGTTATTTATCTTCATTGAAAACAGAACAAAAAGGAAATGAATTTGGAAGCGTAGATAATTTAGAAGATTTAACAAGTTGGAAAGGAGGAGCTTCAATGCTTACTCAATTTGGTTCTGAAATTGGATCTAGTAGTTCTATGATAAATAATGCGTTTTCTGGTGGAGGAATGACTGGTGATTCTTCAAGTAACACTGCTACGTTAGTTGGAGCTGTAGGTTCATTAGCAGGACTGGGATTAATGTCTGGATCAGTAGCAGGCACGAGTTACACCGTTTTAGGATATGGCGGAACAGTTGGAGGAGTATTATCTGTTTTTGCAATTGCAGCCGCAGCATTTGTAATTGGTTCCCTTATTGGAGGAATGATGTCTAAAGGAATGCCCCCAGGTGAAGCGAAGGTTAACACAGCTGCATGGGCTGGAGGAGTTACTGCGGGAGTTATGGGGGTTGCATTAGTTGCAACAACGATAGCATATTCCGTAACATCTGTAGGTGCAGCAGCAGCAGCAGTAGGTGCAGCAGCAGGAACAGCGGCGGCGGCAGGAGCAGCAGCAGGAACGTTTGGAGCAACAATGCTGGGGGCTTCAATAGGATTTATTGGTTCTTTATGTCTGGGTCCTCAAGTAGTTATTTGCGCAGCAATTGTAATTGCAGCAATTGTCTATGCATTATTCACAAAAGGTATAGATCATGAATATTATGTTACAGAATTTAAATGCGAAGCATGGCAACCTCCTCTTTCTGGAAAATGTGAAGTCTGTAATGATGATGTAAGACCTTGCACGGAATTTAAATGTAGAAGTATCGGAAATAACTGCCAGTATTTTGTTGAAAATGGAGAACCTGGATATTGTGCAACTATATCAGATATTTGGGCTGCACAAATAAAACCATGGCAAGAAATAATTACTACAGGAAATAATTATACAAATGTTTCTAGTTTTGGATTCAGAATAGAAAACAAAAGAAATGAGGGTAAAGCAGTAAATGCTTGGGAAGCAGTTACTTTTGGAATCATAACAGATAAGGAAGCTATTTGTAAAGTAGATGTAGATCATTCAAAGACTTATGATCAAATGAGATTCGCTATGGCTTCAATAAAAGATTACAGTACTGGAAAGATTGACGGGAAACACCATACAATTACATTATCGCCCCATGCAGTTATGGGAGAAAGCAACGAAAATATTGAAACAACTGTTCCAATGGATCAAGGAGAAAATGAATATTATATAATATGTCAAAATTATGCAGGATTAATCAATGATGCTCCATTTACTGTACAAGTTACACAAGCAGAAGGACCAGATTTAACACC
>CAZFJM010000019.1:0-3077 GCA_964519415.1 Candidatus Woesearchaeota archaeon | reverse complement strand
ATGATGCTCCATTTACTGTACAAGTTACACAAGCAGAAGGACCAGATTTAACACCACCAGTAATTACTAGACTTGCTCCGGAAAATAATGGATACGTTGCAAAAGATAAAACAGATTTGGAATTCTTTGTTTATTTGAATGAACCTGCAGAATGTAGATATTCCTTTGAATCATATGATATGACTTGGGAAACACAGAATGATACTGGAATAGGTATGATGACTCCAATTGAAACAGTGTCAGAAGTTACGATTGGTGAATATCAAGAAGCACCAACTGCAGTTACAAATGAGAATTCACTTCCCCTAACTTGTATAACAGATCCTGAAATGGGTTATTATGGTGAATGGATGTGTGCAGCTTTCATTAATAATTATACTTCAAATAAAAAAATATACATTGAATGTAAAGATCAACCTAATTTAGTAGAAACTGATTATCTAAAAAGAATGAGAACAAGAACAGAGTATAGTACTCAAGTTTGTGAAACTGGTTTAGAAATTACTTCAATTGAACCTACAGGAAGTATTGAAACAAATGCAAGTGCAGGAGTTACATTAAAAGTAAGAACTGAAGGTTGTATTAATGGTGGAGATGCAACATGTAAGTTTAGATTGCCTTATTATGGTGAAATTTATTCATTGATGTTAGATACTGGAAATAAGACACACGTGCAACCATTTAATTCGCTTGGACAAGGAACTAGAGATGTTGAAGTTATGTGTGAGGATGCTGCAGGAAATACTGCTAAAGCAAATACAAGCTTTACAGTTTTTGTAGATAGTGATTCTCCTGAAATAACAAGAGCATATTACGACTCTGATAAACTTTTCATAAGTACCGACGAAGATTCAGAATGTTTATTTGTTACAAACAGGTCAATAGGATGTGAATTTGGATTTGAAAAAGCACCAAACGTTTACAGTATAACTCACTCATTGGAGGTTAGTAAAAAAACAGAAGATAATTATTATATCAAATGTAGAGATAATAAAGGAAATATGCCTTTGAGTGGATGTACTATTGAAATAAAATTATCCGACATACAACAATAACTTTTATAAAGGAGAAATGGCTAAAAACAACATGAACAAAAAGAGAGGTTCCTATAGGGATTCCCGTCATAAAATATCTAGTTTAGATAAAAGGGGCCAGGTAACAATTTTTATAATAATTGCAATATTAATAGTCGGAATAATCTTATTTTCTTTTTATTATATTGCTCCTAACTGGGATACGCTTACTGCTAAAAAACCAGCTTTAGAAAAATGCATCGAGCAAGAAGTATCAACTCAAATTGAAAAATTAAGTTTAACTGCGGGAATAGTCAATCCTACTTTTACAAGTATGTATTTAGATGAGAACTATACTTTTATTTGCTATACAAATGAATATTACAAACCTTGCGTCGTACAATCTCCTTTCTTGAAAGATAGTTTTGAAAAAGCACTTTCTGCTGCTATGAAACCAGTAATACAAGAATGTTATGACAGTGCCGTTGATGAATTAAAATCTCAAGGAGAAGAAATAACTTCTGGAACAATTAAATCCGAAATTACTATTAATCCCGATGGAGTTAATATTAAAATAGATGCACCGACAGTTATTTCAAATGGAGAATCTTCTGCAAGTTTTAAAGAATTTAATGTAAATGTTTATTCTAATATCTATACAATTATAATGATTGCAAATTCAATATTACAATTTGAATCTTCATACGGTGATTCAGATGTTTCGAGCTTTATGTTTTATTATCCAGATTTAACAGTTCAAAAAATAAGAAGAGAGGATAGTGTTAAGTTATATATACTCACAGATAAAAAAGATATTAAATACAGATTTGCATCAAGAAGTTATGCATGGCCACCAGGGTATGGTAATTTAGAATAAAATGATAAAAAAAGAGATGATTTATTTTTTTGCATTCGCTTTAATATTCTTAATTGGAAATGTATTTGCAGCATCGACAATTTCGACATCATCTGTCTGTTGTGAAAAAACAAAAGCAGGAGCCTTTTGTCAAAATGGTGCAGAAAGTACTTGTGATAGTTCTGGAAAAATAGTACCTACATCATGTGAATCTACTTCTTTTTGTAAATTAGGAACATGTTATGATTCTAAGGAAGGGCTTTGTTTAGAAAATGTACCTCAAAGAGTTTGCCAAGCAAATGGTGGAACTTGGAGTGAGAAAGAAGCTAATCAAATTGCACAATGTAAATTAGGATGTTGTATAATAGGTGATCAGGCTTCATTCGTAACAATGACTAGATGTAAGAGTTTATCAACATTTTTTGGAATGAAAATTGATTTTAGAGCTTCAATAACTTCTGAGACTGCTTGTATTGCTGCAGCAAACTCACAAGATGAAGGTGCTTGCGTTTATTTTGAAGCAGGAGTTAAAACATGTAAGTTTACAACAAGACAACAATGTGGCGGAGTTACAACAACAAGTAGTGAAGTTTTGAATGCTTCAGGATTAGAAGATTTATCTGGAAAATATTTCTATAAAGGATTATTATGTTCTGCGGAAGAATTAGGAGTTCCAAATGCAGCAAGACAGGCTTCAACGGGATGTTACGAAGGTAAAGTATATTGGTTTGATTCTTTAGGAAATAGAGAAAATGTTTATTCTTCTAGCAGCAATTTAAGTTGGAATAGAGGAAGAGCTACAAATCCAGATACTATCTGTGCAAAAACAGGAGATAGTAAAACTTGTGGAAATTGTGATTATTTAGCCGGAAGTAGATGTGCGGAATGGGATAACTCATTATTAACAGGATTAGGATTAACAAAACCAAAGAACGTAGATAATTATTGTAAGACAACAAAATGTACAGACAGAGATGGAAATGTTAGATTAAATGGAGAAAGCTGGTGTGTTTATGATGGAGAAGTTGGAAACGCAGTAGACCCTGCAGGAAGTAGACATTATAGAGAAATTTGTGTAGATGGCGAAGTTCAGGTAGAAGCATGTGATGATTTTAGAAATCAAATTTGTATACATTCTGGAATTCAAACAAGTGCAGGCGAATATTCTGTTGCTGCATGTAGAGTAAATAGATGGCAAGATTGTCTTT
>CAZFJM010000018.1:0-8286 GCA_964519415.1 Candidatus Woesearchaeota archaeon | reverse complement strand
CTGCTATGGGTGATTGTGGTGCAGGATTTAATTTTAATGAAATGTTTGTAAATGATGGCTATGAATGGAAATATAAAAATGCATCTTATTATTTTATAGAATCTGATTTAGGATTATTAACACAGAAATTGAATCCAGGAACTGGAGAAGCAATATTAGATTATGTTATTAATAACAAATATCAATTAAAACAAGGAGAAACTGTTTATGTTAAAGCATAAAATAATTAGTTTGATGTTTGCATTTGTTTTGATGTTTTCTTTAGTCTCAGCTGTAGAATTAAAAGTTGTAAAAGTTGAAGATTTGAAAGCGGGAGATATTATTATTGATAAAAATGGAAATGAAATAGAAGTTACCACTATAACAACCAAACCTTCTGAAAGTTTAACTATCTCTGAATACTTAAAACAAAAAATAAATTTAGATTCTTTGAAAAGAGAGCCAAATGCTGTAGAAGAAAAATTCGTCGGTGATTCTAGTTTAGGAGCAGGTTCTATTACTGGAAATGCAATTGTATCTGGAAATAATGAAAAAGTAGATTTAAATAATTTCAATAAAATATTAAATAAAATTAGAGCGTGGTTTTCAAGATGATAAATAAAAGAGGAATAACATCTGTAAGTTTTGTATTAATGTTAATTATCTCTACATTTGCTTTTGCTTATATGATTGGAAGTGAGGTAAAGATAGTAAATGCTGCAGCAATACCTGACACATATTTGAAAGATGTTTCTGTAAGTTATCGACTTAGCTCTAATAATGATATAGCAGTGTTGTCTAATGGAAACTTGATAGATTTAAAAAGCGGCGACCTCTATAGAGACCTTGCGGGATATAATGTAGGTTCTTCTCTGGGAATGGTTAACCCTACTACAATAGATACTCTTAACACAAAAGGAACAACTTCTATAACTCAGCCGGCCGACACAACCAGTAGCCCTACAGAACAAGATTATAATTCTATGGATGACAACGAGATTCTAGGACGTGCAGAAGCAGGAGACCAATATGCAAGAGATATTGCAGAAGATAGAGGATTGAATTTAAATGAAGATCTAAATACCCCGATAATAACTAACAATCCTACACCTGCACCAGCTATAAGCCAAACTTCTGTAACTCTTACAGAAATAAGTGCAGATACTTCTAAGCAAGAATTAATAGGTTTGGCAGAACAAGGTGATTGGAATGCACAACAAGAATTAATAGCTCGAGCAGATGAAAATCCGACTGAATACAAAAAAATAGCTGAACTTTATCAACAAGAAAAACCAGCAACATTGCCAGCTAAAACCCAAGAAGGAAGAGGAACTATGGAAAATCCTTTTGGAAAAGGACAAGTTGATTGGGGAGCAGGACAACTTCTTGAAGGAGTAAAGTGGGCAGGTATTGCAGCAGGATTAACATTAACTATTGGCGGATTGTTTATTAAAGATAAAGCAGAATTAAATGCTATAACTGCAGGAATCACTGCAGGTATTTTAGTAGGTAAATCAGTTTATGCTCTTCTTGGAAAGGGAGGCTATGGCGAGCTTGTTGGAGGACCAGGAGACGTTAGTAAATACTTTGGCTTGCAAGAAAGTTGGATATCTTCGCCCTGGACATCTGGAGCAATCGGCGCTGCAACAGCATGGATGGTTTATAATGCAATGTGGTCCAGTGAAAAAGTGAGTGTTGAGACTGTTACATTTAATTGTTTACCTTGGCAAGCACCTAATGGCGGAACAGATTGTGAATTATGTAATGATGAAAATCTTCCTTGCTCAGAATATAGATGTAGATCTTTAGGACAATCATGTGAAATTGTAAATAAAGGAACTAAAGAAGAAAGATGTGTGAATGTTAACCCTAGAGATTCATCTCCACCAGTTATAACTCCGAATAATGCAGACTTATCTTCTGGATTCCAATATTTTGATATAAAAGATATGCCGCCAAGTCCAGGATTTAGTATTAAAAGTACTAGTACTTCTACTGGTTGTTTACCAGCATATACACCCATACAATTTGGAATTTCCACAAACGAACCTTCACAATGTAAGATAGATATTGCGCCTAAAGGAAATTATTCACAGATGGTAACTTATATGAATGGAGACAATATGTATAAATATAATCACTCTGAATTCTTGAATTTACCTTCTTCTGCAGATATAAAGAACTCTTCTATTAAATTACAAAATGGAAAGGAATTAATCTTCTATATAAGATGTAAGGATGCAGCAGGAAATACGAATGAAGCAGATTACGCATTGAAGATATGTGTAGATCCTTCACCAGATAATACTGCCCCGGTTGTTCAAGGAACTTCTATTAAAAACAAAGGATGTGTACCTTCAGATGCTGAAAATGCAACAGTAGACTTTTACATTAACGAACCTTCTGAATGTAGATGGGATTATTTTGATAAAGACTACGATCAAATGGGCAATAACATGCTTTGTAGCACAAGCGCAGTTGAAATTAATGCAATACAGAGCTATACGTGCGTTACACAATTGAAAGGAATTGCTAGAGATGGAAATAATTTCTTTGTAAGATGCAAAGATCAACCAGAAGGAATTGTAAATGAAAGTAAGAGAAACAAAATGCAAGAGAGCTATATATTTAACTTGAGAAGAAGTAATCAGTTGAAATTGAGCAATATAAAACCAAATGAAACTATTTTTGGAGCAATAAGACCCACACCAGTAGAATTATACGCAGAAACTTTATTTGGATGTGAAGATAATAAAGCTATATGTTATTATTCAACAACAAATTCTCCAAATAGCTTTGTACAATTCTTTGATAATTCAGAGACTACAAACGAAGGAATACATACTCAAAGACTTGATTTAAACGACGGAACATACACTTATTATGTAAGATGTGTTGATGATGGCGGAAATGTTGCAAATTCTACAACTCAATTCAAAGTAAGTATAGATACAAATGCACCTGTTGTTGCAAGAGCATATGAAGAGGATGGATATTTGAAATTAGTTACTCCATTAAACTCAGAATGTGTTTACAATACTGAAAGCTGTGATTATTTATTTAATGAAGGAACTCAAATGCCTTATGCAAATTCAACTGCACACGTTACTGAATGGTTCGCAGATAAAAAATATTTTATTAAATGCAGAGATCAATATAGGTCAGAACCAGTTGACTGTTCGTTAATAGTGAGACCTACAGAAAATTTCTTAGGAGATTAAAGTGAGAAAGATTTTGAATAAAAAAGCCGAAGGAGCAGTTGGAATGTCATTTGGATGGATTTTTTCTTTGATATTAATTGTCTTTTTTGTATTTACTGCAATATACGGAATTAAAGCGTTTCTAAATATGCAGAGCTGTACACAGGTTGGAAATTTTTATGACTCTTTACAAAAGAACATAGATCAAGCTTACGGATCTTCTTCTTCAGATTTTGAGATGGATGTAAATATTCCCGGAGTAAATATGGTATGTTTTGCAAATTTATCTGAAGAGATAACTGGGCCTCTAGAAGCATATGATGAATTAGAAAAATATGAAGTTTATAATGCGAATACATTCCTTTTACCTACACAAAAAGCATGTGATATGCCCTATAAGACTGTTAAGCACTTGAATATAACAAAGACAACTCTTTCTAAAAACCCCTTGTGTTTTGATATTTCTGAAGGCGATAAAATAAGAATCGTTAAAGGATATTATGATAAGGGAGTTACTATCAAATGAAAGCTCTTAATAAAAAAGCACAATATAATTTTGTTTTAATTTTTGCGAGTATAGCGGGCGCAATGATTTTACTTTTAGCAATTTATGGTGCAGTCAAGGCTGGAGGGACTTTTCAGAGACAGAATGAAGCTGAAATAGCAAAATCCATAGACATAGTAATGAATGAATTACAAGCAGGATTTGCAGGAGCTGCAACAAGTAGTGTCTCTTTTAAAAAAGAAACTAGAATAAAAAATGAGTGTAATGTTAATTCTAGATTTGGAGAAAATGTTATTTCAGTACAGACAAAATCAACTATTGGCGAAGAGTGGTCTGTTAGTCCTCAAGAATATTCAATACGTAACAAATATATCTTTTCTGAAACACAAGACGGGAAAAAATTCTATATTTATTCAAAACCATTTGAAACAGGATATGAAGTAAGCGATATAATCTTTATTACTACTGGAGATTATTGTTTTATTTATCCTCCGGAAAAAATTGCACAGGAAATTGAAGGATTGAATGTACCTAATATAGGTGTTCAATCTGAAAGCGGAAATAACACTTGTAAAGAAGAAGCAAAGAAAGTTTGTTTTGGAATTTCTGGATGTGAAATATCTGTTACAGGTGAATGTAATCAACAAAGATGTGAATCTGAATATGACTTTGGGTTTGTTACAGACGAGAATGGGGTAAGAAAATATTATTCTGGAAATTTACTTATAGGAGCAATAATAGCTGAAAAAGAAGAGTATGATTGTAATGTTGACCGATTACTATATCGTTCTTCAAGAATAGCAGATATATTCTCAAGAAAAATTGATTTAATGAATATGAGGGGATGTAATAACATTCTAAAAATGGACTTAGATAGATTTGCAATAACATTGCAAAATGCATCAGCAGATGATTTGGGAGATATTTATTATTTGTCTAATGATTTAGACAAAGCAAATTCTAAAGGAGGAGAATGCGGATTATGGTAAATAAAATTGCAGATATGAAGATTATGCAAATGACTTTTATGATCTTATTCGTATTTATATTTTTTACATTCGCAGTTTTGTTTTTTGTTTCAACCCAATCTGGAAAGATTACTGAAAACTTTAATGTCTTACAAAAAGAAAGTGCAATTGCTTCTATAGAAACAATAGCTAATATGCCAGAACTTAATTGCGATTCTTCAAGAACTATGTGTATTGACGAGGATAAAATAGTTGTTTTTAGCGGTATTTCTAACAGCTATAGAAATTTCTGGCCAGTAGCTTCAATTAGAGTAAGAAAGCTTTTCCCAAAAAGTGCAAAAGACATAAAATGCCCTGCAGCAAACTGTACTTACTATGAAATCTATAATTCAAATCAAACTAATTATAAAAGTGAAGGGACTTTTGTTTCTATATGTAAAATAGTTAGAAACGAAGGTGTTGCTCAAGAAATATGTGAGCTTGGAAGATTAGATGTGGGCGTAAAAATATCTAGTTAATTATTTTCTACCGTCGAATATACGCGAATTTGTTTGATTACCATTAATTACATTACCTACAGTTCTAATACTGGACTTACTAACATCCAATATGGTTTCGCCCATATCCCCCAACCAACCAATATACAAGTAAATTGAGTTTGCTACGCCTTTTGGAGAATTTAAATCATTATTATCGTTCTTAACCCAAGTATAAATTGAACTTCCGATTACTAGAACAATTACTACTAGCACCACAGCTTTAATCGCTTTGAACTTATGCTCTAAATGGATGGCAGTAGTTATTACAAATAATACAATTAATATCAGTGCGATAATGATGAGTAACATGAAAATAAGAGTATTAGTAGATATAAAAATGTTTTTATAGTCCTTTTTATTAGAGTTAGTATGGTGAAAAAGAGTTGTAAAATTTATATTTTTAGGCACGGACAAACTGATTTTAATAGAGACAGTAAATTTACTGGTTGGTATGATGCTGGACTTTCAAAAGTAGGAATAGAAGATGCAAAAATTGTTGCCGAGAGATTGAAAGATAAAAAATTTCAAGTTGCATTCCATACACCTCTTTCACGTTCTAAAAATACATTAAATGAAGTTTTAAAATTACATCCAGAATGCTTACATGTTTTTACAGACGAGAGAATGATTGAGAGAAACTACGGAAATTTAAATGGACATACTCATTTAGAAATTGTTAAAAAATTTGGTGTTGAAAAATATGATTTATGGCACAGAAGCTGGGATGTTAAACCTCCAAAAGGAGAATCATTTAAAGATGTTGAAAAAAGAGTCGGAGAATTTGTTAAGTTCTTGAAAGATTACGTTAAGAAAAATAAAGTTAATGTTGCAATTTCTGCACATGGAAATTCAATAAGATTATTTAGGAAAATAATGGAGAAGTTATCTATTGAAGAAACATGCAGGTTATATATTCCCTATGATAAGGTTTACGAATATAGTTTGGAGGTTTAAATGAATAAAAAAGGACTTTGGGGAAAAATACTTTTAGGAATTTTGGCTTTAATAATTATAATCTTTATAATTTTAGGAATTAGCGCATATCAAGCATCACAAGTTATAAAAGTAGTAAGTGAAGAAACTGTTAAAATACAAGCAAGTTCTCAATTACTAGCCAATAATAGAGACTGTACGCAATTGAATGAAATTGAAACTAGCGTTGGCAAAATAGAGGCATCTGTTTCTGGAGCTTGTAAAAACCCTCTTCTGAGTTTAGTTATTTCTAAAGTTGAAGAAGTTCCTGTAAAGTGCGAAACATTGCCTGCTTTGAAAAAAGATTTTGAAAATAAATTTAGTGAAGCAAGAATATATTGTGAGAATCCAAACAAATTAAACGAGAGTATAGCGAATGGTTCATTAAGTAGAGAAGAACTTATTGCTCTTGCACAGAAATATGGGATTACAATCTAAGATAGGAAAATTCAAACCCAAGAATAGATTTTTTCTTGCACCCATGCTTGAACCGAACGATATTGCATTTAGACTTTTATGTAAGAAAGCCGGATGTGCGTTAACATATACTGGAATGATCAACCCATTAAGTAAACAGAAGATAATTCTTGATGACAACCCCGCAATACAAATATTTTGCACTAAACCTAAAGGAATTAAAGAGTTTATTAAGAAACATGAGAAGAAAGCAGTTCTATTTGACTTTAATCTCGGATGTCCATCTACATTAGCGGAGAAAATGGGCTTTGGATCGTTTTTACATGAAGATATCGATGCAATTGAAGAAATAGTGAAGGTAATGCGAGAAAGCACTAAGAAACCGATTACAATCAAGCTACGAAAGTCTGGAAAGGCACTTGCGATTGCTAAAATGGCGGAAAAATATGTAGATGCAGTAGGGATACACCCTAGAACACAGGGGCAAGGCTACTCTGGTGAACCCGATTTTGAGTTTGCAATGCGACTAAAAAGTGAGAGTTGTTTACCAATAATTTATTCAGGCAATGTAAATGCAGGCAATATTCAAAAATTATTGGATAATTTTGACTTTATTATGGTAGGGCGGGAAGCAATCGGTAAACCGAATATCTTTTCTGAACTTTTAGGTAAGAAATCCAAAATTGGATTCAAAGACTACTTGAAGTTAGCAGTAAAGTATAAATTATTCTTTAGACAGATAAAATATCAGGCAATAAATTTTACAAAAGGTGTTGAAGGTGCGAAAGAAATTAGAAATGAACTTTCTAAAACAAAAACTGTTGATGAAGTTAAGAAAATAATGAATAATGTAAAATAAACAATTTTAAACTTCGTGAAAACCTAGTTTTACTCCGTTTTGGGCGTATAATACTAAAGCTTTTGTGCATTTAATAACCCTTGGGTTGGAAAATATATATTGAAAAATATTTAATTTTATATATTGATCGACGCATTTTAACTAATGCGGAAGTATATTATTGTAACAGGAGGAGTTATTTCTGGTTTAGGTAAAGGAGTACTCGCTGCTTCTATTGGAAAATTATTATCTTCTAATTATAAGTGTGCAGCAGTAAAATGCGACGGATATTTGAATATTGATCCTGGAACAATGAATCCTGTTGAGCACGGAGAGGTTTTTGTTTTGGATGATGGAACTGAATGTGATATGGACTTTGGACATTATGAAAGATTTATGCAAACTCCTTCTAAAGGAAATTGGAATCTTACAATGGGAAAAGTTTTCAAATCTATTTTAGATAAAGAAAGACACGGAGAATATTTAGGTAAAACAGTTCAATTTGTCCCGCACGTAACTGATGAGATTAAATCTAGAATAAAAAAAGTAGGAGAACAAGAAAATGCGGATGTTTTGTTTGTTGAAATCGGTGGCACCGTCGGAGATTTAGAAAATGCTTTATATCTAGAAGCAGTAAGGCAACTTGCGCATGAAGTTGGAAGAGAAAATGTTGCATTCATTCATTTATCCTACGTACCAGTTCCAACAGGAGTTAATGAACAAAAATCTAAACCAACACAAATGAGTGTTAAACTTTTGAATGAAATTGGAATTTGGCCAGATATTATTGTTTGCAGATGTGAAGAATATTTGGATGAAAAAATTAAAGACAAAATTGCATTATTTTGTAACGTAGAGAATAACTGTG
>CAZFJM010000017.1:3484-8552 GCA_964519415.1 Candidatus Woesearchaeota archaeon | reverse complement strand
TTCAGCAAATAATACTTTAACAATAGATCAAACGTATCCTTTGATTGAATTTGATAGTTCTAATCCTACGAATGGAACTGGATTGTCTGAATTATTTAATATCTCGGCTTTGATTAACGAAACAAATATTGCAAATATGACTTTATATTTTAATAGTACAAATTATGTTTATCCGTTTAATACAACTTATTTTACTCTAGTTTCTGGAAATCAATATTTATTCAGAGTAGAAAAAGGACCATTAGGACCTACCGAACAGATTAATTATAATTTGACGGTTACAGATTCTGCAGGACAGAGTAATTCTACGGGAACAAGATTGATTACTGGAAATCAGCCTCCAAGTTTAGTCTCCTTAGTTCAATCTCCGACGACAAATGCGTCTTTAGATCCGTTAGTTTTGGTTGAGATAAATGCAACACTTCGGGATGGGCAGAATAATTTTGAAAGTGCATGGTTGCAAGTTTCTAATAGTTCTTCAGATTGGAGTAATTTAATTGAGAACATTTTAATGACAAATACTGGAAATTTAACTAATATGATTTTGAACGCATCTTTTACACTTCCAGCTTACGAGGCAAACATTAGTTATAGAATATTTGCAAATGATTCGGTTGGCGGAGAAGCAAACTTGAGTGTTTACAATATTAGTTCTTATTGGGATTGTACATGGAATGTTTCTACAAATACTTTGGCAGAAGTTTCAGGATCTTTTATTGAAAAAGAACTAGGAAATGTTACTGTTACAAATACGGGCGATAGTAATTACACTGGAGGATGCGTAGTTAGATATACTGTAAGTAATGCGAAGGGTTTCAGCGATGAATATAGAGATTCTACATTTGGAAGTGTATTTGAAGGAATATACTTTAACCCAAGTCAGATATTTAGTTTAACCCCTGGAAATAATTATATCATTGCAGCTACAGGAGGTTTCCCTTCATCAGAATTAGTTTTAGTTGAAAGACCCTACTTTACAATCACCTCTAATGTAACCGATTCTTTAGAGAATGCAAGTGTAAGAACTGTTAATTCTACTATGATTATTGCAACTGGTGCAGTTTTATATCAAGACATTGAAAGTCCATCTTCATCAACAGTAGTAGTTCCATTAAGAGTGCAAAATCTTAGTTGGAGATCTTATGTAAGAAACTTAGGAGGAGATGGAACAGAAAATAACACTGCATACAATGTTTCTTTTAACTGGACAATGGATTCTATTTTATCAGATAAAATAATAGAAGGAAATTTAAGTCCTCAAATTTATGGAAATTTAACCGATAGCACTAAACAGTATAGCAATTTAACTATAGGTTTTACAAAGGAAAACATGGAAGCTAATGCGCCTTCCTCAACTTCTTCCTATAATGTAACAATCTACTCTTTTGGTTATGAAAATACCACTAGTAATCTAACCCTTATTGAATCTGGATCAAATATTACATTGCTAGAAAAATATTTTACAATTTCTTTCCAATGTGAAGGAAATGATACTGATGGTGCTTGCCCATCCTCTTGTAATTATCAAACAGATACTGCTTGTGCAGAACCGCCCACTGGTGGCGGAAGTACTCCTTCCGGCGGGGGCGGTGGGGGCGGTGGAGGAGCTGGTGGCGGAGGTTCTTTTGCTAAATCTTCAGCTAACTTCGAATTAGTAAGAGGAGATAATCAAGAATTTGATTTAACTTTAGAGAATAAGTTATCATATGCTAAGAAAGATATAACGATTACAGTTAAAGGAAATAACTCGCAGTATGTTATACCTACTCCTAGTACCATAGATTATTTAGGTGCAAATAGCAAAGAGAATGTAAAGTTCTTAATTAATGCTCCTTCATATTTTGCATCAGGTAAATATTTATTGGAGATTACATTTAGTGGAACTATTGAAGGAAATGTTTCAACTAAATTCACAGAAGTAAAGTATGTAACTTTAACAATTTTAGAAATGAATAGAGCTACAGCAGATGAATATTTTAATTCATCTTTAGAAATATTGTCTAAAATGAATTCTTCTGGATTAATATTAGATGAAGTTCAGTCAATATTAGACTCTATGAATGCAAATTATGAATCTTTGAATTTCAATTTGATGAAAGAAGAAGCAGATAAGATTGAAGAGATATATACTGCTGCTAATGAATATTCAAAACTGAAAGAAGAATTAAATCAATCAATGATTGAATCTGAAATAAACGGAGTAGAAACTCCAGAAACTAAGAAACTATTCTTATTAGCTGAAATCCTATTTAATAGAGGAGATTATGTTGCAGCTTATGCTAAATTGAAAGAAGCAAAGACAAGTTATTTATTAGAAACTAAAGGAGAATTCAAACTTCTTTATGCTATTAAGAATAATCCTGTAGAGACATTAGGAATATTGATTTCTCTAAGTGCTATAGGGCTGGGTTCTAGTTACTTCGTAAGGTTAAGATTGCTTAAGAGAAAACTTAGGATGTTAACAGAAGAAGAAGGATTGCTATTACAACTAATGAGGGTAGTTCAAAGAGATTGCTTTGAAAGTAATAAAATGTCTATGGAAGAATATGGCGAATCTATGTATCAGTATGAGAGTAGATTAAGCTTTATTATCCAAGACAAGGTCACAACAGAAACTCAAGTTGCAAACTTAATGAAGTTAGGCGGTAAGAAGAAAGCATTAGGACAGGAAAAAAATAGACTTACTAATTTAATTAGAGAAACTCAGGATGATTATATGAATAGAGGTAAATTAGATACGAGAATCTATGAAAATATGTTGAAGACTTACGCCACTAGATTAAGTAAAATTGAAGAGCAGTTAGTATTTATTGAAGCACAGGAGCAAATTGACCAAGTTAATGGATTCTGGAAGAGATTATTTGATAGAAAATAAGAATTTAACCTAAAATAGTGCTTCCGGAAGTTTTAAAAACGAATTTTGCTCGGTTAAATTATCAGTCTAAAAACTTGCGCACCTATAGTCTAGGTCATTACATTCAAAGACTATAGAAGGAAAGAGATTAGGCTTAATAAAACCAGAGCTCCTATAGTCTAGAGGCCAAGGACACTGCCCTTTCACGGCGGTAACCCGGGTTCGAATCCCGGTGGGAGCGGTTTATAAGACTGTGATTTCGATGTGATGTAGACGGTTTTTGACTAGAATTTTGCTATTGGCTGTTTGAGATTTTATTTAATTCGTAAAATAAAAAAGATTAAAAGAAACCTCTTTTTAAGAAAATTTAAATACTAAACAAAACTCATAAATAAAAGATGGTGAATCAAAAAATAATTTTAGTAGAAGGTCTTCCCGGAACTGGCAAATCTAGCGTGATGGAAGAATTGTGTAAAAAACATTTTGTAGTTTATGAGTTCCATACTAAAAGAAAGAAAATAACGAAACAATTCGGAGCTTGCACTAAAGGAAAAAGAGCAGATATTGGAAATAAAGAAGTAAAAAAATTGGAAGATCAACTAGAAGAAATTATACTAAATTCACGTTTCATGAATGAAGAAAAAGAAAATATAAAATTAAAATTATTAACTGAAAAGATGAAAGAATGTTTAAATGCCAAAACAAGTTTAGTATTCAAAGAAGGTTTTTTAGGTTGTCTTATAGATGAAAACAGCGAGGATTTCTTAGATAATCTGAAGAAATTGTTGGCTTCGGTTGATTCTATTATTTTTCTAAAATTATCTGACAAACAACTTTATGAAAGACAACTGAAAAGACTTGGAGAAAGAAAAGGAGAATATGACGATACAACTACAAATAAAAGACATAAAATATTTATAAAACAGTTTACTTATTTAACTAAAGATCTCAAAGTATACTATGTTGATGCCAATCCTTCTCCAAAAGATATTGTAAAAAAGATAGAAAAACTTCTTTCTAAAAATTAAGAAAATAAACAGATAAAATTTATTCTAAACTATTCTACAAATTTGGAGAGCTGATTATTATATAGGGCTATTTCTTGACTAATTTAACTAAAATTAAAAATAACACAATGATACAAACACAAACAAGAAAGCCAAATTTAGAAGAAGCAATAACAAATATGAATTCTCTTACGAATGAAAAGTTTAGATGGGAAGTAAGAGAAGGACTCGTTACTCTTGGATTGAGAGATCTTAAAACTAAATATACTACTGCGTGGATAGTTAGAGACTATGAGCAGTTTATTGAGGGCATAAAGTCTGGAAGTCTAGAAAAATATTTAGAAGACGATTTAAGAATGGACAATATTCACGGATGGCTTAGAGGAAACAACAAAGACAATTATTTCCACGAAACTAATTTTGATATTCACAAATTGTTAACTCCGCAAGCAAATGAAATTTATAGTAAAGTTTTAAAATATGTGCTTAATAATTCGCCAGCACCACGAGTTGAAGATTATGAAAGTGATGCCTGTATTGAATCTTCTCAAACTCAATTCTGGAGCCATGATCTTAAACAAATTGGAGAAACCTCTGAAGGATTAACAATATTAGGAAGCCCATTATCTTTTGTTATTCATCAAAGAAGAGATGGATGCTACGACACAGGATGGTGGACATCTATACAACACGGACTTACTACTAGTAAAAATGCCATTCTGGAGAAGGTGGTTTAAATGAAAGAACTAAATTTGGAAAAAATAAAATGACAAAGACGCAAACATATACTGCAGAAATTAGAAAAATGTTTAATGAAATAGAAAAAGACCAAAGAGATAATGCTTTATCTGAAGATAGAATTAGTTGGAACATAACAGACACACTTGATAAGATTAGAGAAGGACTTAAATCTGGAGGAGAATTAAATGCTGATGCAGAGAGAGCTGTTGAAGATATTTTGTTAGAAAATTGGGAATCACTATTAAATCAAACTAACCCACTTTATCACTCCAGATTATGCGAGAGAAACTATGAGCAGGAAGTAGATGTTGTAAGAAGAATTGCAGAAGTATATGTTCAAAGAAAAAGAATACCTGAAGCAATAAATGCCTACAAAAATGCTCAATCGATGATTACTTATTTTGTTAAAAAACTTTCAGAAGAAGAAAGAGTTCTACAATATTTAAGGTCTGTGAAAAAAAGAGAA
>CAZFJM010000017.1:0-3474 GCA_964519415.1 Candidatus Woesearchaeota archaeon | reverse complement strand
TACATCGGAAATGCGCTTGAAAAAATTGTTAATTTAGAAGGAGCAAGAAAATGATTCCACAAAAAAATAATAAAGAGTGGTATCAGAGTACAAATTGGTTAAGCCAGGTTCATCCAAACCATATTGCAGGATATATTCTAAAGAAAGTTGCTAGTTTAAGTCCGGTAGTGGCTTACAACAGAGTAACAGAGTTAACATCGCTTGTTCAGGGAAGCAGATTGCAACTTTTCATTCAAGTTGACGAACCGAACTTTTCTGGAAATGAGTGTATTCCCTTTAGGATAGATGGTCGCACAATAAGAGAAATCGAAAATCTAAGAGACTCTTATTTGGAAGGAAGAAATGAATTTCTAAAAGAAAAAGACAAGAACTCTCTCGAAAGAGCAATTAAAAAAATTGAGACAGGAAATCTAGAAAAAATAAATATAAGTCGTTATGCTAACTGGTTAACAAAAAAATTAGATTTTCGAGAAAGGAGAAGAGAATATAATGTACCAATGCTTGGAAAACCTAATAAAAATAATCGCTACGATTATCTTGAAATTGAAGAAGAATCTGAATTTGATAATAACATTAAGGAAAGACTTGCAAAATATCACTCGAAATTATTGAAAGGAGGTAGTAAATAAAATGACAAAACAAAAAATTGCAATAGTGACTTACAACAGAATAGGGGCTGGTCAATATGATAATGGCGTTATTGAAAGAGCAGATAAACAAATATATATCGCTCAAAATGGCCATAAATCCAAATGGGCTGCTAATCCAGATTCATCTGAGTCCGGAAAAGAACAGACAAGAAAAAATGCGGCAACGTATGCAGTAAAGGCATTTGACTTAAAAGATATGGACCAGGTTTTTCTATATGTAGGAAGCGATGGCGGAGAAGAAGCAATAAGACAAACGGCCCAAATACCTGCAGATAACATAACTTACGTAATATGTGGTTGTAATGACTCCCAAAAGAGATCTATGATTTCTGCACATGGGAACAGTAAGGCAAAGATACAAAGCTGTGAATGTGGTGGAAGGGACACGCTGGAAGAAATCCTAAAGCGACTTCTTAAGTAAGTTTTAAAGATAAAAAGAGGTGATTTTTTCTTTTTAAAAAATAGTTTCGCTCTCCAAAAATAATTAGCAATATTTAAAAATAAGAAAATTATCATCTTTATATGGACACAAGCGTATTAGAAGGGATAGGTTTGTCAAAAAATGAGATAAGTGTATTCATAAAAATGCTTCAGCTTGGAGAGTCAAAAGCAGGAGCAATTATATCTAAAGTTAATTTACAAAGTTCTGCAGTATATAACGCCATAAATTCATTAGTAGCAAAGGGTTTAGTTTCTTACATAAAAAAGGGACAGATAAAATATTACAAAGCAGCTTCTCCAGAGACAATAGCTGATTATTTAGATACTAAAAAAGAAGAATATATGAAAGTTTTACCAGAATTAAAAAAATTTATGCCAACGGAAATAGAAAACGTAGAATTCTATAAGTCGTTTAGGGGAATAAAGACTTTGTTGGCTGAATTAATTAAAGACACAAAACCGCACGATGTTTACAGATTTTTTTCAATAGAAGATGAAAAAGAGTATAAACTAGCCACAGAAAAAGTTTACGATTTACAGAAACCAGTTAGGAAAGAAAATAAAATAATAACAAAAGGATTATTTGCGGAGAAATTAAGAAGTCTTGCAGGAGTTTCATCAATCACTCAAAAGAAATATCTTAATTTTCCTCTTCCGCCAAATACACAGATGCTTAATAACAAGGTGGCGATAATCACATGGAAAGGCGAAGAACCATCTGGAATTCTTATTCGTTCGAAAGACATATATGAGACTTACGTACGTTTTTTTGAACATCTTTGGAGTGTTGCAAAGAAGTAAGGTATAAGAAATTTAATAATTGGCAAGATATGGGGTTGAATGGTTCTGCAAATGTATTACGAGGTATTAAAAGCCAGCTACCGAATAAAGTCTAATACGAAAGGGTCGCTAAATATATGGGGTTTGTCCATAGTTCCGAGATAAAACTAAGTTTATCTAATGCAATGAATAATTTACGGACAATAAAAAATAAAATTAAATAACGAAATTATTAAAAACATATGTTGTCTTTGATTATAATGAAAAATAGAAAGAGGATTTACCCTATTATAAAAGAAGTTATGCAATTTCCAGAAGTTCAAAGTGAAAAAGGAATTTTTAGAGTAGGCGAGGATTTAGATGTATTTAATCACACACAGCAAGTTGTAAAAAACTTAAATAAACTAACTTCTGATAAAGATGTTCTTGTAGCAGGTTGTCTTCATGACATTGGGAAAATTAAGACTAAAAAGCAAAAATTTAGAGGGCATGATAAAGCCTCAGAAAATATAACTAAAGGTATAGATCCTAAATTTTTCAAAAATAGAGGTTTAAATCAAAATAAAATAGCCAAACTTGTGGGATTGCACCATTTAATTATTTCTGCAGTTATAGAAATGCGAAAGATTACTTCTTATTCGGATTTTGAAGAAAGATATAAGCGATTAGAAGAAGAGCTTAATAAATCTGGATTAAAGAAGGAATTATTAGACATTTTTATAGCAGATTCATATGACAAATCAAAAAAACAGGGAGACTTAAAAGAACTTATCTTAGTTAAAAATTTATTAAGCAACAAGAAATATAATCTCAAAGATTTGTATCTATTACAACTTGAGCAACTAGAAAAAAATATCTTGGAAATACCAGAACTCCTAAAGGGAAAGAATCTTTGGCAGAATAAGTTTCATGAGTTTGACGTCTACAGACATACTTTAGAATGTGTGAAACATTTAAAGAAACTTACATTAGATAAAAATATTATAGTTGCAGGTTATTTTCATGATATTGGAAAACCAGTTACGGCAGTAATAGAAAAAGAGAAAGCGGAAACAGCTGAAAAACATAAAGGTAAACAGTATCACGACTTTGATGATCATGAGTATGTAGGTAAAAAAATCATTGACAAGATGAATCCTGATTTTTTTAAAAAATATGGGCTTGACAAAAATAAAATAGCTAGGCTTGTAGAAGCTCATTATTTACCTATGAAAGGTGTAAAGGCAATGCGGAATGCAAAAAGTTATAGCGATTTTAAAGATGAATTTAAAAAACTAGAGTTAAGAATTGATAAAAGTGGACTTAGTAGAGAAGAAGTTTTATTAATGTTTTTAGCAGACAAACTTGCACAGGGTAAGTTTTGTACAGACAAAGAAGAACTTTTTTTGATAAAAGATGCTTTATTGGCGAGAGAAAATTGTTCTCTTGCTAAAATATATGAAATACAAAAGAAATATGCCAAAAAATAGTACAGTCACCTTCCCATTACAATCCTTCTAGACAAGTTTTATAAACTCTGACAGGTAGGAGAGACAGAACGAGAGTGTCATTAAAGCACTAATTCCGTTAGAATCACAAAACCCTGCTCAGTTCGGTGGGAGCG
>CAZFJM010000016.1:0-8784 GCA_964519415.1 Candidatus Woesearchaeota archaeon | reverse complement strand
ACCTACCGAGCTTCAGTCGGACGCTCTCCCAATGAGCTACAGCCCCATAATAATTTACTATTTTATAACCTTTTTAAGTGTTTGTTTATTTTGCTTTTATAGTCTATCTCTTCATCGTAAACTGTACACTATCAATATATTTTCCGTCAAGAAATCTGTCGTTCTTCAAAATTTTTCCCCTCACAAAACCTAACTTCTCCAAAAGATTCATTGAGGCATCATTGGTCGCCAAGGTTGTGGCGATAATTTCATTAATATCATAATTTTTAAATGCATATTCAATCATTTTTTTAATTGCTTCAGTCGCATAACCCTTTCTTCTATAAGTTTTGCCAATCCAATAACCTAGTTTCAACTTTTTACTTTTCAAATTTATATTATACAAATCAATTAATCCAATAATTTTCTTAGTGTCTTTCAATTCAATTCCAAACCTTTTCATATTTTTCACATGGCTTTCTTCTTTCACAACTTCAACTGCTTCTTCTTTTGTAAAAGGGTACTTCATTAGAAAAAAACTATAATAATGTACATCGTAATCATTTCCTTGCTCAACTAAATCATCAATATCTTTCTCAGTTAATTTTCTCAAAACTAATTTATTTTCTGTCATAAAAAACGAAGGCTAGCAACATTTATAAAACCCAGTTATTTAGCTAGATTATGAGAGGATTGATGGATAAGCGAGGTGCAGTTGAATTATCAATAAGTACTATTGTTATTGTAGTTCTTGGTGTGTCTATGTTAATCTTGGGTTTAGTTTTAATTAGAACAATTTTCAAAGGAGCAACTAGTGTAGCTGAAATGTCTGATGAACAATTAAAAAATCAAATGAATCAATTATACGGAGATACTAAGAAAGTTTCAGTATACCCAGATTCTAAACAAATTACTGTTTCATTAAAAGATGGTATTGGTGCTTTTGGTATAGGAATTACAAATTCTGAAAGCGGTTCTTCTTCAAAGTTAAAATATGGATATAAAGTAGTTGTTGCAGATCCAGATGTTTCAAAGAAATGTAACGGTGCAACAGCAGAAGAAATGTTAGGCTTAATTTCAGTTGGTAAATCTGGAGAAAATATTGCAATAGCAACAGGCGATTCTTATATAACTAAAGTTCGTTTCACAGTAGGTCTTGGAGATCCAATCTGTTTAGTTAGATATGCAATACAAGTAACTGTTAACGGCGAAGTGTATGGTAGTGAAGAGATGGACGTTAATTTTGTAGCATAAGTTTAAAACTTTATTTTTTCAATTAATTTAATGACTAAGTTATTTGTTGTAGGAGATTTTCACGGAAAGCTTTCTAATAGTTTATTTTCTAAGATTAAGAAAGAAAAACCGGATTTTATTCTTTCATCAGGAGATTTCTGTGGAAATGAGAATCTTTCAAAAATATTTTTTAAATATATTTATGGCAAACATGAAGATGCAATTTCTTCAGAAATAGAGAAGGAGTATGAACGTTTAGACAAACTTTCTTTTAAATCAGGAGTTGAAGTAATAAAGAAACTAAAGCAATTGAAGATTTCTATTTATGCAGTTCATGGTAATTGGGATCCTACTCCGTATCCCTTTGATTTAGGGGGTAAGGCAAAAGAATCAAAAAAAGAGTCTCTTAAACCTTTAACTGATAAGATCTTTAGATTATCCGACTTCTCAGTGATTGAAGAGAAGGATTTTATATTAGTGTGCGGCGGTTCTTCAAGTTCACCCGGAATAATCTCTGTAAAAGGTTTAAAAGAAGAATTAAAAGAATGTATTAATTATAGTGAGGTTGGCGAGACTTTATTACATTTCATAAGTGCAAAAAGAGATTTTGCAAAGAGAGAAAATTTATACAAAAGACTTTTTACAAAAGCAAAAAAAATTGCAAACAAAAGGCCAATAATCTTCTTAACACATAATTGTCCTTACAAAACAAAGTTGGATATTGTCAAGAGCAAACATGCACACAAACTTGCAAGAAAGAAGCACGTGGGTTCATATTTAGAAAGAAAAATGATTGAAAGATTTCAGCCAAATATTGTTCTCTGCGGACACATACATGAGAGTTATGGAACTGATAAAGTAAAGAAATCTGTTATCTATAATATCGGAAGTTCACTCGACGGAAGATTTAAAATCCTCAACATCTAGTCTTAACTATGGTACTAAAACTATACAACACACTTGGAAGAAAAAAACAAACTTTCAAACCAATTAATGATGGTAAAGTTGGAATGTACTCTTGTGGTCCGACTGTATACAATTATGCGCACATAGGAAATTTTAGAACATATCTTTTAAACGATCTAATAAAAAGAAGTTTTAGATTTTTAGGTTACCAAGTAAATCACGTAATGAATATTACAGATGTTGATGATAAAACAATTAAAGGAAGTATTAGGGAAGGCATTTCTTTAAAGGCTTTTACTGAGAAATATACAAAAATATTCTTTGATGATTTTGATTTGCTTAACATTGAAAGACCAACTCACGTTCTTAAAGCAACGGAAACAATTCCAGAAATGGTTTCAATAATAAAAAATTTAATGAAGAAAGGTTATGCTTACAAAGCAGATGATGGAATTTATTTTTCAATTTCTAAATTTAAAAATTATGGAAAACTTGCGCAACTTACAAAATCTAAAGATCAAAAAGCAAGAGTAAAGAATGATGAATATGATAAGGAAAATGCACAAGACTTTGCCTTATGGAAATTTTGGTCAGAATCAGATGGACAAGTTTTTTGGGAAACAGAAATAGGAAAGGGTCGTCCAGGTTGGCATATAGAATGTTCTGCAATGTCCTCTAAAATACTTGGAAATCATTTTGATATTCACACAGGAGCCGTAGACTTAATTTTTCCACATCACACGAACGAAATTGCTCAATCTGAATGTGCATCAGGTGAAAAATTTGTAAATTATTGGGTTCATGGAGGATTTTTGACTATGCCAGAAGGAAAGATGTCAAAATCAATTGGAAATGTTGTCTATATAAAAACACTTACAGAACAAGGTTATAAGCCCTTAGATTACAGGTATATGTGCCTTACAACACAGTATAGAATGCCTTTAACATTTAGTGAAGATTCATTGCAATCTGCAAAAGCTTCTTTATCCAGATTAAAAAATATTTGCTCAAATTTAGAAGATGACAGAAAGGAAAATAAAAAATATTTATCTGAATTCAAAAAAGCAATAGAAGATGATCTGAATATGCCAAAAGCACTCGCAGTTTTATGGGAACTAGTTCGTGATGAAAAAGCAGAGGGTAAATTCCAAACAATAAAAAAGATGGACGAAGTTTTTGGATTAAAATTATTTGAAAAAGAAACTATTGTTATTCCAAAAGAAATAAAGTCTATAGCAGAGGAAAGACTTTCAGCAAAAAAGAATAAAGATTTCAAAAAATCCGACGAATTAAGAGAAAAATTAAAATCTCTTGGTTGGAACATTAAAGATTCAAAAGAAGGATATGAATTAGAAAAATTATAATGGAGAACTGTATTTTTTGTAAAATTGCAAAAGGAGATATTCCTTGCGTAAAGATTTGGGAAGATAAAAATTATTTAGCCTTTTTAGATGCACAACCAGTCTCTGCTGGCCATACTCTTCTGATACCAAAAAAACACACAGATTATTTATTTGATATAACTAGTAAGGAATATTCTGAATTATTTTTAAAAGCTAAGGATTTAGCAGTCTTACTTAAATTAAAAATAAAACCAAAAAGAGTTGGCCTAGTAGTGGAAGGTTTTGGTGTTGCACATGCACACATTCATCTTATACCTATAAATAATCCTGGAGAAATGGATTCTACAAATGCAAAAAAAGCAAGTGTAGAAGAACTTCAGAAAGTAGCTGATAAAATAGCTAAACCCTAAAGTATTTAAACAATAATTGGCTGAAAATAAAAAGAGTGTGATATGGTAAAAATAATTTCTAAAACGACGGATGCTGATAAGCTTCTAAAAACTTTAAATGATCATCAAAAACCTTACTGTAATCTTGATTTAAAGAATTCTCAAAATGGAGAATATATGCTTTGCGTTTTCAGTTTACGCCCCGGAAAAGCATTAGGTTTCTTACAGGCTGCTTGTGAAATCGCTGCAGAGTCTTCTACAGGCACAAATTTTCACGTGAATACTGAAACTCCATTCGCAAGAGATTTGAATGCCATGGTCTATAAGTTTGATCTTAAGAAAGAATTAGTCTGGATTGCTTATCCTTGGAGATTGTTTGATAGGGTTGGAAACGTTCAAAATATTTTAACTTATGTTGTAGGGAATGTTTTAGGAATGAAAGAAGTTTCTGCATTGAAATTATTAGATGTCTGGTTTCCTCCGGCAATGCTTGAGCAATATGACGGTCCAAGTTATACTATAGATGACATGAGAAAATATTTGAAAGTTTATGGAAGACCAATTCTAGGTACAATCATTAAACCAAAGATGGGTTTAACCTCCGCAGAATATGCAGAAGTTTGTTATGATTTCTGGGTTGGCGGTGGAGACTTTGTAAAGAATGATGAACCTCAGGCAAATCAAGATTTCTGCCCTTATGATAAAATGGTTAAGCATGTTAAAGAGGCAATGGATAAAGCAGTTAAACAAACTGGAAAAAAGAAAGTTCATTCATTCAATGTTTCTGCACCGGATTTTGATACTATGATTGAAAGATGTGAGATGATTAGAAGAGCAGGATTTGAAAAAGGAAGTTATGCCTTCTTGATTGATGGTATTACTGCTGGTTGGATGGCTGTTCAAACTTTAAGAAGAAAATATCCTGATGTATTTATCCATTTTCATAGAGCAGCACACGGAGCTTTTACACGTCCAGAAAATCCATTTGGATTTTCAGTTTTAGTTTTATCTAAGTTTGCAAGATTAGCTGGTGCTTCAGGAATACATACAGGTACTGCGGGCGTAGGAAAAATGGCGGGCACTCCAGAAGAAGATGTAACTTCTGCTAAAAATATTTTAGGTTTATTAGAGAAGGGTCACTTTTTTACACAATCTTGGGGAAAAATACCTGAGAAAGATAATGATTTCTTAAAATTAGTAACGCAAGATCATGCACATCACATTACTCTGGAAACAGATTCTTGGAGAGGAATGAAAAAATGCTGTCCTATTATTTCTGGAGGTTTGAATCCTTTATTATTGAAGCCATTTATTGATGTCATGAGTGGAATTGATTTTATTACTACTATGGGTGCTGGTTGTCATGCACATCCTAAAGGAACAAGAGCTGGTGCAATGGCATTAGTTCAAGCATGCGAAGCCTACGTAAAAAAAATTGAAATTCATAAATATGCTAAGAAGCCAGAAAATAAAGAACTAGCAGAAGCAATAGAATTCTTTGAGCAAAATAAAACTCAAATGCAAAAAGCAGAAAGTGCTGAAAAGAATTAATTTTTCTTATGTTTTTCTAATATAGTATCAAAACAGCTTTCACAAACTGTATCTGTATATTTTGCATTAAGTGATTTTGCCTTTCTTTCTAAACTAGGATCATTATGCCACTCTCCATCTAATCTAAATATCGGGTAGTCTTGATGAGTCTTGGAATATTCTGCAGGCTGACATCTTGTTATATGTCTTTTAGACAATACATTCAATTCCATTGCAGTAAAAGGATCGGCTAATAATGGTCTGTATTTTTCCGGTAGCATAGTTCTTAAAGAATTATGAGTAAAGTCCATTCCTTCATTATTTAAGTAGTCTAGGTAACTTGCAATTTCTATTTTCTCATCGCCCCTACATATTCTTCCCATTTTCAAAAGAGCCTCCATCGTTCTTTCAGGATCTATATGTATGCCTGCAAGTTGGGGATTTTCAAGTAAGCTAGAACATTGTATCTGGTAGCCTTCCAGAGATATGTCGTTTATTAAGCTTTGAGGACTATCATAACTATATGAAACTAGCTTAGAAATAAGATCGTGTTTTTTTCCAAAATTAATTAATTCTGGAATAGCTGCTCTTTTTATATGGATACCTGCAGATTCTAGAGCTCCAAGCCAGGCTATAATTGCAGATAATGGATCTTCTTCATGCTTTAAAAATTCATAAAAGTTCATCATATATTCCCTTTATGAAGTTTCTTTTTAAACCTTTCTATTGATGTATCTTAATAGTAGTAACAAAAATTAAAGAATTAATTATCTTTAAAAATCAAAGAAACTACAATTATTTATGAAAAACATATTTGTAATTGAACATTTGGAACCGAAACTTTGGAAATGGTGTAAATTTGAATATGAAAATATTTCTAAATTAGTTGGTAAAAATAATCTTTTGTTTACAAATATAAAAAGAAAAAATCTTTTCTTGGACTCGATAGGAAAAACAGAGAAAAAAAGAATTTTTCAGTTAGGAATAGATGAAAAGAAAATATGTATTCTAGATCCAGAAGCAAAAGAAATTCTTAAACCAGAAGATTCTAAAAAATTCGAATATTTTATTTTTGGTGGAATTTTAGGAGACCACCCTCCGAGAAAAAGAACAGGACCTGAATTAACTGTATTCATGCCAAATGTTGAGAAAAGACATATAGGGGATAGACAAATGTCTACAGATAATGCAGTTTTAACAACAAAGTTAATTCTAGATGGTAAAAAGTTTGAAGAAATTGATTTTGTAGACGATCCAGAAATACAAATGGGAGAGTTTAGATACTTAGATTTGCCTTATAGATATGTGAATGTTGGGACAAAAGAAAAACCAAAACCTCAGATGTCTGAGAAATTATTTAACTTTTTAAAAAATAAAAAAGGATTCTAATTATCTTTTCGATTACAATATTATTTATAAATACTAATTATTTTATTAAAGAATGAATGAAGAATTGGGTAAAAGAGATGGCGATTTTATTAAAAGAAGAACAGAAAGAAGAGGTATTATTATTCTAAATACGCCTCGTCCGGGATTGAGTTCTTTACCGTTTGATGATGATTATCAAAATAGGGCATATATTCAAGACGATATAGATGCTATATCTGAAGCAGGTCTTGGTTATGGGATGCATATTTATTATGAAAGGCATTTATCTAGAAATAGGTAAAACTTTATAACTCTCATATTCTTTCTTGAGATATGGCAGAATTTATTTATTATTCAAAATCAGCAGTAACTGCGGGGAATTTTATCAAAGATGATTTAATGGCAGCAGGAAGATTAGATATAGCTATTAACGTTTTAATTTCTGCATTTTTTTTATCCCATGATATTAGAAAAGATGTAAAAATGCACTTAATATTTGATGGTCCTCCAAACCCTCCAATGCATATACTAATTCAATACGATAAAGACCTAGCTATTTCTAAGAAGGATGTTGCTGGATTGATTAAAAGAATTTTATTCAAAGCTCCTAAAGAAAAAGGAAAAGTTGTAAATCCTGTTCCTGGTTGTTTTGTTGAGAAAAAATCTTTTGAAGCCTTAGTTGAAGAGCTGGCTGCAAATGGAAAAAATGTTTATTTGTTAGATAAGAAAGGAGAAGATATTCGTGATTTAAAATTAAAAGGCGATGAGGTTTTTATTTTAGGTGATCAAGATGGTTTTCCAGATGATAAAAGACACCTTCTAAAAAGAATAGATAAAATAACTGTTTCTCCAAAAATGCTTTTCGCATCTCAAGTTTTAACAATAGTTCATAATGAACTCGATAGGCAAGAACAATAATTAATATAAACTATTTTTTATTATTTTCAATATGGCTAGAGACATTAAAGGCGGATTTGCTCCCGAAGAAGGTTATACTCGATATCGTTTAAAGGATGAGGATTATTGGTGTGGGAGCATGAGCTCTAGTCTTCTAACGCCAGAAAAAATTCAAGTTATGCGATTTCAAGGGTATATATTTGATGCAGATTTTAGCAATATTTCTGATTTGAAAATTACATCTCCTCCAAAGGAAGCTAAGAAGATGCCCAGACTAAAAAAATCAGAACTAGAAGAAAATGTAAACTATATACTCTGTCCAGATAAAAAATGTGGTCTTTTTTGGGACGAACGATTTGAAAGAATTGCCTGCGAAAGTAACTGTCCTTATCAAGATAAAATGCAAAAAATGGTTGTATGTAGTGCTTGCAAAGAACCGATTTATCTTCTCGGAGATAATCATCCATTTCAGAGAGTTGAGCATATAGATTGTCCCTCCGGACATAATACTATGATGTTCACACGAATGAGTCCTAAGTATCGGTTAATCTATCAAAAACCAAATTAGTATAACAATAAATATAAACCAATTTAATTACTTTCTTTTATGGAAAAATGGTTATTTTTACATGATGAACCTAGAGCAAAAATAGAAGCTTTTGCTAGTTCTCTAGATGAGATATTTGAAGGTTCCTGGGATTTCTCAAAATTTGTCCCGCACAAAACCGCAAGACAGCCGGTAGAAGCAGGTTATTCTATCCGCGATTGTCTTAAAATAAAAGGCCAATTACAGGATCAAAAATTAGTGATTGGTCAAGAAACATATGGGAAAGAAATGATTAGGCATTGCTTTCGTAATCAAGACATCTGGGCAGATTTTATGGTAGAAAATACTCCTGAAAATTATGTTTTAGTAGATAGTTTATTTCTACCGGTATTTGGTTATAAATTAGAAAACTATCCTCATCAGCAAGAATCTAAACCTAGATATTATTAATACCACTAATCTTATAAACTCTTTATCATTTTAATTAATATGACAAAAAAAGCAGTGAAATTTAATATAAACGGAACAGTTCAAGGTGTTTTCTTTAGACAGTTTTGTAAAGATAAAGCAGATGAACTTGGATTAAAAGGTT
>CAZFJM010000015.1:0-9164 GCA_964519415.1 Candidatus Woesearchaeota archaeon | reverse complement strand
ATTATTCTAAAACTTATAACTGATCACATAAATACTTAAAAAGGAAAAGTAAATTCCCTTAATATGGTACAACTAGTTGCATTATTATCTAAAGGTGAAGGGACTTGGGGACAGGTCTCTGGTTTAATTAAAAGAGGAGAATGGGAAAAAATAATTGTTGTTGGGGCGAATTATGCACAAAACTTCAATGTTGAAGGAGCTCAATTCGATTTTGTAGAAGTTGATTTAGAAAAACCTCTTATTGCTTTGAAAAATGAATTATTAACAAAATTAAAACCAAAATTAGATTCTGATTTTTCTTCAGAAGTTGCAATTTCTATAGCCTCTGGAACAGGAAAAGAACACATGGCGTTAATATCTGCACTTTTGGGAATTCCAGTTGGAGTTCGTTTTACAGCTTTAACTAAAGAAGGAATTGTATTTTTGTAAAATGAGTGGCGGTAGTTACGATAGTGGTGTTGGTTTTTCGGACGGAAGCTCTTGGCAAGATCAATCAAGGAGAGGAAAAAGTAATTTAACAAAAAAACTTAAATCATTAGCTCTTGTAGGTGCAATAACAATTATTCCTATCTGGGCAGGACATAGTTATTTTGGTTTAGAGACTGTTAGAACAAAAATAACAGATGCACAAATGACAAAAGTTGATGGAAGATATATGGTTGCAACAGAAGCAGAGCCTTTTGAGAATCATGATGCAAAGTATCGATTTAAATGGAATTCTGGGAAAATTCAAAATGAAGCAATACGATTGAAAGGGCACGATGTGGAGATGGAAGTTTACGGTTGGAGATTGCCTCTTTTTTCAATGTACCGAAATATAAGATCTATTCAAGAAATAAATTCTCCGTTAGAAAAACAATAAAATGACTCAAGTAAACGCATCTCATATTTTAGTAAAAACAGAAAAAGAATCTTTAGACTTGCTTAAAAAAATAGTTGCTAAGGAGATTTCATTTGAAGAAGCAGCAAGAAAGTTTTCTTTTTGCCCCTCTAAAAAACAAGGTGGAAGTTTAGGCACATTCGGAAAAGGAATGATGGTTCCAGAATTTGAAGAAGTATGTTTCAATGATAAAAACAAGGTTGGAGATGTTGTAGGGCCAATAAAAACGCCTTTTGGTTTTCATCTAATTAAGATTAATGCAAGAAACTAATCAAACTTTCTTAATTTTCATATCTTTTTTATTCTTTCCAATAACTACGACACAACTTCTCTCATCTTCTGTCAAAATTTTCCAATCTTTATTATCTTTTTCTTTCAATTCTGCTAAAATCTTTTTAGCATAGTCTTTAACTTCATAAAACCAAGGCATTTTATCATGTCCCATCCTATTTCTTGCATATCCAATAGAAGTATATCCCTTAACATGAATAAAATCTGGTTGTGCAGTTATAATCATACCAACATATTGTGGAATTAACTCATCTGTCATGTTTGTAACATTATTTAATGCAGGGTTGCCTTTCAATCCTTTTCTAACAAGTGTTAATCTAATACATCTTCTACATTTTCCTTTCAATGTTTTTATTATCTTTAACGTCTCATTGAATCGTTCCCATGCATCTTTCTTGCATGAACTGTGCCATTTATCAAATAATTCTTTATTTGGAGCATTAGTTGAGAGAGTTAGTTGGGTTGGCAATGAATTTTTATTCTTCTGGCCATCAGGACTGATGCTCGCGCGTGATAACTTCAAAATCATTTCAGGATTCTGTCCATTTGTTACAATAAATGATATTGCCTTTCTCCGTCGTATTTCACTAATCATTTCATCTAATCTAGGATAGAGAGTAGGTTCACCAGACAAAGAAAAGCTATAAAGACTAGGTTCTTGAGCTTCTTTCCATTTTTTCTTTGAAACTTTATCCAATCCTCCGAAACCAGTCAATAATTTCTTTCTAGCTTCAACAACTTTATTTAAAATTTCAATAGGATCATCAATTTTATCTATTTTATCACCTAAATTTAACTCAATAGGTCTCCAACAATGCAAACATTTGTTCTCACACCACATCAAAGAAGGAGAAAATTGACAACATCCATGAGATTTGATACCATAAAACTTTTCTTTCCAACAAACACCCTCTCCCTTTAAAGAATTTTTAGTCCAATTGCATACTTGAACACCCGAAGAATTTCCGACGATGGCATAAGACTTTTTTTCAAGTTCTTTTTTTATGCCGCTAAAATTGTTTTTCATAAATTAAAAATAAAAAAAATAAATTTGTAAATGTAATTATGACCTTACTTCTTTTTTTTCTTAGCTGCTTTCTTTTTTGCTGCCATTTTATATAGACCCCTTTATGAAATAAACAATAATGTTTTCTTTATATACCTTTCTAAAATTTTCATTTTTTTAAAAAAAATAAAATTTTTAAAAAAATTTTGTCGTCGGAGAAAAAATTTTGATAATTTTTATAAAAAATAATTTGATTAAAGTAAAGAAAATGCCCAAGCAACAATCATTGCCAGAAATATTAATCCGATAAACTTTGTAGCATATTTGAAAGACTTTTCTGCAGTCTTTTTATTTTTTGCAACACTTAAAATTGCTAAATAAAAGAACCTTCCACCGTCGAGAATTCCTAGAGGTAACATGTTAAATAATCCAACAAATAAGTTAATCATTGCAATCCACCACAATAAATTATAGAAATAAACTGCTAAGTCTTTATTGTAATTTGCAACATAATATGTTGAATTTTTCTTATAACTTGTAATTTCTGCAATAATTTTTGAGAAAATTCCAGATCTTTGCGATTGTAAATAAGTTATTCCTAAAAATGCGCTCTCTTTATGCATTGGGTGCTCTGTAAGATTTAATTTATACTCTTGTGTTTTTCCGTCGGAACTTATTGTTTTTATAGAAATATTTTCACCAGGTTTCTTATCTTCTAAATAAAAAGAAACATCTTCTGCTCCTTTTACTTTTTTACCATCAATTTCAGTAATTGCACCAGAAAGATTAGAATTTATTGCAGGTGCATTGTAATAAAGCAACAAATATTCAGTCTGGTCACTCTTAATTGCTTCTGAAAATAAAGAATTGTTGCCTAAAAATAAGAAACTTGCGCCATTTGCATTAACATTTGTCCATCCGTTTATTCCGTTGCTGTAGTTTGTAATATCTGAAACATTTACAACATTGTATGCATAACTGTTAAATAAATACCCTGAAGGAGCATATGACATGTTAAAAAATAAAATTAGTAGTAAAAAGAATATAATTGCGAATAGTATATTAGCAAAAACTCCTGCGCCAAGAACAACCATCTGTTCAAAATTTTTCTTTTTATAGAATTGATTCTTGTCTTCTTCAACAAAAGCACCTAAAATAGGTCCTAAAAATGCAAATCCTGTAGATTTTATCTTTGTTTTGAACAACTTCATGTAAATTCCATGTGAAAATTCATGAACTACTGCAACAATAAGTAATGCTAATATAAAATATGTAAAATAAAATGGAGGCATTAAGCTTTCAACACCAAATATTTGTGGAAAATAAGGAATTAAAGGCATAACTGGTGGTGCTTTGATTATCTCGCTAATTTGAGGATACTTTATATACATATAAACTGTTTGGCAAAGCAAGAAAATCATTACGGCCATAAGTCCGAAGCCTACAAAAACAATTGGATATTTCAAGGCGTGCAATACTTTTGAGAATTTAGAACTAAATTTGTCAATTGCTTCCACTCCTAGTTTTGTTCTATACATATACATCCAACCCTCTCTTTGAAGGTTTTTTCTATGTGAATACAAAAATAAGAAGATTCCAGTACAAAATATTACTAAGAATATCAAATCATAAATCATTACTGTTTCCATAATACTCTTTATCAAAAGTGTTTTATAAAACTATTGAATGCTTTCAGCCATTTTTAGTGCTTTAATTAAATCACTTTCTTCTTTTGTATGTAAAATATCTATTGCCATTCTTACCATCGCATATCTTTCAGCAGGAGTTCCCATAGGGTATTTTCTTTCCCAACATCCATAATTCTTGCATTCTTTAGGTTTATTTTGTCCATGTCTTTCACATGAAGAAATATTTCCTATTTTTTGATAAGGGCATAAGGCGTATTGTTTATCTTTTTCTTTTCTAAGTGTTTTTATTTGAAATTTATAACAGCAAGAGCCACATTGCTCACATTTGTCAGTTCCCCAAATAGATTTTCCAGAATTATTAAATTTTCTTTGGGCTCGTAAACATATTTCATCAAATCCTCTCTCTTCTTCGCTTTCTTCCCATATCCAATATGCTCCTTTCGCTTTAAGTTTCATTTTTTAATCGCTCCAATAGAAACAACCCTTGTAATTTTTCTAGGTGGCCACTCTAAATTAATTCCATAACTACTACATAACTTGTCAATATTAATTCCCGCACCTTCTGGACTTCTTTCAATAGTATAGTTTGGATTTTCTTTTAAAAAATTACTAATTTCACTCAAATGCGTTTTTCTTGCAGTATTTTGCCAATATCTCGGATTATAAATTGCTTTTTCAGTCCAGTCAGGATGTGCTCTTCTGATCTTATTTGTTTGTTGCGTTAAATCAAAATCTGTAGCAATTAAGTAAATTGGTTCGTTTAAATTGTATTCTTCATGAAACAAGTTTCGAGGCGGGCATCCTTCTCTTTTTCCATAGTTTGGGCAACCATTTCTAAAAGAATTACTTTTCTTTAAACACATGCATTGATACTCTCTAGAAATTTCTAAATCTTGTATATTTATACTAATTATCATTGAGTGCCTATCATCTCTTATAAGAACTAAAATTATTTCTTTCTAGGTGTTCTAAATGCTTTGCCCTTGCATTTTCTGCAAGAAACTTTTCCAGAAAGAACCTTTAAGGGTTCCATTCTCATTTTCTGACTACATTTTTTACAAATAAAAATATTCTTAAAAAGTCTATTTTGTGCTACGGGTAATTTTGTTGCCATTATGTTATTATTCTCTTAATTAATTTAACTCCTTCCATGTCCCAATATTCTATACTCATTCCATCTTTGATTTGTCCTGCAAATTCTTCTGGAATAGTTAATTCAAAATTTTCAAAACTAACAGAGTCCATAACACTAACGCCTGTTGGTGTCAATGCCAAAACTTGTGCTTGTCTTTTATCAATCATTGGAATCTCTACTCTATCATTTCCTGGCATCATTAAACATTTTTTCTTTCCGCTAATAACTGCTAGAGCATCGAATCTACACTTATGAGCTCCGTGTTTTCCTGTCTTAGAAACATCTACGCTTTTGATAACACAAGTTTCTCCATCAAATAAAGCATAACTGCCAACTTTCAATTCTGTTGCATCTACAATCTTTAATACCATAACAGACTGAAAAAATTTTGATTTATAAATGTTTGGGAGATCAAACCAAAAATCCGAAATCTTTTCTTTGGTCTTTTCTGAGAAAATAAGGGGATTATAATATTAGTTAACCTATATTAGAACCTTATTTGCAGAAATATTTAAAAATGTTGGATTTATACATTTTGCATGACAATAGTGCAAAAGAATGATTTTGTTGAAATAGAATTTGTCGGTAGGTTAAAGGACACTAATGAGGTATTTGATACAAACTCTAAAGCGGAAATAGAAAGAAAGAAATTGAATTTTGCAGCTAAACCATATGTTCTTTGTGTTGGCAAAAGCATGTCAATAAAAGGGTTGGATAAAGATATTGAAGGAAAAGAAATAGGAAAGGAATATCTTGCAGAATTTAAGCCGGAAGATGCATTCGGAAAAAGAAATACCTCTCTGGTTAGAATGGTTCCTTTAAAATTTTTCTTAGAACAAAAGATTGTGCCTCAGAAAGGTATGCAGTTATCTTTAGACGGAACTATTGCAAAAGTAATCTCTGTTTCTAGCGGTAGAGTTTTAGTAGATTTTAACAACCCTTTAGCAGGAAAAGTGGTTTCTTATAATTATAAGATTATAAGAAAACTAGAAGATGAAAAGGATAAAGTTAATTCTTTGCAAGACTTTTTCTTTAGAAAAAGATTTGACTTTGATATAAAAGATAAAGAAGTAATATTTAAAGTAGAAGAAAACTTAAAGAAGTATATTGAAATAATGGCTAAGCCTTTTGAAGATATTCTCGGCATGAAGATTAAGACAGAAATAGTTGCAAAGAAAGAGGAAAAGAAGTAACTATCCACTAATTTACATAAATGCTTTAAATGGAGACCGTGTCGAGATTTAATGGATTTGTCTTCCAGAGAAGATAAATGCTTATAAATACTAATTATATCAAAATCATATGGGAATAATGGGTGATGAGAATTTTAATTCTAAGAATGAAATAGATAAAGAGCTAGAAGATATCATCAAAAAACAAGCTGCAAGAATAAGAGTTATTGGTGTCGGCGGTGCTGGAAATAATACTATTTCTAGAATGCGTGAAGTTGGAATTAAGGGTGGAGAAATTATTGCAATTAATACTGATGCTCAAGACCTATTATATACTAATGCAGATCATAAAATATTAATCGGAAGAGAAATTTCTAGAGGTTTGGGTGCAGGTTCAAATCCAAGAATAGGTGCAGAAGCAGCAAAAGAGCAAGGTGCAGAAATTAAGAAATCTTTGGAAAATTGTGATATGGCATTTATTACTTGCGGTCTTGGTGGTGGAACCGGTACTGGTGCTGCCCCTGTTGTTGCAGAAATAGCAAAGAAACAAGGAGCATTAACTATCGGAGTTGTAACTTTACCATTTACCGTTGAAGGAAAGAAAAGAATAGAAAATGCTATGGATGGTTTAGAAAGAATGGAATCAATAGTAGATACTTTGATTGTAATTCCAAATGATAAATTATTAGAGCTTGCTCCGGATTTACCATTACCTACTGCATTTAAAGTTGCAGATGAAATTTTAACAAACGCTGTAAAAGGAATTACTGAATTAGTTACTCGTTCTGGTTTAGTAAACTTGGACTTTGCAGATATTCGAGCAGTAATGTCTGGTGGCGGAGTTTCTTTAATTGGCATGGGTGAATCAGATTCTTCTAATCGTGCAGAAGAGGCTGTTGAAAGAGCTTTGAATAATCCTTTACTTGATGTAGATATTGCAAATGCTTCTGGTGCCTTAATTAATGTTCTCGGTGGAAATGATTTAACATTAGAAGAATACAAGACTGTCGTGGGTGCAATCGGGGAGAGACTTTCTCCTGAAGCAAGAATAATTTCTGGTGCACAAATCTCAAAAGATCTGGAAGGTTCAATAAAAGTTATGTTAATTATTACTGGAGTTAAGTCTCCTCAAATCTCTGGAGAAAGAAAACCGCTTGAAAAACAAAAGAAAGAGTCTATAGAAAAAGAATTAGATATTGAATTCATAGACGATAATGCTTCTGAGGAAGAAAGTAGAGAAGAGTAAAAACGTACAATTTAAAAACCTCCAAGAATATTCAATAATATGGAAGAACCAACTAAAGTAAAAAAGGCTTTTTTATACATGAACTCGCAATTCCAGCAATATAAACGTGTTTGGAGATTATTGAAAAGACCGACAATGCAAGAATTCAAAATGATTGCAAAAGTTTCTTTAATAGGACTATTGATTATCGGAGCAATAGGCTTTATAGTTTCGTTAATCATGAAAGTTGGACTTGGATTTCTATTTAAATAATATAGTAAACTTTAAAAAGCATCTAAATTAGTTATAATTACTACTTCTTATTTTTTATAAGACGTAGCGATATATACAATGGGTTTCGACACAGAAGAATTTGATTATTTAGAAGATAACAAGAGCAAGGCAGAGGTAATTGAATCTTTACCAAAAATAGCTATAAAGGTAAAACCAGTTATTGAAGTAAAGGAAGAAGTTCAAGATGATGCTCCTAAATTTGAAACAGATTCTTTAATTTTTATTGTTAAAGTTACAACAAACAAAGAATCTAAAGCAGTAGAATTAATTTCAGATAAAGTAAAGAAAAAAGGAGTTAACATTTATTCTATCGTAAAACCTCATGGATTAAGAGGGTATTTAATATTAGAAGCACCTGACAAAGAAAATGCAGAAGAAGCAGTTTTTAATTTACCTTACGTTAAAGGAATTATTTCAAAACAAGTTTCTTATGAAGAAATCAAAAAGATGATTGAACCAAGAGCATCTGATGTTAAAATTGAAAAGAATGATATTGTTGAGATTATTTCTGACTCTTTCAAAAACGAAAAAGCTAAAGTATTGAGAGTTGACAAAACTAAAGGAGAAGCAGTTGTTTCACTACTTGCAGCAATTGTTCCTATTCCAGTAACAGTAAGATTAGATAATATCAGAGTAATTAGAAGGGAGGATGAAGAAATACAAAATAGTTAGTTTTAAAAACGACTATTTCGAAATCAAAACATGGCAATAATAAAGTTGTTAGTTGAAGGCGGTGCAATGAAACCTGGCCCAGCAATAGCTCAGCAAATAGGCCCTATGGGAATCAACATGGGTAAAGTTATTTCCGATGTAAATGCAGCAACAGCTTCATTCAAGGGAATGCAAGTTCCAGTTAATTTAGACGTTGATGCAAAGAAAAAGACATTTACAGTTACTGTTTTATCTCCATCCGTTTCTGCTTTATTAAAAAAAGAACTTGGAATTGAATTAGGTTCTGGTGAAAGAAAAAAAGTTCAAGTAGGTAATTTAGCAATCGAACAACTTATCTCTGTTGCAAAGCAGAAGCAACCTGGAATGCTTGCAAATGATTTTATGGGTGCTTTAAAGTCTGTAATCGGTAGTGCAATGGCAATGGGCGTTTTAATTGAATCAAAAGATCCTAAAGAAGTTTTAGAAGAAATTGCAGATGGTAAATATGCAAAAGAAATCAAATCACAATTAACTGAAGTTTCCGCAGCTAAGGCTAAAGAATTGAAAGCGTTTTTCGCTGAAGTTCAAGGCAAGCAAAAGGAAGCTAAGAAGAAAGAAGAAGAAGCTAAAGCAGCTGAAGAAGCGGCTAAAGCAGCTGCAGCAACGGCTAAACCTGGAGAGGCAGCACCGGCAGCAGGAGCAGCACCAGCTACACCCGCAGCAGCAAAACCTGCGGCAAAACCCGCAGCCAAAAAATAAATAGTTAATGTTTATAAAACAACATTTCATTAAAATCGCTGAGGGGTTATGGGGTAATGGTAGCCTTCGAGGTTTGGGACTTCGAGACCTCGGTTCGATTCC
>CAZFJM010000014.1:0-12509 GCA_964519415.1 Candidatus Woesearchaeota archaeon | reverse complement strand
AAAATCAGCTAAAAATACCCAAAATTCCCTTTATGGTTCGTACAAGATACATTGTGGTGCGTCCTATTAGTTATGTGCGGACGTCGTCTCTCTAGAGTTTTTACACAAATTTAAATACTTTATAGCTAATTATTATAAATGGAAAAAATTTGTATCCAGTGCAAACAGCTAAAAGAACATAAAGCTAAAGGGTATTGTGAATATTGCTATAAAAAATTTATTTGGAAGCCAAAGCTAATAATCTGCAAAAGATGCAAAAGAGAAATGCCTCTTCAGGCAAAAAACCTTTGTAGGGGCTGCTACAACTTCGTTTTTCATCTAGAAGATAATAAAGCACAGAATTATAAAAAATGGCACAATATAGAACCAGAATTATATGAAAAAGTTACAAAAAGCTGTATTATTTGTGGTTTTGATAAAGTAGTGGATCTTCATCACTTAAATGAAAATAAAAAGGACAATTCGGAGAAGAATTTAATAGGGTTGTGCCCTAATCACCATAGAATGATTCATGAATTTAGATTTAGACCTGAATTATTTAATGAGCTTAAACAAAGAGGCTTCCAGCCGCCAAAAGATATAAAACTTGATTTTGTTAAAGACTAAGATAACCTTAGTGCACAATAGAAATCTTAGTTATGCATTTTGGTTAGCTAAGTTTAGATTTCTTTATTATGAAGTACTTTCAGGTAAACAAAATTCAGTAGCTATCTCTTCCAATGTTCCGCCACAAATTGAACAGGGGTCTTGATCATGATCTAAACAAAAACCATTTTCGTGTCTGCAAGAAAGGCATGCGCAAGGCAAACCGTAACATTCATAGTTTATTTTATCACTTAAAGAAAATCCGTAAGGATTTTTTCCTAATTCTTTTTTTATATCTTGATCTAAACTATCTATCATAAATTTTTTTTGTTAATTTTTATTTATAATAATTTGTGTACTTCAGAAATCCTTCCAAAATCTATTTAAACCGTGGTTCGTACAATCTAGTATGAAAAAAAGAGTTGTTGTAAATGATTTGATGCAAAAAAATTATTCTTATTTTCTAACTGAGCCAATTGGCAAAAATTTTGATCCAGAGTTCAAACCCGAATTAACACCTAAACAAATGTTGGATCTTGGTGTTTTCAGTGGAAAGTATATAACTGACTGTAAAAAGGAGTTTCCATCATCATGGTTCGTACAAGCTAAACTCTCACATCTTTATCCACAAGATTCTCTAAATTTCTTCAAAGTACATGCTTCACAGCCTCTTTCAGTCTGGCAAGAAAAAGGCTGGATTTATCACGAAGATCCTCGAGGATGGTTTCAATGGTATTGTCGTTATTTTATGGGTCGAAGATGTCCTGATGACTTAAGACAAATTAAACGTTGGAAAGCAATCAAGCGACACATTTCTCAACTAAAAAAACATTGCAAAAAGGGAGATTTTTCCTGTCGACCAGTTCAACGACAAGCAATTCTTCATTGGGCTTATGACTCAAGGAAATTATGATGGTAAAACAATTTTTTAGAAAAGCTAAACTTTCTGACGCTCTGGAACTTTCCGAGATTAGAAGAGGTGTTTTTGGGAATATTCCTGGAGAAACATATAGCAATAAATTAATTAAGGTTTTAACACAAGACTATTCTCCCGAAAATATCAAGAAAAAAATTAAAAAATATTCAACTTTTTGTTTAGTTAATGGCAAAGAGATAATAGGTTCTATCTCTTTACAAGGTTCAGAAATAAAAGGAGTGTTTGTAAAATTTAATTATACTCGAAAAGGAATTGGCACAAAATTAATGGATTTCATAGAAGATTATGCTAAGAAGAAAGGATTAAAAAAAGTTCATCTTTGGTCTGCAGAAAAAGCAAGGGGATTTTATAAAAAATTAGGTTATAAACTTGTAAAAAAAGTTAAAAAAAATTACAAAGGTGCGTCAAATATAAATTTTGTTATGGAGAAAAGACTATGAATCCAATAATAAAAATTAAACGAGACAAATACTTTAAGAAACGAGATAGTTGTACAAGGATTTTAAAAGTTAGATGTGCAAAATGCAAAAAATTTTTATTTTTATATCAAAAAGACGGGAGGTCTGGCGGGTGGCTTAAAAGATGCTATCTAAACAGAATAATCTCTGAAAAAAAATTCGATCCTAAAAAAAAGCTAATCTGTTGTAGTATTATAGGATTGCCTATCAAACATAAAGACGGAAGGGATGCATTCAACTTAGTAAAAGGAACATTCAAAAGAAGCTACGGCGATAGGGTGCTGAGATGAACACCGAAGAATTTTTAAAAAAACTTGAAATAGAATTAAAAATTTCTAAAAATTCTCAATACACTATTAGAAATTATTTAGATGCAAACGAACAGTTGTTTAAGCAACTAAATAAACAGCCAGAGGATATAGAAGTCGACGATGTTAAACAATTCATGGCTGAAAAATTAACAGAAAAATCTTCTTCATCTATTATTTTATTTTTAGCTGCAGTAAAGTATGCATACACAAATATTCTAAAAAAAGATGTTACTCTAGGAATAAAACGTCCAAAAAAAGAAAAAAGAATTCCAACTGTTATGACAAAAGAAGAAGTTAAACGGCTGATAAACAGTATTTACAGCGATAAAAGTCGTCTAATGGTTTCAATGCTTTATGCTTGTGGTTTTCGTATTTCTGAATTAATTAACTTAAATATCAATGATCTAAATTTTATAGAAAAAACAGGAATGGTTAAACAAGCAAAAGGAAAGAAAGACAGAGTGTTTAATATTCCTACATTTTTAGTTGCTGATTTAAACAAGCAAATAGAAGAGCAAAAGAAATTAAATCATGAATTATTATTCTCCAACGAAGAAACCGGAAAAAAATTATCAGCTTCAAATATAGAAAAGATAGTTAGGAAAGCCGTCAAACGGGCAGGGATTCAAAAAGACATTCATTGTCATACATTACGACACTCTTTCGCGACGCATTTACTTGAGAATGGAGTAGATCTAAGAACTATCCAAACTCTTTTAGGTCATTCATCTATTTCAACAACAGAACTTTATACTCATATAAGCAATCAGCAGATAAAAAATGTCAAAAGCCCGATAGATAGTTTATAATTTATCTTTGTACTACAAATTTTTTAACACCTAAGAAACTATTATTCGGAAGACCATTAACTTCAAGACTACTTACTAATGCATGTGGTGCTTCTTGTGCAGAAGGGACCCAACCTGATTCCGCACCACAAACACCTCTGAAAACTCCTCTTTCATCGCTGGTCTGGACTATGTTCTTAACAATTTGATAAGGTGTACCTACAAGATATGCACCTCTTACTTGCTCTTTTTTCCCATTTTTATATAATCTATACATTCTTGAAGGATAAGTTGAGAAATAGCTTTTTTCTGGTAAAGTTAATCCTCCAGAAGCTCCTTCAAATATAAGGCCATATTTTTCTTTTTGTTCATGACATAATCTCATTAAATTTTCTTCTAGTTGTTCAACAGGGACTTCATTCGAAGAACGAACCATTAAGTTACTCATTCTAGCTACAGGATCCAATGCTCCTTGAGCTCTTGCATGTCCATTCGATTTTTTTTTGAAGAAACCTGCACTTTCTCTGCAATGTAAGTATTCTCTTAATATTCCATTTTCTATGAGTGTTGTCTTTCTAGATTTAACTCCTTCATCATCAAAGGGGAAATATCCATCTAATGTTTGTATTGTTGGATCATCTTCAATAGTAATAAATGAAGGGGCAACTCTTTTTCCTACCTTTCCAATAAATAAAGAACACTTAGGAGTTTCTTCATCATTTTCTTGCATATTATTTGCTTCAAGTGCATGACCTACTACTTCGTGCCATAAAACTCCGTGATTTTCAGGATCAAGTATTGCTGAAAAAGTTCCATTCTTTTGTTGTGGAGAAGATACTATTTCGCATAGCTCTTCTTTCATTCTTCTTCCTGTCTCTACCATCTGCTCATATGTTGGCAGTCCTTGAGGATTTTCGGTATATTCTGCATGGGCATGGGGAATTACTAGCCCAGACTCATCCACTTTACTTAGATTTGTAATAGTTGCATATCTCAGATTATCATAAAAAACTTTTGAACCTTCCGAATTAATAAAATATTTTCCTTCTTTTTGAGCGACTATACTGACTACTGCATTATGAATGTCTTTTCCTCCTCCCCAAATTTCTCTAGAAGCTTCTTTTATCATTTGTTCATATTTTTCTAAGTCTATTTCAATTACTTTTTCCGGAGCAATACTAACATTTGGCGTCTCTTTTGAAAATATTCTAAATTTATCTCTTATGTTTTTACAACCGATTGCAGCATATGTTCTCCTAGCACGATCATCGACACAGTCCCAAAATGCTTCATTAGAAGAAAACCAGATTCTATGCATTGATGCTTCTTCAGATAAATCTCTCGGTAAGTCAAAATTAAAACTTCCTCTTCCGCCCAAGCCATAATCGCCCATTCTAATTTCTATTCTTCCACTAGTATTGTGGTCTGGACTTAAACTTCTAGATGTTGAGGCTCCATTTATTGCATTTAAAACATATACTTCATAATCTCTTAAATTCATTGCAGCGAAGAAAGGTTTATGTTTTAATTTTTGCCCACCGTTGTTAAAAGTATGGCTTGCTTTTAACACGTTATCTAATCCTCTTTCTAAAAAATTAAATATCCTCTCATTTACCACATTTCAAAACGGAAGTATCTTTTAAAAAGGATTTATATCTATTAATATATATTATAAAAAGTATATATTCGAGATTATTTAGTAAAGCTAAAACCTGTTAAATAAACATAAATTATAACTCCTATAAGGATTATAATCCCTGTAAAAATTAATAATGTAAATGAAAGTTCAAGTGAATCTGTTTGCTCTCTTAATAAAAGAAGTTCATCTTTATTTGCCTTTCCTAGGCCTGTTAAATCTTCATCCCAATCTTTTCTTTTAACATACCCTATTATTGCAAAAAATCCTCCAAAAACGATAATAGTTGGTATTAAAAATAATAAACCTAAAATCGTCCACCCGACACCTATAAGGAACATAATATAGTAATCAATTAATCTATGTTTATATTTATAATTTAAAAAACCGAAGGCAATAGCCATAATAAGAGAAACTATAAAGATTATAAACAACAAAACTATCTTGGACATCATCCTTATTCATATTATTGGAAATTTATAAACCTTAGTTATTCTGCTAAAACCTTACTTTTTTAAACCAATTAATACTCTTTCTTCTATGGTTTGTGAAAAGTGTGGTTATCATGATAAAAAAGAAGGTGAAAAATTAAATTCCAAACTATGTAGGATTTGTTTAATGTTTGCTCCGGAAACCGAATCTGACTTTCAAAGTTATCTTTCTGAAAAAATAGATTGGAAAATTTTAGAAACTTTTAGAAAATATGGCCAGTCAACTGGATCTCGTCAAAAAAAGGGAATGGATGAAAAAGCAAAGCAAGGAAAGATAGTAACTAGGGTAGCGTTAGGTTATATGATCTCAAATGAATCTTTAATTCCGAATGAATTTGCTTCAAAAGTGCATTCTATTTTTAAGACTTTCTTGAATCAGAACTATTCACTTAATAATATGTCTAAACATTATGGTCTTTCAGTAAATGGCTTAAAGAAAATTTTAAAAAATAGGACTTATCTAGGAGAAGTAAAGTTTGCAGGAAATTTGTATAAATCAAACCACCCGGCAATTATTAATCCTGAAATATTTTATGCAGTTCAAAGAAAATTGGCTGAAATAAGTAAAAAGAAAAAATAATCCTTTACTCTTTATTTACGCCTCTAAAATTCTTAAATCCTGCTTCAATAAGATCTTTTTCAAGTCTTCTCATTTTTTCAGTAGACATTCCAGTAGTAATGACTGTCAATTCTCTCGATTTCATTCTTCTTACTTCTTTATTTTCATCTTTAAAATAATTCATAAGAGTATCGTAAGAGTCAAAAGTTTTTCCTTCTAAATGTTCAATTCTTGTTTCACTAACTGAGTATCTATCATTCACTCCGTTCGAAATATATAATTTTTTCATTAGAATAATGCCTCCATTGTACAAGGTCTTTTTACCTTGGGGTGTGTCCATGTTATAAAATCTATAAGCTTTACTTTACCCTTTTTATCTACTAGAAAATTTGTATAATTTGCATCTCTTTCATACCCCCAATTAAAACCCATTCCTCTCGCTTTATTCATCTCTTCATGATATTTTTTTGCAACTAATCTTCTATGGTCATCCACTGGCGGCAAATCATAAAATCCTTTCCCTTCTACAAATTCCATAATATAAGCTAAACTTTTACCTTCCTGTCCAATCGCAACAGTACCTACTTCTAAAGGTCTTGCCACATTTATTCCTCTTCTCATTAAAGCTCTAGCCATTTCAAATTCATAAGTCGCAACATCTTCTGCCAAATCTCTATTAAATGGTATTTTTGCAACTGCATTATCTGAAATTTTATAAACGACTCCGTGTGCTGTGCTTCCACTAATTCTAACAGGGTTTATTGTTTTTTGATATTTTGTTATTGCCATTTTATTCTATTTCTATTTTTGCATGTTTAATTCCTGGACAGCTCTTAACCATATTATCTAAAGTTCTAAAGGGCATTTCTCCAACTAGCCGAATATTTTTACCAGGTCTATCTATTTTAATCTGAAAAGGTAGGTCTCTTGCTCTAAAATAGTTTGTTAATTTATGTTTTAATCCTATACATACTCCTGGATGTTCATAATCTGCGGCAATATCATATACTGTTATTCCTGCTAATTTGTTTTCTGCACCTCTTAAGGCATCTAATTCTTTTCTTCCTAAAAAATCATAAAATTGAAGCTGAGACTTATCTGGATTTTGATACGCATAAAGATTATCTTTTGAATTTGCACCTTTATTTCTGAATCCTTCTATTGCTCCAAAAAGATAATTTTTGTAATCAGAAGATTCTTTATCTGCAATACTTATTGGTAAAAATCCTTCATTTCTAAGTATTGTATTCATATAAACTCCCGCAGTTCTTTTATTTCCATTACTAAATGGTTGGATTCTTATTAAATGGAAATAATCAAAAATAGCTCTTTCTACTGGGTGTAAACTCATACTCTTTTCTGCTTCCATTGTCCTTTCTAAATTTACCCTTATTCTCTGTTCATCAATTGGAGGCACATATTCTCCTTTCATCTGGGCCATCTCTCTTCTAAGATCTGCGTAGCTTTGGCCCTTAGATCTCAAAGAAGGTTCAACCCTTCCAGAAATTTCAGTAAGAGTAATTAAATCTAAATCTTTTACGCTCTGAGTTTGTCCATAATTCCAGGCCTCTCTAAAGTTTGCAATTACCTCTACTTGTCTTTCACAGTTGTCTTTATCTTGCAAAGAAATATTCGTTATTGTTTGGTCTTCCAAGTCTTTAAAGATCCTTCTAGTCGCATTTTCTATTTTAGATGAATCTAGCTTTCTCTTCGCACCATCCAGTTCCTGTAGTAATTCATTCTTTAAAATTGTCATAAAAATTAGTATACAATCTTCTATTTAAACCTTTCGTTTTGTCACTCCTTAAAAGATACAACAATACTAATATTTAAAAAGAAACAAAACTATTATTTTTTATGGTATTTGAATATAAGGGATATATGAAAATGAAAAATCCTAATGGAAAAGAGTTGCTATATGCCAAAAGAACACCTAAATTTCCTCCGAAAGTAGCCTATACTCTCTTGGAAATTGCAAAGGATTTATCTCAAAATAAGAGTGCTTTATATGATCCGTTTTGTGGTAATGGCACTATTCTAACTATTGCAGGTTTAAACTTCGAGAAGCAGTTCAAACATTTATTTGGTTCAGATATCGACTCTGAAGCAGTAGACTCTACTAGATTAAATCTAGCAACATTTACAAACCTATCCGATCAAGAAATACTTGCTCAGACTTCTTCTATAGACTGTACAAGTCAGTTTCCTGTAAATTTAATAGGCAGTACAACAACTATCGTTTCTGATCCTCCCTTTGGTAAAAGGTGTTCTTTGCCTAAAGGAACTCTTGAAAAAGCATTTGCTAATTTTGCAAATCAAGAGATATCTGATCTAACTTTCTGTTTTGATGATAAAATCTCTCTTCCAACAGGAATATCTGAACACTATCAAATAAAAAAAGTTTTATCTAGATGGGATCGAGACTTCTATATTGCACAAAGAAAATAATTCCTTAAATAAATTTCTAAAAAATAACTATCTGTAAGATGTTTGTCTCTTTGCTCTTTAGCCGCAGGCTTTATGAGTGGAAAGAAATAATTAACGATAAGAAGTTTGTCTTTTCGCTCTTGCCTTGGAATCTCCAGGTTTGTAAGCTTCCTTTCTTCTAATATCTGCAACAAGCATATTTCTATCATATGCAACAAATGCTAATCTTACTTTTTCATCTTTTGTAAATTCAACAATAGCTCTAGCAATAGCTAGTCTAGATGCTTCTACTCTTGAAGCAGTTCCGCCACTTGCAACATTTACAGAAATATCAAAATTCAATTTTCCTAAAACTTGTTCAGCGATAATCAATGGTTCCTTTAATTCTAATTGTTGTAACATTGGGAAAGCTTCTATTGGCTTTTTATTGATTGTAACAATTCCTGTTCCATCTTTTATAGATGCTTTAGCGATTGCTGTTTTTCTTTTACCTGAAACGATCATCATATTTCTTTAACTATTTCTCCAAGTACGACATATTTAATTGGTTTTTTAACAGAACTAGCAGCTACTTTAACTTGTTTTAATTCATCTGCTGTTAATGGTCCATTTCCGACATAACATCTCAATCTATCATAAGCTTCTCTTCCCTTAGATCTGTCTCTACTTGGTAACATTCCTCTGATCATTCTTTTCATAAATAAATCTGGATATCTAGAAACTTTTGGACCTTTCAAACCAACACCACCTAATGTAATCCACCAGTGTAAAACTTCTTTATTCATTGCTCTGTCTCCAGAGATAATTGCTTTTTCAGCATTGATAATAACTACTTCTTTTCCTTTTAATAATTCTTTACAAGCAACGCTTCCTACTCTTCCTAATATTGCTCCTTTTGCATCAAGATAGATTTTCATTGTAAAATTTTAACTCCCTTTAAGTCTTTATTTGATTTTAATTCATCTGCAAGATATATAAATTCTGCCTTTGCTTCTTTTATTTTCTCGATTGCTTTTTCAGAAGCATCCCAAGAGATTATTTTAGCTTTCTTTGTTAAGATTCCAGAAGACAAGATCTTTCCAGGAACAAAAGTTTTTTCTCCTTCTTTTAACATTTTGTCTAATTGTGTTAAATTAAAAACTGGTTGTTTCTTTCTAGGTGTTGCTAATATTTTTGCAATAATAGGGTTGTCTTTCTTTAATTGAACAATAACATTAACTAACAAAGGATTTGCCTTTTGTCTCATTCTGTTTTCAATTTTTGTTTTGCTTATTACTATTTTTTTCATTTTGTATAAATCTGCTCAGAAATCAATTAATGATTTCCTACTAAATCGCGTTAGCTCGCAGGATAAAAATTACTACTAAACTGCTTTTATAAAGCTTTTGTTTTCTTTAATTTTTAAGTTTTATCGATGGGGAGAGGAGGACTCGAACCCCCGTAAGCGTAAGCTACAACGGTCTTAACGTTGCCCGTTTGACCACTCCGGCATCTCCCCAGAGTAATAAATATGAGGATTTACTTCATTTTTAAGCATTTTCCTTCTCTCTTCTAAGGTTGTTTTTGGAGGGCAAAAGCCGAATTTTTTCCAAATCTCATATTTTGTTCTATGCTTTTCACTCTTTGTTCCGATTTCTTTAAACCATTTATCTATTTGTATTCCACCACATATACGTGCTCTATAAAAAGGTCTTCTAGTAAACCCGTCACTATATTTGGCCTTTGCCAGCTGTTCGTTCAAATCACATTTAAAGCCTAATTTTCTTAATGATCCGCAAATTTCATTCATCAAATTTTTAGAGGTACAAACTAAAGAAAGCCTAATTTGGGTATGGTACTTATTATTTTTAATTGAATAATTTCTCTGACAATGGATACTTCCATCCGTATCAAAGAAACCTCTTAGAAATCTTTTTGTATAGTTAGAGTTCTTTTTTATCCATTCTGGAATTTGTAGTTCTTTTTTAACACCGCTCGGTATTCCTAAAAAGTTTAGATATTTTTCGATCTTTACGCTTTCAACAGAAATGCCATAAAAATTTATTCTTTTATTAAATACAAATCCTACATCTCTATGAAAAATTGGATTCATTATTTCTTTGTTAAATAAGGGGGCTATGTAATTATCATAATTTTCTTTCTCTTCTTTTCCATCTCCTCGTAGCTGGAATTTCATTCTGTTTGTTCCACTTCTTTTGGTTAATCCTCCATCTCCGAAACTTAACCCAACTAACTCTGCAGTATTAGCATTCTTTTTTACTAGCATTGTTAATCTAAAATAATAAGATAAACTTCTTTTCCGAGATATTCTTTTGGGCAATCTACCTTTGCAGACGTCCCAAACTTCGTGACTTTTCTCACAAGAAAACCTCGAATATTCTTCAAATTAAGTTCTGTTTGTGTGTTTAGTTTAATTTTCTTCATATATCTAATAGATATCTTATATATTTAAATGTTTTGATTTATCCATATAAATTAAATTCCACTTAACTAATTATTATAAAAATAAATTTTATTAAGAATAATCTCTAACGTCTTTTTGAGATGTATTAATTCTACTCGTTCCTCTTTCAACAGCTTCTTCGCTTAAAATTTCTGCACGCACCTGTTCTTCTATTGTTCCGCTAGGATCTCTAGTTAATACTTCTCCAAATGCTGTTTGTAATTTGATTGCATTCTTCCAAGTCGTATAGGTTAGCATATTTTATTTTTAGAACTTTATTTTTCTGTTTACTTCAAAGCTTTAGCAACTTCATCTAAATTCTTATTCAAAGCTTTTACAGCGCCTTCAAAGATTTCTTCAGAAGATATTTGACCATAAGATTCAATTGTATAAACAATATTGTCTGTTGGTGTAACTTTAACGCCTTCAAATTCTTTTAAATCTTCAACGTCTAAGTCAAATTTCCAATCATTCTTTACTGTTAATTTTCCTGCTTCAAAAGAGAATACATCTGGATATATTGTTGCAAGTTCTTGTCTTTTTTCTGCATCTTTTGCAATATCTATTTTGCTCAAGATTTTATAGAAAACTAAACCTGGGGAATATTTTGAATGTTCAATACCTTTTCCTTGCTTAGCTTTAGCAACAACAGTTACTTCTTGATTTTTATCAACAATTGTTAAAGGTATATCTTTGATAACAGAATCTTCTCCAAATTCTCCAGAAAGAACTTCGTTTCTTTTACCATCTGCTTTAACACTTAATTTCATTTCTACAAATTCGCCATCTTTGACTTTTCTGTTTTTCAAAGGAATTAAAGCCATTCTATGTGCAAGAACTTCATCATATAAAGCAGAATCGTTTTTGTAAATATCTACTTCATCAATAGCCAAAATTGGAATCTCATTTGCACTTCTTCTTAATGCATTTGCTAATGTTAAGTTCATATCAGAAATAAATACAACTTTCTCATCAGTTTTGATTATTTTTTTTATCATATTATTTTGGATTAAAGTTTATTTTTAAATCTATCTTTATACTCTTCGTCCTCTTCTACCGCCACCCTTCTTTGGTCCTCCACGAGGAACTCTTGTTATGTCTGCAATACTTATGATTTTGAATCCTTCTTTGGATAATGTTTTTACTAAAGCATGTGCTCCTGGGCCAGGACCTGTACTTGTTGTTTGTCCTCTTACTCTAACATACAAAGATGTTATTTCATAATCTTTAGCAACTTCTTTTATTCTTTTAGCAATAAACATAGCAATTGTAGGATTTGCTTTAAGTCTGTCTTGTTTTGTAATAATTCCGCCAGATATCTTCATTATAGTATTTCCTGCTAAATCTGTTAATTGTGCAACAGTGTTATTGAATGTACTATAGATATTTACTATTCCTGTTTTTGTTGTGTCTTTTGCCATTTTCTATTTAAGCCTTCTTCTCCTTTAAAGATATTTTGTTTTCTAAGTATTTAGATACATTAAAAGAAGGAATATTAACAACTCTTCCATCAACAATAACATTCTTATGTGTAATTAATTGTCTTGCTTCTAATATTGTCTTTGCAAAGCCTTTCTTGAATACAAAAGTTTGTAATCTTCTTTCTAAGATTGCTTCAGTTGTCAAAGCTAGTACATCTGATGTAACTTTTACATCTAAACCTATATTTTGCAATCTATTGAAGAATTCCTTGCTTTCTTGACCATTATTTGAAATTAACTTCTTTGCTCTTGTTCTAAATGCGGCTACTTTAGCGGCTGCTTTCCAGATTTCAGTTTTACTCTTCAATCCATATTGTTTTTGGATCTTATTATCATTTTCAATTCTAGAAGCTTCAAACATCTTCTTAGGTCTTGAATACAAATTATGTTTTC
>CAZFJM010000013.1:0-14100 GCA_964519415.1 Candidatus Woesearchaeota archaeon | reverse complement strand
TTTTACATGTAGAAGGCGATAATCCTGGAAAAATAATCCAGAAAGCAATTTCTGCAGTTCAAAAAGAACTTGAATCTTATTCTGAAGAATTCAAAAAGATGAAGTAATATTATTTTATTTTAAGTTTCTTTTAAAAAATCTAGAAATTTTATAATCATACTTTATTTCTAATATTGCTCTTGTTATTGTGTCTTTTAAATTTGGACGAATCTTGTAATTGTTTCCTTGGTCTTTTCTTACTCGAGATAATAACGTTACTCTCATCTTTGGACAATACTTCAATTTACCTTGTGTTTCTAGTTTTCTAGATAGATAAAAGTCATCTTTTGCATGGGTGATTCCTTCTGTTTTTCTTAGTTTCTCTAATCCTTCAAAACCTTTAACTTTAAAGAAAAGTTTACGTCTAAATGCACTGTTCCCTCCGCCTAGGCAATAAATTCCTCCAAGTACAGACAGCGGATACCTAATATGATAACAAAAGTTAAAGAGAGGTCCTTTATTTCTAAATGTTGAACGTCCGCCAATTCCTGCAATTTTAATATCTTGCATGTTATTTTCTATTTCTGCTATCCAGTTGCTATCTGGGCAGGCATCCGAGTCTAGTGAGCCAATTAGCTCTCCTTTAGACTTTTTTACTGCTAAATCCCTTGCATTTGTTTGATTTCCTATTTTACATGAAAATATCTTTAAAGGAATATTTTTTTTACGAAATTTGGGTATTTTTTCTTTAACTTTTTTTATTGAGTTATCTGTGCTCAGATTGTCTATTACAATAACTTCAAATGGTTTTTCTTTTTGATCATATAGTGCTTCTAAACAATCACTAATTGTATTTTCCTCATTTCGCATGGGAATAATTACGCTTACTTTATTTGACATTATAATCAATGAAGTTTTATGTTTAAAAATATAATGAATAAGGTTTTAAACGAGTAAAGCCATAATATTAAATGGAAATGCAGAGCTTGTTGTTGCTGTTTCAAGATAATTTAATTTTATTTTCATTTTTAGCAGGTTTTATTACCGGAGAGACAGTTATTTTTTCTTTAGCATTTCTTTCAGCAAATGGTTTATTTTCCTTTTGGAATATTATTATTTATTGTACTATTGGTATGTATTTTTCAGATTTTATTCCCTTAATTATTGGAAGGGTTGGCTCGTTGAGGAAATTTTTCAATAAAAAATCTTCTGCAAAAAAATCAGAAATAAGTGAAAAATTTATCAAACACATAGACAAGCACTTTTTTCTAACATTATTATCTACCAAGTTTGTATACGGTGCGGCAATTCCGACACTTATTTATTTAGGATATAAGAAAACTTCTTTCAAAAGGTTTGCATTATGGAATATTGTTGTAGAGATAATTTTTGTTCCAACAGTTGCTATTGTTGGTTGGTTTGCTGGAAAGGGTTATGGTTGGGTAAGCGATATTTTTAAAGATTTAAAAATCGCGATTATGTTATTAGTTATAGTTATAATAGGAATATATTTTGTTAAAAAATGGTTCGGAGAAAAGTTGACAGAAGAGCAAGAGAAATTAGATTAGTCTCAAATTCTAAAAGAGAGTTTTTTCTAGTTCACGGTTATACTGGGAGTCCAACTGATTTTCGTGATTTGGGTAATTTTTTACACAAGAAATTTAATGCTAATGTAAGGATCATTCGCCTAAGGGGCCACGGTGAAGTTATTGAGAATCTAGATAGTTTAAATTATAATGATTTTTTAATTCAGGCCGAAGAAGAATTGAAAAAGAGTTTAGATCTAGGTAAGGAGATAGTTCTTGGAGGTCTAAGTGTGGGCAGTCTTATTGCCTTAGACTTAGCAGCAAGGTATCCTGTTAAAGGTTTATTCTGTGTTTCTACTTCTTTTAGAAATAAATTTCCACTAAATATCTTTTCTTTTTTGGAACCTCTTATTTTAAAAAAACACTGGGTAAAGAAGACACCAGAATGCGAGAAGGATTTGAGAAAGAATGCCTTTTTTTATGGCCTTCACTTAAGGGGTCTTAGAGTTATACAGCAAGGTAAATTATCTGTAACGCCTATTTTGAAAAATATAAATTCTCCCTTTTTAGCAATTCACGTTTCAAACGACAGCTTATTTAGTATAAAAGGAGTGGAAGATCTATTAAATCGCGTTAGTTCAAAAATTAAGAAATTAGTTGTTATAGATAATAAAAAAGAAAGGAGTCACAATCCTTTCTATTCTTCTAAATTAAATGAGGTCTCAGAAGAGATATCATTATTTATAGAAAAAAATAGGTTATTTTCTGTAAAGTAAATATTTGTAAATCTGTTACAATAATGCTTATAACTCTTCTAAATCTTAAATTTTTATGCCATACGAAAATAAAATCTCTGCAGGAAGCTACGACCTAAATAAGTTTCTTTTTGGCGGGTATGAAACAGATATTATTACTACAATTTATGGTCCTGGCGGAAGCGGTAAATCAAACATATGTTTACTTGCTGCGGTTTCACAGGCAAAGAAAGGAAATACAGTAATCTATGTAGACACAGAGGGCGGTTTTTCCTCTGACCGAGTTCATCAATTATTGGGTGAAGACAAATCAAATTTCGAAGAAGTTTTGAAAAACATCATGATTCTAAAACCGACTTCATTCGAAGAGCAAGAAGAATCTTTTGAACAACTTTTGAAATTTGTAAAGAAAGGCGGAGTTTCTCTAATAATAATTGATAGTATTGCAATGCTTTATCGTTTAGAGCTTGGAGACGCAATTAAATCTGAAGATACTCAAAATATTCAAGAAGTAAATAGGAAACTTGCAAATCAATTAAGAATTTTAACAGAAATTTCAAGGAAGCAAAATATTCCTGTAATTGTAACAAACCAAGTTTACTCTAGATTTGTTAAAGATGATGGGGAAGTGAAAGAGCAACAAGTTTCAATGGTCGGCGGAGATTTATTAAAATATTGGTCAAAGTGTATTATGGAAGTCCAGAATTATAGGGGGAGAAGACTTCTAAAATTAAGAAAGCATCGTTCTCTTCCAGAGAAGGAATTAGAATTTGAAATAATTAATACTGGAATTAGAAAGCGTGGTTGGATTTGATAATACTTCTTCTTTCTTCATTAATATAGTCAGGTGTAGTTGGGTTTACAATTGATAAGCTTTGCATTTTATCATAAGTAACATCATAAATTGTATCCATAAGGAATGCAAGGACATCGTTAATAGGTTTTCTCAGTTCAAAATAATCTTCTTTGCAACTTATTATCTTTCCCTTCAAATAATAAAATTCTGGGTGTTTTACAATAACAACTCTTCCAACAAAATTTTTCAAAACTTCTCTTCTAGAATCAATATCTTCTCCAAGACTTATTTCTAGTTTTTTCATATTCATTAGTATTTATGTATCTTTATAAGAATTATTGTTCTTTATTCCTTTCTAAAAAATTTAAGCATTTCTCCGTAATAGGAAGGGACAAGTTCTGGGGAATGTAAATAAACGTCTCCACAGCCCCATTTAGAAATAACTAATCCTTTTTTGGAAACTCTTCCAATATGTTGAAATTCTCCTACAAATATCTTTTCTTCAGTTGTACCATCAAAATAAATTGCTAAGTCTTTCTCTAGTGGATTTTCAACTTCGAAATATCCGCTTGGCACAGGAATTACCTCTAAGGGATTTAAGCTCGGTATCCATTTAGGAGGATTATTTTCAAAACAGTAATTGACGCAATTAATACATTTGCGGCAATCAGAAAGATAGTCTCTTCTTTCAAGTAAAGTTACTCCGGTAATATTTTTAACAACACTAGGAACAATAGAAAAAACATCCTTGCCAATTTTAATCCTTTCACTTGTTTCAACAATTCTAGTTATCTCTTCTCTAATAGGTGTTCTTGGTATTCTCATTCATCTTCCGTCACTTCTTCTTTCGGCTTCTCATCTTCAGGTGCTTCGCCTTCTTTAAGTCCATCTTCTCCAGGTTTAGCATCTGATTCTTTACTCTTCAAATATTCTTCACGTTTCTTTGCCCAAGCTTCATTTGTTTTACACTTTGGATTAAAACAGAATTTCCAAGGTCTCTTTCCTCTTTTCAAAGCAAGCATCATTGGGAAACTACATTCTTGGCAAGGTTCACACTCTTCAGATTCTTGCATTTCTCCATCGACCATCTTTTCAACTTTTCTTTTTGCAGGTTTCATCATTCCAGTTGGGGGTAATGAAAATATTGTCTTACAATCAGGATATGCATTGCAAGAAATAAATGATTTTTTTGTTTTTCTAGAAAACATGATTCTTAATTTTCCCTTATGGCAAACAGGGCATTCAGTCAATGTGTTGGCTTCTCTTTCTTGTTGATAAACTTCAGTAGTTGCTTCAGCTAATGATTTTCCAATCTTTTCTAAATTATCTAAAATTCCTTTTGCAATTACTCTAATCAATCCCTTTGCTTTATCCAAAACTCCGTCTTCTTTTTTTACCCATTCGGATTTTGACTCAGAAATCTTTTCCATTTCTTTTTCAATTTGCCTAGTTAATTCTTCGTCTATAATTGTTGGAGAATATTTTTGTAAAGTTTCAATAACCTTTAATCCTAAAGGAGATAATTCAATACTTTTTTCTTTAATATAACCTCTATCATAAAGTGTTTCAACAATATTTGAACGAGTTGCCTTTGTTCCAAGATCTCGTTTTTCAAGTTCTTTAACAAGTGATGCAGCAGAATATCTTTGTGGTGGCTTAGTCATCTTTTCTTCAGTTCTGATTTCTTCTACACTCACTTCTCCATTCATAGTAGGAATTTCTTCTTCTTTGTATGAATTATTATAAACATTCATCCAGTTTTTCTCTACAATTTTCATTCCCTTTGCATTAAAATCTAGGCCATTAACGTTCACAACTACTTTTTTATTATCAACAATTGCCGGAGCACAGAAACAAGCAATAAATCTTTTTACAATTAAGTCATACAATTTTTTCTCTGTTTCAGTCATCTCCTTGGATTTAGAATCACCAGTAGGATAAATTGCCGGGTGCGCAGGATCTGTCTTAGGGCCCTCTGTTGGTTTTTTATTAACAGCATATTTTGTTAAAGTAGTATATTTTTTTAATTTATTCAAGATCTTATCATAGCCAATTCCTTCTGGATACTGTTGAGAAGAAGTTCTAGGATAAGAAATAACTCCATCAAGATAAAGAGATTGAGCAGTAGCTAGAGATTGTGAAGGAGTTAAGCCAATGTATCTATATGCCTCGGTCTGTAATGTTGTTAAGTCAAAAGGAATTGGCGCTGCAATTTCATCTTTAGTAACTTCTGTCTTTGCATTTCCCTTTTGTCCTTTCAAATATTTGAATCTTGCAAGTTCGGTTTCGCTTGTTAAATCTTTAGGGAATTTTACTTCTATTCTTTGTTTATTCAAATCACGTGCTTTCAAGAAAACTTGCCAGTATGGTTCTGGTTTAAAAGCATTAATTATCATTTCTTTCTCATAAATAATATTTAATGCAGGACCCTGAACTCTACCAATTGACAAAATTCTGAACTGTCCGGTTTTAGAAATTGCTCTCATTAAACCTCTAGACAAATTAATACCATAAAACCAGTCTAAGAAATGTCGTGTTTCTCCAGCATAAGCTTCGCCCCAATTTATTGTAGGCTGAACATTTTTCCAAGATTCTTGTAATTCATCTTTTGTTAAAGATGAAAATTTCATTCTTTTAGCATCAGCTCTTTTACAGATAAAACGCACAACGTTCCAACCAATTACTTCTCCCTCCGTGTCAAAGTCCGTTGCAACAACAATCTCATTTGATTCACTAGCAAGCTCTTTCAATAAACCGTAATATTTTTTTGTATAAGCTCCAGTTTTAGATTCATAATTAGGATGCCAGGAAACGTCAAAACTTGGAAATTCTCCTCGCACAGTATTCTGTTTTATTCCGAACAAATGACCTACTGCACAACCGACTAAAAAACTTTTTCCATCTTTATTAAATTGATAGTACGCAACGCCGTTTTTGTCTTTAATCTGTTCTTCCGTGTTGTCCGATAAAGCAGCAGCTATCTTTTGTGATGCCTGAGGCTTCTCACAGATTATTAAGGTATTGTTTCCGTAACCTGCCTTTTTTTCTTTAGCCGAAGGAATAGAAGAAGCTGATTTAGAGATAGGGGTTTTCTTTTGTTTCACAGCAGATTTTTCTTTTACATTAATTGAAGATTCTATCTTCGGAGTTCCTTTCTTAATGGTTTTTGTCTTTTTTTCAGTTTTCATTCTAAATACCACATTATTTTTTTGTTTTTAATTCTATTGTTTGCGATATTTTCATTTTTTAATCTATTTAGGGCTGCGTTTGCAGTAGCGTAACTTCTTTCTAGTCTATTAGCCATCTCCGAGATAGTCGCTTCCCTTTCCTTTAAGATAGAAAGTATTTTTTCTTTAGTTTCATCTATTGAACAAAATTTTCTTCCAGGATTATTAATCATTTGTTCTACTTTTTTGTTTTTATTAATGTCAGTAAACTTTATTTTTTTGTTAAAAACTGATAAGTTATCAGCTCCTCTAATATAAAAACTAAACGTATCAAATTCTCTAATCTTTCTCTTGCAGATTTTTGATGTTTTTATACCAAAATCAGAAAGAACCGATTGAATATCTTCTAATAATTCAAGGTTACACAAAGTAAGTTCTATATATCTTTGGGGCGGAGTAAAGTTAACGTATCCTTCATCATCAAAAATAGCACCTATAAATTCAGACTTAATAGTCTCATCGGAATCTTTAATAAATTGAGGGATTCTACATCTTTTACTGCTATAAGTTTCAGTTAGGCATAAAAGAATTAAAGAAATTGAAGAAGTTAGGTAAAAATATTCAGTTCCTTTATTCTTTTTTTCTTTAAGATTATAAAATTTAAAAACTGTCTCTATATCTTTTTTAAATTCTTCTCTTAACGAATTTGATTGATTATAGTATGCTCCAGTTACATAACTATTTTTGTCTATAGATATACATCCATCCGCAAAAACGTGAGCAATTATCCTAGCTAATTCTTTAGACAAACAAAGTGGGAAACTAATAGAAATTTTCTCTCCCAAATTTCCACCAATTTTCTCAAGCGGATAACGTCCGCTCCTAATATAAGTTATGTTCTTTTCAACATGTTTCTTTTCAAATTTTAATATCTCCATTAATCTTATCAATTCGGATAATGGAAATTCATATTTTTCAAACCATCTATAGCAAGAAGTAGCTATTTTATTTTTTGAAAGAAATTCTCTGAAAGATTTAGAATTTTTATTTATCTTTGTAACTAATTCAATCTTCAAAGTTTCAGTAATTCCTACATAAAATTTGTTTTTTTGTAAATCAAAAAGAGAAAGAATAACCTTATCTGCAGCCCGAGTTCTCATCATTATTTATAGTAATAACTATTTATAAATATTTCTAAAAAATAATTCAATAAAATAATCTAAAACATAAAACTACGTCGACAGAAAAATGGCCCGCCCCATATAAGAGGTTATTTTGCATGGGCCATTTTTAGCAATTTATTCAATTTAATCTTTAAAGATACCAATTCAATAGCGGAAGTTATTTTACTATATTCTTTCAAGTAATAGTTACCAGTTATTACAAAAAACCAGCCATCATAATTATTAGAATCACTTATTTGCATCAATCCAAGTTCTAATAGAACTTTCTGATTGTAAACCTACGAAGCCATCAACTTCTTTTCCTTTCTGGAACATCTTAACAGCTGGAATAGACATGATATCATATTTTCCTGCAACGTCTGGATTATCTTGAACATTCAATTTAACAATCGCAACCTTGCCTTTGTACTCTTCAGCAAGTTTGTCCATTACTGGTTTTAACATTAAACAAGGCCCACACCAAGGTGCCCAAAAATCAACAACAACCGACATTTTTTCGGATTGCTTGATTACTTCTTTTTCAAATGTTTCATCTGTAACGTCTGTCATAAAAAATACACAAAAAAATACTATTTAAATCTTCGGTAACTTTGTTAACTCATCACATACTTTAAAAACATCTTATTCTTAATATAAATATGAAAACAAAGATAATTTGTACAATCGGCCCTTCTAGTTTAAAGTTTGAAACAATGAAAGAAATGTCTCTTGCAGGTATGGATATAGCAAGGATCAACACAAAGCACGGTAATCAAAAACAATGGGAATCAATTATCTCTAATGCAAGAAAACTTCGTGTAAAAGTTATGATTGATATCAAAGATTTAAAATTTATAGACTGGGCAAAATTACAAAAGCCAGAATATGTTGCAGTAAGTTTTGCAGAAAAAGCTTCTGATATTAATCACATAAAAAGCAAACTTAACAAAAATGTAAAAATAGTTTCAAAGATTGAAACAGAATTAGGAATAAAAAATATTCATCAATTAATTAAATCAAGCTGGGGAATTATGGTAGCTAGGGGCGATTTGGCAAAAAACGTAAACTTCGAACAAGTGCCGGTTTTACAAAGAGAAATCATCAAAAAATGCAGAACATCAAGAAGGTTTGCAATAACTGCAACTGAAATGTTACTTTCAATGACAAAGTCAAATTCTCCAACAAGAGCAGAAGTAAGCGATGTAGCAACAGCAGTATTCTTAGGTTCTCATGGGGTTATGTTGAGTGAAGAAACAGCAATAGGAAAATATCCTGTTCTTTGTGTTCTAACAATGAGGAAAATTACTAATGAGTCTGAGAAAAGTTTAAACAAGGCTTGATTACAATAATTTAAATATCTAAAGTTCTAGTGTCTTTTATGTTATATTCAAGACTTGCAGAAGTGTATGAAAAATTAGAGGCAACAAAAAAAGGTTTAGAAAAGACTTCAATAATAGCAGAATTTTTGCCAGAAATAAAATCTGAACCAGAAACAATTTATTTATTACAGGGAAGATTTTTCGCAGATTACGATGAAAGAGAAACAGGAATTTCTGAGCAGTTAGCAGTTAAAGCAATAGCAAAGGTTGCAGGAGTTTCAGAAGATAAAGTAGTCTCAGAATTTAAGAAAACGGGAGACTTAGGTAAGACAATTGAACTTCTTCTTTCAAAAGGAAAACAGCATAGCCTATTTTCGACAAAATTAACTACAAAAAAAGTTTTAGAGAATCTAAGAAAGCTTCCAGAAACAGAAGGTAAAGGAGCTGTAGATAAAAAAATGGGAATTATTTCTGAGTTACTCAATTCGACTTCTGGAAAAGAAGCGAAGTTTGTAATTAGAACAGTTTTGGGAGATTTGAAAGTTGGAATAGGTTCTGGATTGTTAAGAGATGCAATTGCAGAATTTGCATTTCATCCTAAATCAATTGAAGAGAAGAAAGAAAAAACAGAAATAATTCAAACAGCATATGATAAAGCAACAGATTTTGCAGAAATTTTTGAAAAATCAATTAAAGGTGAAAAAGCTCTAGAAGGTATTTCTTTAACTCCTGGCAAACCAGTAAAAGTTATGCTTTATCCAAAAGCAAAAGATATTGTGGATGCCTTTGAAATTGTCGGTAAACCAGCAGCGTTCGAATTCAAATACGACGGATTTAGAATGATGATTAATAAAGACGAAAAAGGAGATATACAGATTTTTACAAGACGTTTAGATAATGTAACAACTCAATTTCCAGATGCTGTTAAATATGTAAAAGAGCATGTTAATGCAGACACTTTCATTATAGATTGTGAAGCAGTTGGTTTTGATGGAAAAACAAAAAAATACAAACCTTTCCAAGATATCTCGCAGAGAATAAGAAGAAAATATGATATTGAAAAATTAGAAAAAGAATTACCTATAGAATTAAATATTTTTGATGTAATTTATTACAATGGTAAATCATTAATTTCAGAACCTTTCTTAGAAAGAAGAAAAATTATTGAAAAAATAATAAAAGTTACTCCTTACAAAATAAGATTAGCAGAGCAGATTATCACAGATTCAGAAGATGAGGCTGAAAAATTTTACAACCGAGCATTAGAGGAAGGTCAGGAAGGAGTTATGGTTAAAAATCTGGGCGCAATCTACAAACCCGGTGCAAGAATTGGTTATGCTGTAAAATTAAAACCGGATGCAAGAGAATTAGATTTAGTAATTACAGGTGCAGAATGGGGAACGGGAAAACGTGCAGGCTGGTTAACAAGTTTCGATGTTTCTTGCCGTGATGAAAATGATGAACTCTTAGAGGTTGGAAAAGTTTCAACAGGATTAAAAGAGAAAAAAGAAGAAGGCTTAAGTTTTGAAGATTTAACAGAATTACTAAAACCTCTAATAACAAAAGAAGACGGAAAGAAAGTTTCAGTAAAACCAGAAGTAGTTGTTATGGTTGGATATCAAGATATACAGAAGTCGCCCACTTATGATTCTGGCTTCGCATTAAGATTTCCTAGAATGGTAAGGTTGAGACCTGACAGAGGTTTGGGCGATCTTGCAACAGTAGATGATTTAAGACAAGAAGCTAAATAAACTATTCTCTAATTTATCCTCGAAAGCCAAACATAACCTTTATAAAGGCCTCTCCTTTATAAATAGAAATGGTAACGGCAAAAGCACCTGCAAAAACAAAGGAAAAGCCAGAAGATTCTTTAAAAGTTCAAAATATTGTAGCTACAACATCTTTAGAAAAAGAAGTTTCTTTATCAAAATTAGCAAGAACACAACCAAACACAGAATATAATCCAGAAACATTCCCAGGTTTAGTTTTAAGAATTAAAAAACCAAAATCTGCAGTTTTAGTATTCTCTTCAGGTAATTTAGTATGTACTGGAGTTAAGTCTATCGCACAAGTTAGAGAAGTTATTGATCAAGTTATAAAACAATTAAAGAAAATCGGAGTTCATGTTACAATCAAACCAAAGATTAATGTTCAAAATATTGTAGCTTCTGGAAGTATCAATTTAGACTTAAATTTAAACACATTATCTTTAGAATTAGAAAATACAGAATATGAACCAGAACAATTTCCAGGTTTAGTTTACAAATTAACTGATCCTACTGCTACATTCTTGTTATTCAGTAACGGAAAATTAGTTTGTACTGGAACAAAGAATAAAGAGCAACTAGAAGAATCTATGAAGCAATTGAATAAGAATGTTAGAGCAGCATTAAAGAGATTAAAAGAAAATGCAGCTAGCATGCCTAAAGAAGGCGAAGAAAAAGACGAATTCTAATTTCAAAACATCTAAAAACATCTTTCTGTAATTATTTATATGCCTACAGTAACTTTCAAGTTTGATAAAGAAAAAGATTTATGGAATAATTGGGATAAGGCTACAAAAGTATCTTCTGTTGAGTCTTTTATCGTTCCAGATAGTATTAAAAAAATTTGTGAAGGAAAAACTTTCGAAGAAGCAAAACCAGAGTTAAAAAAGTCTTTGCAAAAGATTCACATTAGTCATTTAATAAAATTACAAATAAAAACTGTAGAAAAAGCATGGGCTAAAATAGAAAAAGAATACTTCCACAGAATGGATAGAATAATGGGGCATAAGTACCAAAAAGATTCAACAGCTTATCTTACTACTAGTCGTTATTCGCCTTATAATCCTGAAGAGTGTTGGTTTATGTTTGGTTTTTTTTATTCAATTCCTGATGCTATTCGAACTTGCGGACACGAGTTAATGCATTTTTACTTTCATAATTTTTATTGGGCTAATGTAGAGAAAGAAATTGGAAAAGACAAAACTTGGCACCTTAAAGAAGCACTAACCGTTTTACTTAATTTGGAATTTAATGACTTGTGGTTTGCACGTGATGAAGGCAAAAAAGGGCATGAAGAATTACGTAAATTTATATCCGAAGAATGGAAAAAGGAAAAAGACTTTGATAAACTTCTAGAGAAATGCGTTGCTAAATTAAAAGTAGAGGAAGTAAAATGAGTTTAAGACAATATAAAACATCCACAGGAAAAATTGTTCTTTTAGGTAAATCCGCAGAAACAAATGAAGAATTAATCAAGCAAGCTGCGAAAAATGAAATTTTATTACATACTGCAAAACCGGGAAGTCCTTTCGCAAATATAAAAGCACATGAATCTGATTTGACAAAGCAAGAAATCTACGAGGCTGCCGTAATGTGTGCAAAGCACTCACAAGATTGGAGAGATAATAAAAAAGATATTTCCGTAAGTATTTTCTCCGCAAGCGATGTTTACAAATCTCCAGACATGGATCTTGGAACTTTCGGCGTAAAAAAAGAAAAAAAAGTTCTCGTAAAGAAACTAGATATTTTTGATTTTGAGAAAAAATTAATCGTTTAAATATTATTTTAATTTTGGAGGCATAAAATAGTATTTACTAACATCTCAATGTTTTTTTGAAAATTCTAAGAATTCTTCAGGACTATCTAAAAATGGATATTTTTTTACTAATTGTTCAAAGTAGCTATTATAATTCTTCACTTGTAAACTTGCAGCAGTTGTATCTACAATATTCCATCTAGTATTAATAAGGTGGCTATTCTCAATAATCTCTAAAGCAGTTAATCTATATGGAAAGACATCTTCGGGTGCTATGTAGTCATTTCTTGACTTTGCGATAAAAACTCTCGGTCCTTCAGAACCTCGCATCTTATTGTAGAGTAATCTATGTCTTCCATCTAAGTGAACTAGTTTTCCAGGAACAAGTTTAGATTTTCTCACAGGTATTGGTAATTCTTCATTTCCATTTAGAGATCTTTTTATAAGTTGTTCCAACATGATTGGGTAAAATCCTATTTCTCCCGGTACAATGTCTTCGAATCTAGCTTCTATTATTTGTCCCATTATTTTTATAGAATTCTAAGGCGGTTCTTTACCATCACCTTGATATGGGCAACTCACTAGGGCTTATAAATTTACCTAAACCATCATCCTTATAAACAAATAAATCTTCTATAGAATATGGCTCCAAAATCAGAAATATTACAGCTACAAATAGGGAAGAACGGTTTAACCGATGCATTCGTAGAACAAGTCAGAAGACTTTCACAAGATAAAGAAAGAATGAAAATCAATATTCTAAAGTCTGCATGCAGAGACAAAGCAGAAGCAAAGCAAATGTGCGAAGAATTAATTGAAAAATTAGGAAAGAACTATGCTTATCGATTGGTTGGCTATGTATGTACTTTGTTTAGATTTAGAAAAGACATTAGAAAATAAAAACGTTTATAAACCCTCAATCTAACTCATTATTGTGTTAAAAGTCCGTTGAAAAACGTTGACAATTTATCTTCTTAAAGAAGAGCACAAAAATAACAAAAATGGCAAGAGAAATATTTTCAAAAGACCCACATGCATTAAACGTAGCTTTAGTTGCAGAATTAAAAAAAATCAATGAAATTAAAGCACCTGAATGGAGTTTATTTGTAAGATCTGGTGTTTCTAAGCAAAGAGTTCCTGAAAGCCCAGACTTCTGGTATATCAGAACAGCTTCTATCTTAAGACAATTATATTTAAACGGTGTAGTTGGAGTTGAAAGACTTAGAACAAGATACGGCGGAAGAAAGAACAGAGGAGTTAAACCTGCAAAGTTCAAGAAATCTTCTGGTAAAATGATTAGACTTATGTTACAACAAGCTGAAAAAGCTGGTCTTGTAGAAAAAGTAAAAGATAAACAATTCGGTAGAAGATTAACAAAGAAAGGAAGAGATTTCCTAGATGCTATTAAAGTTCCTGAAATTTCTGCAGTAGATTTAAGCAGTTATGTAGGAAAAGAAAGAGTAGTTGAAGCTCAAGAAGAATTAAATGAAGTTGCTGAGCAATTTACACAGGAAGAAGATTAATGGTATTAAAACACAATCAAAAAAGTAAGAAGAAACATTTAGACAAATGGGGTAAAAGAACAAAGTGGGCACCATTTTGGGCTGTTATCAAGAAATCTGGAACTGGTAAGAAAGTTCATCCATCTGCAATTACTCATGTAAAGAGAAATTGGAGACATAGAAAATTAAAAATTAAACCAAGAAATATGAGGAAAGACTTCCTAGGATAATGATATGGTAGAAAACAAAGAAAACAAAGTAGAATTGACAAGAGAATATGTTGTTCCAATGAGAAGAGGATTCCTTAAAGTTCCTTCTTATAGAAAAGCAAAGAAAGCAGTTCTAGTTTTAAAACAATTCATTGCAAAACA
>CAZFJM010000012.1:0-16907 GCA_964519415.1 Candidatus Woesearchaeota archaeon | reverse complement strand
TTGGTGCTTCTCCGCCATGCCATGTAAATCTAGGTCTAACTCTTATCGGATAAATCCTTTCAGAATTATCATCCAATAAAATAGCAGAACCTTTCAAATGAGGAAGCCCATTCATTTTTTCTTTTATACCTTCGTACAAATAAGTCTGCATGATTTGATTCAAAGAATTAATATCTTGCTCTGCAGTAACTCTATGAGAAATAACAATATCGGATTGAGTCATCGCATCAGTATGAATTTTTCCAGGTTGTTGAGTCGCCATAACTAATGAAATTCCTGGCTGTCTACCTTCTCTAAGTAATTGTATTAATGCTTCAGTTGCAGGTGTCTTATCTTCTTTAGGCAAAAATTCATGACAATTATGCGTAATAAACCCATTAGAAATAAAATTGTGCACCTTATCAACTTCTAAATCATAAACCTCCTCCTCGCCAACTTCTTCAATTTTTGCAACATTCTCAAATAAAATTTCACCACGCAAACGATTAGTAACCCACATATCAAAATTCTCAGAAGACTTTGGAAGCCATGCTACTTTAGAAGTTAATAATGCTTTGATTAACTCTCTATCATAACCAGTCTCTTTAGCAATTTCTTTCTGCGTTTTTCCTTTTAATTTTAAATCAAAGATTATATCTCTAAAAGTCTGTCTTTGATTCTTCAAAAATACTCTAGCTCTTAAATATTCAATCCATCTCAAACAAGAGTTTTCCTTTTCTGAACAATATCTATAACCTATTTTTTCTAAAAACCTCAAAGTATTTTCAACATTCTTCTCCAGTGTTAACACAATTTTTATTGTTTTTTTACCATCTTTTCTAATATTTCCTGATTTCTTAGATATTTTACTAATTTTAACACCCAACTCTTCAAATAAAAACTTTAACTGTTCAGCATAACTAAATGCCGATTTTTCCAAACTTTCTTCTTTATTAAAACTAAATCGAATTGCATTAAAATCTCCCTTAGCATTTTTAGCGGAAGTTATCTTTTGACCATCACTACCCATCAAAGAAGCTAAAAATTCTGCTTTTTCTTCCAAACTACCCTGCATTATTTGTTTAGGAACAAAAATAGAGCTCAAAACCTTTTCTCCTGCAAATCCTGCCTTTTCTCTAAAAAATTTATATGCGGAAGTACTTGCAAAACTTTGACTACTTCCTTCAACATCTAAAATTTTAGAACCATTATTTATTTTAGAAACAGTTTTTCTTGTAAAAACATTTGCAGATTTAAATCCTAGTATAGATAAATCACTTCTTATCTTTTCTAAATCATCTGAATTTCCCTTCCCACTAAAACCTACAGATTTAACTTTATCTGTTATCCATCCGTCCCCATAAATATGACCCAACACTCTAGCTTCAACTATTTTTTTATCTTTAGAATAATCTCTAATTAAAGGAAATGCAATATTTGAAACACTAAATGCTGAAGCAAACCCCTTATCTGTCAAAACCCTATGTTCTGGAGTACATTTAATCTCTCTTCCAGTCTCAGTTATTAATTTAATTATTTTTCTTTTACCTTTTTTAAATATATTCTTAATAGGATAATTATTAAACAAACCAGAAGAACTATCAAATGCCTTCACATTATATTTTTTATTTAATTCGAAATCATCAATAACTTCTTTTAATTTTCTTTTTTTATCTTCACACAATATTTCCGTATCCCCAGTTAAACATTCATCAATAAAAATCCAAACTAAAGGCATTTCTCTTTTCAATGTAAAAGACAAAGTATTATACCCTCTTTGAACAGCCTGAATTTCTTCATTTCTTCTTTCAGACATTCTTTCATTAAACAATCTTTTAGAAACCAAACCAATAATTAAAGCCCTAACATTAAAACTTCCAGAAGAGGCATACATCGACAAATCAATAACAGTTGTCTGCCCACCCTTTACTAAATCTTTTATTGCAGTTCCACTTTTTTCATCAAAAACTTTCCAACTCTCAGCCGCATCAAACAGAGCAGAAGTTGAATTCTTTACGTCTTGAGAAACATTCTCAGCTTTAGAAATTAATTTTCTAATTTCATTAAAACCATAACTTCCAGATTTTTTCAATTCGAAAACAACACTTTCTATCAAAACAGCCTCTGCATCTGTAAATTTCATCTGGAAAAGAGAAACCCAATCATCAGCAGTCAAATCCGAGATTTTCATTGCAAACTCTGCATCAACAGGAATTCCCTTATCATGAAATTCATTAAAATACCCGAAAGGAACATAAATTTTTGCAGGAATGTTTTTCTCTTCCAATCCCCATTCATCTAATAATGCTTTATCTTTATGATTCTTAAATTTCATAGTCCAGAAAATTCCCATCGTATCAAAAATCAAAGAAGCGATATTTTGCGCCTCTTCATAATCTAAAGTAGAAATTGCCTCCGCCATCCCCCCTAGAGTGTAGGACTTACCAGAATTATGACTAATAATTCCATTTGCAATAAAGGAATGATTTTTATTTACAGACAAATCATAAACTTTATCTATTTCTCCAACTTCTTTTATAGAAATAATTTTCCTACAAACAAGATCTTTTGAAAAATAAAAAGTCTTTTTTTTACGATCACCATTAGACTTATGAAGCAGTAACCTTTCTTGTTTATAGCCGCTAATAAAACCGATTTTCTTAAAGTTCTCTACAGAAAAATTATCACTAATTAACAACCTAAAATTTTCAAATACTTTCCCCTTACATTTAGCATTTTTCAATCTTATAACTGACTCTACCTCAAAATGAGATAGCAATAATTGTAGATCTTCTAAAAATTTTCTAGACTTGGAATAGTATTCAATTTGTCTGCCTTTCTTTTCAATATGCCCATCACAAGAGAATAAAGCTGAAATAAAATTTGCTTTAAATTCATTAGAATTTACCCAAACAACCTCGGGAATTCTTATAACTCCTGCCTTATTACCAAGAGGAACGCCTAAAAAGTGAATTCTGTCTACAACCGAAGCATGTAAAGATTGGACAACAGAACAATTACAATCGTTTCTTTTGTATACTTTAACATGTTTATTAAATTCTTCAAAGAGATCTTTTTCAGCACATTTTAGAACAGATTCATCATCGCAAAATATTCTTAACCTACTTTTAACACCATTATACCAACGCCCCCGCCCATCTTTCCATTTTCCATTTCTTTTACTAATCGTTCCATCAGATAAAACAAATCCTAAAATCCTCGCCATTCTCAAACTCTCGGTATTTTTATCGATTTGAGGTAAAACAGTTGGTAAAATAATTTTATCTCCAATTTTAAACTCTTGAGCCATCCTCCATAAAAGATACTTTCCATAATTCATTAAAAGAGGATGTTCTTTAGTTAATTGAATTTTTCTACCATCTTGCAATTCAATCTCTAAAATATTCTCTTTAGAGATTGGATACTCTAAAAGCTCTGCATTTTCCCATTCATATTCTTTTTTCTCTTTATTGAAAGATAATACCTTATCCTCTTTTTGATTAAACTCTTTTATAGATTTATAACCTTTATCCGTAAATACTTTAGTTTCACCTATAAGACAACCTCTTTTTCCAGCAATTAAAATTACATGGCTTCGCGCAACATCCATATAAATAGGATTAGACAAAGAAGTATAATTTCCCATCGTAACATAAGTCTTGCCTAAAAAAATCAAACCTCTTTTACCAAAAAGTTTTTTATCACCTTCACCTCTCCCAACAACTATATCATATGGCATAATAATTCATAGAAAACAAGTTTTTATTTCTATCTGTTCTCCCAAACATACAACCTCAACATCTTAGGTTGATAACTTGAAAGAGTACTACTAATAATCCTATCTTCTACATAGATAGCAGTATCTACGTCAGGAGCAAAATTACATTGATCTCCCAAATTACAAATAGAAATATTGTAATTAAAATTTTGAGGAATATTTAAATCAAAATAATTTTTTTTCAAATAAGTATAATTAGAATATATAGTAGCATTTCGCAAATCAGCTCTGTCTGCAACATCAGTTAAAAGACGAACTTGCAAGTCATAAACATAATCCGAAACATCAACTTGAGGAGTATCGTTAACATACAAAACAATAAGCACGCTTGCCATAATCAAAATAGCAACAACAGCTTCAGTAATCCTTATCCAACCATTCTTATCAATCTTTTTTTCAAAACGCATATTATACAAAAATCTAAAGACTATTTAAATATTATTAAAGTGTCTGCCACTTTAACTTAGGATACGCTGTTCCATTTCCAACATTACTCCAAAGGTTAGTAAAAAATTAAACAATATAATAATTTCCACCAATGCCAGTTATATTAAACTTAACAATACCCAGATTCAGGGGAGTAAAATTATAACAATAACTGCCACAAAGCCCAGTTTTCCTATAAATCTTACTTCCAGAAAGAGGAGTCCCTAAAAGAGTAATATTTGCAGGAGAAGTAGCCATGCTTATATTAACATAATTACTAGTTAAATAAATTAAATTCGTTAAATTACCTCCATTAGAACGAGTAACATTCCAATGCAAGAAAGTAATATTTCCAAATTGTAAATCATAAATTGTTCCAAAAGTACTTGTTATTGTTCCCAAATAATATTGTCCAACAATTAAACCTAAATTAGATGTACAAGATAATGTTTGCGAATCAGAAATACTTACGTAAGAATTAGTTATTGATGCTGTATCTATATATCCTGCGATGCCTCCGAATTGGTTACTAGCAGCACCACCCATGAGAGTTGCAGAGGAAGAAGAATTAATTATTGAGGAACTATAAAGATACCCAGCTATGCCTCCGACTTTATTGCTACCGGCTCCTCCAGTAATAGTTGCAGAGGAAGAAGAATTAATTATTGAGGAAGAACTATATATGCTCCCCACTATACCTCCTAAATAAGCACTACTATCTCCTCCAGTAATAGTTGCAGAGGAAGAAGAATTAATTATTGTGGAAGAACCATAAACATCCCCTACTATACCTCCTAAATAATTACTATTATCTCCTCCAGTAATAGTTGCAGAGGAAGAAGAATTAATTATTGTGGAACTATACATATTTCCAACCAGACCCGCCAGATATAAACTACTATCGCCGCCAGTAATAGTTGCAGAGGAAGAAGAATTAATTATTGAGGAAGAGGCACCTAGACGAGAACAAATACCTCCTAAATAATTACTACCAGCTCCCGCAGTAATAGTTGCAGAGGAAGAAGAATTAATTATTGAGGAAGAACTATAAAGATACCCAGCTATGCCTCCTAAATAATTACTATTATCTCCTCCAGTAATAGTTGCAGAGGAAGAAGAATTAATTATTGTGGAACTATAAACAAACCCGGCTATACCTCCAAATTGAAAACTGCCTAAACCCTCATTTATATTTACTGAAGAAAAAGAATTAGTTATTGAAGAACTGTCCATATATCCCGCAATACCCCCAACATAAGAACTACCCATTAAATCTCCGTTAATACTCAAATTAGATATATTACTACTATAAATATATCCGAAAAGCCCAAGATACTGCCCCTCAAAATTATTTATATTTAAGTTATTTATTGAATATCCATTTCCATTAAATGTCCCTCTAAAAGTATAATCATAATTCCAGAAATTACATTCCGAATTAGGCCCGCAGTTACCAATTGGTTTCCAACCCGCACCCCTATTTGCATTTGGGCCTGCATAATCAGAATAATTAGCACTATTCTCGTCAAGATCATTCATTAAAATATAATGTGCACTTAAATTATATCTTACATCATTTAAGGTAGTCCAATTAGTAATTTGATAAGGATCAGCTAAAGTTCCAGAACCCAGGCCAGAAAAAACAATCTTACTCACACACAAACCATTAACACAGTTTCCATGAGTCATAGAACAATTTATATTATCAGTACATTTAATATCTGGAGAAACAGTAATATTGGTAATCTCAAATGTATGAAACATCCATCTCTTACAATTAGCTTCACCTTCAGATCGGCATCCACATTGCCATTTTCCATTAGAATCTTTCTGACAAGCATAGGCAACAATATAAGTCTCGCCATTATTAACAACCCTATTTGAAACATTTATTACTAAATCTTTAGAAGCAAAATCTTTTATCCAATAAGAATTCTCAACAGGAGTTTGCTCAAAATTAAAAACTTCCCACCTTTTCAAATACTGATTATAAATATAACCTTTCTGATAAATATAGCCTCCATCAACATAAACACTAGTAGTTAAATTAGCAAGATCATCAACAGCAACTAAAGAATCAGAAGATATAGTAAAAATAAGATTATCAGAATTATCTAAATTATAAGGCGGAGCATAATCTGTATCCAAATAATTTGCCAAAAGAGCATTTCCAGTAATCCCTTTAAAATAAAGTCCGACTAAAATAAGTAAAATAATTAAGACCAAACCAACCAATAAAACCTTTTTATTAAAATATAAAATATTCCTCTTTTTTGTCATAAATAAAGGCAAAGATTTTAACTATTTAAATATAATTAAAGTGTCAATCACTTTAAAGAAGGATAATCACTAGAAGTTATATTCCAAATATTTGTATTCCAACCTGCAAAAGTACCGGAATCTTTCATTTGTTCGGTTGTCTTGCCAATTCCACCAGCAGACATCGAAATTCCAGAAGTGTTCATATCCCAATAAGATCGAGTAATTTCTGCTCCAATACTACTACTTAAATATCCAATTAATCCACCAACATTTGAAGAACCGACTAAGAAAGCAGTTGAATAAGAATCTGAAATCATACCATTATAATAACCTACTAAACCGCCAACATTACTATTTCCAGTTATATTTCCTGTTACATAGGTATTAGAAATAATTCCAGAAGATTGATCACCTACCAAACCACCAACATTTGAAGATCCTATAATAATTGCATTAATTAAACCAACATTAGATATTGAACCACCATAAACATATCCAAATAATCCTACATTATTAGAAGAAGGTTGATTTATTACTAAAGTAGATATAGTATGGCCACTACCATCAAAATTACCACTAAAAGAGATTACAGAATCTCCAATAGGTGTCCAAGAAGAAATATAATCAGAATCATTAGCAGTTAAATCATTCATTAAAATATAACTAGCATTTAAATTATTTCTAATATTATTTAATCCAGTCCAGTTATAAATTGCAAAAGGATAACTTGAAGTCCCATCTCTACTGATCTTTCCATTACAAACCCCTCCGCAACCATCTTCACATGTTTCTCCTTCACGAAGAGTATCAGCACAAGAACAACTTGAAAGACATGGAGGGCCACTTAAACATGAACCTTCAATACATGAGCCTCCGACACTTAAACAATCTGCATCTGTAACACATTCATCAGCAGCAATCAAAATATTTGAAACATTAAATTTATGCAACATCCATCTAGTACAATTTTGTTGGTCTGCAGTTTGACATCCACATTGCCAAGAATTATTTATCTTCTGACAAGCATAAGCAACAATATAGTTTTCTCCATTTTTTAAAGCACGAGATACATTAATTACTAAATCCTTAGAAGCAAAATCTTTGATCCAATAAGATGCACCCACAGTACCTTGATCAAAACTAAAAATTTCCCAGCTTTTTGTTTGAAAATTATAAATATAACCTTTCTTGTAAATATATCCCTTAAGAGAAACATTTAAACTCAAATTAACAACATCATCAACAGCAGTTAAAGAATCATAAGAAATATTAAACATAGAAACATTCTCATGAAAAACATCTAATGGAGTCGCATACGCAGTATTAATATAACTATCAAGAATTGCATTTCCAGTAATTCCTTTAAAATAAAGCCCGACTAATATAAGTAAAATAATTAAGATCAAACCAACCAATAAAGTACTTTTATTGAAATATGAACTGTTTCTCTTTTTCTTCATAACCAAAAACAGATATTGTAACTATTTAAATATTATTAAAGTACTTGCCATCTCAAATAGGGATATCCGTTGTTCTTAATACCATTAGTATCTATTGCCCAAATGTTTATGAAACTCCAAGCAGCAGGATAATTTGATTGTGTTTTCATCTGAAGGGTTGTCTTACCAGAAGCACCACTATTATCATAAGCATATTTTCCAGTATCCCAGTAAGAATCAAATATATTCCAATCACTACCTCCAGAAAATCCTCCCGGACTATCTCCTCCTCCGCTTTGAAGAGTGCTAATTACTGCATAAGAATTAGAAATTGAACCATAAGTAGAACCTAACAAACCTCCAACGTAAGTATTCGCTAAGATCTTTCCAGAACCAATAATAGTCTCAATTGCATAAGAATTAGAAACAGTACCTACTTCATTAAATCCAACCAAACCTCCCGCATATTGATTACTAGCTTCTAGATTACCTGAAAGAGCAGTATAGGAACTAAAAATTGTTCCCCAATTATAACCTACTAAACCCCCAACTTTATTGCTTGCGGAAATATTTCCTTTAATTAAACTAAAAGAATTTGATATAAATCCATAACTGTAACCAACCAAACCTCCGGAGTTGTCATTTAATACACTAACTCTACCTGAAATATTTGAATAAGAATTATTTATTGAACCAACAAGATAGCCTACCAAACCTCCAGCAGAACCAAGTGAACTAATGTTTCCAGATACTATTGAATAAGAATTTGAAATATTATCTAAAGAGATACTACTATAACCTACTAAACCACCCGCATAATCTCCATTTGCTAGAATACTGCCCGAGATATTTGAATAAGAATCGGAGATTTTTGCAATACAAGTATAACCTAAACAAGTAGCGCCCATTCCTCCAACTAAACCGCCTGCAGAATGAGCAGTTACTAAAATATTTCCAGATACTATTGAATAAGAATTTGAAATTTCTCCATCAAGCTGATATCCTACCAAACCTCCACAACTATCATATGCAGAAATATTTCCAGATACAATTGAATAAGAATTGGAAATATTGCCATTATTCGAACCAACAAGGCCTCCAGACTGGGATGCAAGGATTTCTATCTTACCAGAAATCAAAGAATGAGAAGAAACTATATTTCCCTCATTGTCGCCAACCAAACCGCCCGCATATGAATATGCAGAAAGACCATTATAAATTATAGAATAAGAATCAATAATTAGACCTGCATTATAGCCCACTAAACCTCCAACATTAGAAGAAGAAGAACTCGCTAACTCCCCATTAGTAGAACAATTAGTAATATTTCCGCCATCATTATAACCTACTAAACCCCCAACATAACCCCCATCACCTAAAATAAAATTCTCTAAATTTAAGTTATAAATACTCGCTTTTGAAGTCATTGAGCCAAATAAACCTATAAAATTAGAACCTCCTAAAATATTAAAACCTGAAATAGTCTTGCCATTACCGTTGAAAGACCCATTGAAATCTATGACTCCGTCTCCAATAGGTATCCAACCCTGCCAATAGTTTGCAGAAGGGCCCGCATAAGTAGAATAACCTTCGCTATTCTCATCAAGATCATTCATTAAAATATAACTAGCAGTTAAATTATTTTTTATATTACTTAAATTTTCCCAACTAGTAATCTTAAATGGATTTTGAGGAGTTCCAAGAGGAAAAAATTTAACCTCCTCGCTTACACAAACACCCCTAATTTTATCACAGGTACCATTAGTCATCGAACAATTTGCATTATCAGTACAAAGAATATCAGGAGAAATAGTAATATTAGTAACATCAAATTTATGAAGCATCCATCTTTTACAATTCGTTTCCTCAGTCGATTGACATCCACATTCCCAAAACTTACCTTTCTTCTGACAAGCATAAGCAACAATATAAGTCTCGCTACTATTATGAACATTATTTGAAACATTAATAACTAAATCTTTAGAAGCGAAATCTCTTATCCAATAGGAATTCTCAACCGGAATTTCATCAAAATTAAAAACTTCCCAGATTTTAGTCCTTTGATTAAACACATATCCTTTTTGATAAATATATCCATCTTTAACAGAAACATTAGCAGTTAAATTAACAATATCATTAATAGCAAATAAAGAATCAGAAGAAATATTAAAAATAAATTCTCCAGGTTTTTCAATATTATAAGGAGGAGAGTAATTAGTACTATTATAGTTAGCAATAACAGCATTTCCAGTAATTCCTTTAAAATAAAATCCAAAAATACTACTTAGAATAATTAATAACAAAGCAATAAACAAAACTCTTTTACTAAAATAAATACTATTTCTCTTTTTAATCATAAACATGGGCAAAGATTTTAACTATTTAAATATAATTAAAGTGCTTGCCACCCTAAATACGGATATCCATTATTCTTATTAGGATCTATTGCCCAAATGTTTGTAAAATCCCAACCTACATCACTAAATGTTGCAAGTGTTTTCATTTGAGTCGTATTTTTACCAATTACTCCTGCACCGCCTGTAGAATAAGCTCTTCCAGAAGTATTCATATCCCAAGAGGAGTTATAAACCTTTGAGGATAGTGATGCTCCAATAAGGCCTCCAATATTCATAACACTACCGACTACCTTTCCTGTTGAATAAGAATTAGAAATTAAACCAGAATCAAAATAACCCACCAACCCGCCAATATAACCTTTAGTATTTCCAGTTACATTTCCAGTTGCATAGGAATTTGAAATATTTCCCCATAAAGAACCTATCAACCCGCCAACACTACTACCTGTAGCAGTCGTTACATTTCCAGTTGCATATGAACGATAAATTAATACGGTAGGATTCACAACACCAACCAAACCTCCAATATTACCACTTCCGATTAAGTTTCCAGTTGCATAGGAATTTGAAATAATAGATGAAGAAAATTGTTGACTCACTAAACCACCTACAGTATTATTTCCTATTATATCTACCGTAGAATATGAATTATTTATTATAGCTGTCTCCTCCTGGAAACCCGCTAAACCGCCTGTAAAATTTTTTGCCATTATATTTCCAGTAGAATATGAATTTAAAATTGTTGAATTATAAGAGTATCCAATTAAGCCCCCAATCCCATTATTTGCTTTTATATTTACAGTTACGTAAGAATTATTAATCATCATAGATTCTTGAACACCTATAAGACCACCAATATAATTTGTCCCACTTAAATTTCCTATTAAGTGTGAATTAATAATCGTATTACTCTTTTGCCACCCTACAAGACCTCCAACAAAGTTCCTTCCGGTTACATTTACTCCATCCAAACCTATATTAGAAATATTCCCAGTAGAATTACCAAATAAACCTACTAGATCCAAAGCAAGCCTATTAATATATAATCCTGAAATAGTTTTTCCATTTCCATCAAAATTACCTTCAAATTGTGTAGTATTATTTCCAAGAGGTTGCCAACCTGCACCAGTATTTGCACTTGGACCTGCATAATCAGAATAGCCCTCGCTACTCTCATCAAGATTATTCATTAAAATATAACTCGCAGTTAAATTATTTTTTATGTTACTTAAATTTTCCCAAATAGTAATCTTAAAAGGATTTTCAGGAGTTCCAAGAGGAAATAATATTTTACTTACACAAAAACCTCTTGCAAGATCGCAGGTTCCATTAGTCATAGAACAATTTGCATTAGAAGTACAGTTAATATCTGGAGAAACAGTAATATTTGAAACATTAAATGTATGCAACATCCATCTTTTACAATTAGTTTCATCACTAGATTGACACCCGCATTGCCAAACCTTATTTACTTTCTGACATGCATAAGCAACAATATAAGTTTCGCTACTATTTTTGACATTATTTGAAACATTAATTACTAAATCTTTAGAAGCAAAATCTCTTATCCAATATGAATTCTCAACCGGACTTTCATCAAAATTAAAAACTTCCCACTTGAAAGTTCTTTTATTGTAAACATATCCTTTCTGATAAATATAACCGTCTTTAAGAGAAACATCAGCAGTTAAATTAACTAAATTGTTAACAGCAACTAACGAATCAGACGAAATTTTAAAAACATAGTCACTAGGATTAGATAAACTATATGGAGCAGAATAATTAGTATCAGAATAATTTGCAAGAGCTACATTTCCAGTAATTCCATTAAAATAGAAACCAACCCAAATAAGTAAAATAATTACTAACAAACCAATCAAGATAATATTTTTATTTAAATATGAACTATTTCTCTTTTTTGTCATCTTAAAAACAAATAAAAGTACTATTTAAAGATTATTAGAAAAACTGCCACTTTAACTGAGGATACTGCCCTTCCGTTAAATTCCAAATAGATGCATCCCAAACACTAAACGTATCTGGATTTTTCATATCCAGAGTTATCTTCCCCTCACCACCACCTACAGAAGTTGACATTCCAGAAGTTTCATTATCCCAAAAAGAGTTATAAGCATTAGAGGAAGTAACTCCTCCAAGAAGCCCGCCCATATACTGATTACCAGCTACCTTTCCAGTAGAATATGAATTATATACTGAACCGTCGTTCATTCCTGAAAATCCTCCAACAAATCTATTTCCGGTAATATTTCCAATTGAATAGGAATTATACAATGAGCCATAGTTTAATCCTGAAAATCCTCCAACCCATGAATTTCCGGTAATATTTCCAATTGAATAAGAATTATTAATTATACCAGAATTACCGCCTACCAAACCTCCGCTTTGAATCCAAGTGCCCCTAACAGATACTTGTGAATATGAACCAAAAATAGAACCTAAATTGTCGCCCACCAATCCTCCGACATTAGTTTTACCAGTAATATTTCCAATTGAATAGGAATTTTCGATTATACCATCATTCCGTCCTGCTAATATACCAATACCAACACTAGAACTCCCAGTAACATTACAATTAACTAACTTTACATCGGTTATATTTCCAATTGAATGCCCAAATAAACCGACATACGAAAGTAGAGGTCTATTAATAAACAAGTTATAGATAATCTTACCATTACCATTAAAAGTTCCACTAAAATTATTAAGAATTCCAGACCAAACACCACCATTGCCTAAAGGAGAAAATCCCTCGCCATCCCAGATACTTGCACCAGGAACAGAGGTATTAATACAATTAATATCATTAAGTAACTTATAACTTGCATTTAAGTTACGAGCAAAGCTCATATTCCAAGAAATATTTTGTAATTCTTCACAAGTATTTATTGAAAAAGGATTTTCAGGAGTTCCAAGGGGAAAATTAACAACTCCTTCACTTACACATAACCCCTCAACACAAGTTCCATTAGTCATTGAACAATTTGCATTATCAGTACATTGGATATCTGGAGAAATAGTAATATTAGTAATAACGAACTTATGCAAGCTCCACCTTTTACAATTAGTTTCACTTTCAGATTGACATCCACATCGCCAGTTTCCACTTGAATCCACCAGACAAACGTAAGCAACAATATATGTCTCGCTATTATTAACAATTCTGTTTGAAACATTAATTATTAAATCTTTAGAAGCAAAATCTCTTATCCAATAAGAATTCTCAATAGGACTTTCATCAAAATTAAAAACTTCCCAACTATGAGTTAATTGATTGAATACATAACCTTTCTGATAAATATATCCGCCCTCAATAGAAACATTAGCAGTTAAATTAACAAGATCTTCAACAGCAACTAAAGAATCAGAAGAAATTTTAAAAATAAAATCATCAGGATTAGACAAATTATAAGGAGCAGAATAATTAGTGTCCGAATAATTAGCCAGAGCAACATTTCCAGTAATCCCATTAAAATAAAATCCAACAATAACAAGTAAAATACTAACTAACAAAATAATTAATAATTTTTTACCAAAACTAAGCTTATTTTTTTCCGTCATTGTTAGCTACCATGGAATTGTTTTTCGTAGGACTAGCTACAATAGAATTATTTATCTGAGACTTTCTTCTTTGTAGAGTCAAATAAACTATAGCAATAAGAATAACAATAAAAAGTAATAACGCCCAAAAGAATTTAGACCAAGAAAAAGATCCTCCATCCAAAAACATAGTACCAATACCTCCAAAAAAACCCTGATTATCAGAAAAAGATTGAGTACTCATTGAAGAAGTACTTTGAACTGGAGAAGTACTACCTCCAGAACTAGTAGATACGTAAGTATTAGATGAATTAGTACTTGTAATTCCAGGAACAGGCGGCGGTTCAGGTAAAGAACACGCAAATGAAATCAAGAATACAACTGCAAAAACAAGAACAAATAATTTTTTCATTATACAGTCGGTAAGTCAGGATTACCTGGCAAGTCAGGGTTTGCACCGCAACAGAATCCTCCACATTCATTAAATCTTTCAGTAAATTCTTTTCCAGTCTCAGAAATAGCAAATGCTGCAAAACCAGATCTAGCAATTCTTTCTCCTTTACCCATATTAACAAGAGGGATAACTTCTACATTTTCAGGAATCTTATTAAAAATACTTGATTTGAAAGCATACACAGTAGTTTCCAAAGTATTCGGAACATTTCTTCTGATACATTCGTAAGAATTTCCATCCATACTAAATACAAATTTTAAACCAGTAAGATTACCTTTATCACTTCCTCTTTCTACACTAACAAAAGTAGTCTCTGTAAATTCTCTTGCATTGATAACCATAGAAGTAACGGGAGCATTATTATAGTAAGCCTCAACCTTCTTTAAATTTAAATCAATATCGGATAAAGAGACAGTATTAGAATTAACAAAATTAAAAACAAAAACAGTAATCATACCCACAGCAGCAATAGTAAGCATAACCATTAAAACAGTATTTACTATATCACTCAAACCTTTTTTATTATTCATATAATCTTTGTTATACTCGTTACTTTTTAAATATTTGCTCATGCGACCTTCACCCTATCCAAACTAACAGTTTTACCAGAATATATGCAACTTACAGGCTTCTCAACCTTTTTACCAGCTACAGAGCCAATAATTACCGGATACAATATTAAATCACTAACCCCTTCTTCAATAGAAATATCTTGTACATCACTCGATTCTCCAACAAGAGTATCAAAAGTATACCGAATAATAGCACTTTCTTTTTCTTTTAGAAATTTAATATCAAACCCGCGAATATCGGCATTACCTCTATTTATAACTCTCATATTAAAAACCCCGCCAGCATAATCTCCACCAACATCAAAAAGAACTTCCTTACATACTTCCTCTATAGGTTTTCCATTCAATTCTACTTGTTCCGCAAAAAAACTCCTAGACCAAACAAACAACATACTAGCAAGAAGAAGAGAAAGTGCAATAAGAAAGACAACGGCAACAACCTCGCTAACTGCTTTTTTAGAACGTATAAACTGTAAAGATTCTTCACTACTCTCTTTTAAAAACACCTTCATTGAATTATCTTGCTTACCAACTTTATAAAGATTATCAAACCATCAAGATACAATATTATTACCTAAAACTACTTTAGCACCGAGACTAATTAAAAGAGTAATGCTAACTAAAATAAATGAATGCTTTATACCATCAAAAACATTTCCTTCAGAAATCTTACCAATAACGATACCTGCAAAAAAAGACTGAACAATAAGTAAAGATAACAATGCTCCTCCAAGATCTTTAGGTTCTGCAGCAGCAACCTGTGCATTAAAATCATTTATATCTCCGATCCCACCAGTCATAGGAATGATATAATATTGTAAAACCAAAACAATAATTATGAAAACAAAGAAAATAATATAACCCTGTACAACCAAACTGTAAACTGCAGACTTCTGCTCTTTCTTCAACTGTTCTATTTGATTAATAGAATTAGCTACAGAAACCAAAATAGTTTCAATTTCACCGCCAGACCTTTCAGCCTCTGAAATTAAACCAATCGCCCTAGAAATTACTTTACTTTTGCTATCTTTTGCAAAATTAATTAATCCGTCCGATAATGGTATTCCCAAAGAAAGTTGATTAATTAACTTTTGAACATGAGGAGTCAAAGTACCATAATCTCTTGTCTTTAAATTAATAATTGCCTTACCAATAGGAGTTCCAGAACGAACATTCTCAACCAAATCACGAGTAAACTCCAAGAAACGAGACTCTTTTTCCTTTTGTTGTTTTGAAGCTAAGGTAACACTAATAACGAATGGAAGTAAAGTTATCAAAACAATAATAACTCCTAAAAAATACATTAAATTACGATTATTATTAAATAAGAAAACAAAGTCTAATATGATTAGAAGGACTCCAATGCCCACTCCTATTAATTTGTTTCTATCTTCTAGTTCCATTATACTTTAGGTTGTTTAATTTGAAGGAATATTAAAAAGAACACATTAACCAATGCAACAAGACTTATTGAAATAATTAATAATGATTCAGTAGATAAATTACCAAGTTTAAGACTCGTTAAATCCATAATAACAACCAACATAACTAAAATTAAAGGCGCAGTAATCAAAACGCTAATATAAACATCCATAAATGTTGCAGCAACTTCATTATATCTATTTCTCTCTAACTTATAGTCCATCAAAAGATTTTCCGCTTTCTTATCTAAATAATTTTTCAAAGAAGAACCAGAAGAAATATTTGTTGCCATACCATTTAACAATTCAGAAAATCTTAAATTAATAGTAACCTTTGCAACATTTTTCAAAGCAGTTACAAGATCATAACCGTAAACTTCAACCTGTGAAATAATCTTTTTCATTTCTATACCAATATTTTTATATTCAGAAGATTGAGAAATTACTTTGAATATTTTTGTAGGTTCAATATTAGATCCGGCTATTGCAGACATATAAATAACTGCGAAAGGCAATTCATTCGTAATTTCTTTATCAACCGCAGATTTACTCAATGTAGGCATTAAATAAAAACCAGTAGGTAAAACAAGTAAGAGTAACAATGGAACCCAAAAATAACTAAGCACTGAAACCCCTGAAATTGCAAGAACAACCATTAAAA
>CAZFJM010000011.1:0-17650 GCA_964519415.1 Candidatus Woesearchaeota archaeon | reverse complement strand
TTATCATTGGAATAACAACTGCCCAGACAAGACCTACTGCAGCAACAGTAATCATAATAATCAAAACAGTTGCCACAACGGCAGAAACACCTTTCTTATTGAAATCACTTCTTTTATACATATAAAATCAAATAAAAACTGCTATTTAAATATTATTGAATACCAAATTGTGCATAAACTGCTTTTGAATCTTTATAGAAATTGTTAATTAACTTTTGCAACTCTTCAAAGTTATTAAATTGTCTAGAATACAGTTCATAAATTAATTTAACTCTCAAGTCAAAGTCTTTAGACAAATCATCTACAGAAATACCGTGCTTCTTCTGAATTTTTTCAAAAATATGACTCTCTTTTTTAAAATAAAATTTGTCACTTGAAGGATCCCACATAAAAGGAACGTTAGTAATCGCAGTTCCATCAGCGCTAACATTAATAACTTCATCAATCTCTCTTAACTTTCTTGTTTCTCTACCATTGATAACTACATGTGCCATAATAACTACTGCATCTAATTCGTTAACTAAAGTTGGTGGCAATTCAATAGGAGGAGTCTCTAATCTTCTAATTACTGTTTCTACAGAATCTGCGTGAATAGTTGCCATTGAAGCGTGACCAGAAGCCATACCCTGAAATAATACTGCAGCTTCCTGACCTCTAACTTCACCTACAATTACATAATCTGGGATCTGTCTAAAAGAAGCTCTAAGTAAACTAAACATATCAACTTCACCAACACCACCAGCAGTAATTCCCGCTCTAACAACTGAAGGTAACCAGTTTTCTCTACTAAGATTTAATTCACGAGTATCTTCAATCGAAACAACTCTTGCTTCCGGAGGAATAAAAAATGCAATTGCATTCAATAAAGTAGTTTTACCAGAACCAGTTCCTCCAGCAATTAAAACATTTAATTTATACTGCATCATCATCCATAAAAACGCAAGCATCTCAGGAGATAACGTTCCAAAACCAATTAAATTCAAAGGAGTAAAAGGCACCTTAGTAAACTTTCTTATTGTAAATGTCGGGCCTCTAGAAGTAATATCTTTCGTATAAGTCGCGTTGACTCTAGAACCATCTGGCAAACTACCATCTAAAATAGGAGATGCATAAGAAATATATTTACCACATTTTTGCGCCAACTTTTCTACAAAACTAGCAAGCTGTTCAACAGTTTCAAACTGAACACTGGTTCTCAAATTTCTAAAGATTCTATGAACAAGATAAATAGGTTGCCCAACACCATTACACTGAATATCTTCGATAAAATAATCATGCATTATTGCTTCAATTTCATTTAAACCATAAAAGTTACGATATAAGTAATAAAAAATCCTATAATACCCTTCTTCAGATAAATTTAACTGTGTCTCAGAAATAACTAGCTTTGCAATCTTATCCAAATATTCTTCTATTGACATATTTTCTTCACGAGTCATATTAATATTAATCATTTCTTTAATAGAAGAATGTAAAATATCCAAGTTTTTCTTATCTGAATCTGTAAGAAGTGGCTCTTCCAATTCATAAACCATTTCACTAGTATGAGAATCCCAATAAACATGTGCATTTGCATACGGAGAAATAAGAGGATACCTTACATCAATAGTTGCCTTATCAGCCTTATAAGTTAAATTAGGAATCTTAACAGTAAAATCCAATTTTGGTGCTTCCATTTTAAATTATCTTTTCATCTCCATTTTTAAAACAGTTATAGTAACTTGATTACTACTTCCATTCAATTATATAAGAAACTAGCTCTTTAAATATGTTATTTAAATAACATTTAAGTCCACATTCGTATTAGAATTTATCTTCCCATTGTTTTCAATAGTAAGTTTGTAAAGAGTTGGAGATTGCTCATAAGATTGATAATCATCTCTTCCAGCATTTGAAATATTTACAGTATAAGTCATCCACATTTCAACAACATATGGACCGCCCTCTATAGTTTTAACTTTCATATTACCTAAATTAACTTCGCTTCCAACTTCACTATATTTATAATTAGACTCCATAATCCAACCAACTCTATTATTAGTTGCATTAATATAAAAAGTACCTTTAGAAACTTTCAAATCCAATACTCTTTTATTACCTGAAGCAATTTGAACATCATATATCCTAGAACTAATTTCATTCAATGATTTAATTGATTGCTCAATAATAATCCTATCTTTCATTTGCTCAATCTTAGGTTTAGAAACTGCAAGCAATATCCCAATTACAGCCAATCCTATTAAAGTATAAATAACCGTTTCAACCCAAACCTGGCCTCTGCTATTTAGACCTATTTTTTGAAGAGGATCCCCACAGGAACCCTTGCTATTAAAATTCTCTTTCAAAATAATTTTTTTTAATATTACCATTCTCTTTTAACCTATTCATTCTCTTTCAAAAAATAAAAAATAAAAAATAAAATTTATCTATTTAGTTACTACAAGGACTCAAAAATACTTCAGAAGAACCTTCGCAAGTTTCTTCAGTATTACCTACTGTAACAACTGGAGCAATTTTTACCTTAGTAGCATTCTTTAATGTACTATTCCAAATGTAAACTGTTTTTTCAAGATTACTTGTTGGAAGAACACCAGATACATTATTAGTACCATTATTTGTCTTTTCAATTCTATAGGCAAAAGAATCTCCGCCTACGAAAATTAAAGCATCTACAGCAACCAATTCTACTTTAGAATTAGGCCCTTTCTTTATTTGTAAAGAAATGTTACCTGAAGACTTATTTATACAAGTATAACCTTTTTCTGCAATTAATGTAATATCACTTAAAGCATCATTACATATTGTTCCTTTGCTCAAACTATTTTGAACCATAGGAATAATTGCAGCCCAAATAATACCTACTGCAGCTACAGTAATCATAATAATTAATACAGTTGCTACAACAGCAGAAACTGCTTTTTTGTTTAATCTATTCATTTTCATAACCTCCTTTCAGGAACCTTTATTTTATATTAAGTAAGCCAAGCAAACCTAATATAAAAAAGAGAAGTTTGAGAACTATTTAAATCTAACTAGAAATAAAACTAAAGACAACTAACTTTTTGTTTTACAACATTATCGCAATAAACAGTCAGATTGCCTCTCTGTTTTGTAAATGGCTGGACTTCAATAAAAGTCATATTTCCCATCATTCTTTTATTAGACTCGAGATTAGAAGAATTTGAATAATAATAAGTGAGAGTTGTTCCTGTAGAAATGTTAGTTCCTGTTTTATTAAGAGTATAGACACCCAGCTCTGCTTTAGAATTATTATTTAACCTAATAATATATCCATCAACATCAAACAAACCCCTATTCTGCAAACTCAAATTCAAAGCTTTAGTAGCACAATCATAATTATAAGAACGAATTGTTAAAGCAATACCTTCATCACATTTAATTTCTTCACCTGGAGTTACATAATAAACCAACCATGCATAAACCATCCCCGCAATCCCAAAAGTAATTGAGATTAATAATACATATGAAACTATTTCCGAAACACCTTTTTTATTAGCTAATATTCGCCTCATATAAATAACTGTGAAAAGAACTATTTAAATATTAGTGCAAACCCAAGGGATTGCTCAAGATTCCTGAAAAGAGGCCATTCATTCTTCTCAGCTCTGCGACCCTTCAAGCATCTAATCTATAACTTAGGGTTGCTCCGATCAAGGCCTCACCCGATTCGCAACAGAAAGATCGAGAAGGACAAAGCTTCAACGTTAAATGAATAACATTCGCAGTGCACCATCACGCACCCTCTTGCGACCCGCCTAAAGTCCGTTTGCGGAATGCGTGGGACTAACACGCTGTCTGGTTTGCAAAAATAGCAACAAATCTCTATATAAAAAACTATGTATTAGTAAGAAATATAAACCAGTATAACCTTAAATCAATATGTTAAAAGGCGTGATAATTGTACTGTGGATATTACTTCTAATATCTGGAGGAATGATGACTTACTACTATGTAAATCTTAAAGCAGAAGAAAAACAATTAATAATCCAAACGAACGAAGCAGAAAATACAAACATAAAGAGTAGACTTTCGATGTTTATGAACGATATGAGATTTGACACAAGTAATCTTTCTTATGCTTTTAGTGAATGTCAAGAAGAATCTAAAGAAAGAATGAGAAAAGTATTTGAAATAATAACTAATGAAACACAGATAATTCATTTTTATAAAAATGAAAATCCAAAAATAACAATTTATTGCTCAGACCACCTAGGTGAACAAAGAAATAATACTTTTGTAGCAGGAGAGGGTGGGCCAAATAAGGTAATTCTATCAGATTTATATCCTTTAATTGTAGATGGAAAAGTATATTTGAATAAACAGGAAAAGAGAGATATATGTGAATATCCCGTAGTAGAAATGCATGAATTATTACACGTATTTGGTTTTGACCATATAAGCAATAAATCCAAGGTTCTTTACCCATATGTTTCCTGCTCTCAAAGAATTACTTCAGATATAACTTCAGAATTAATAAGAATTTATTCAGAAAAAGCAAAAGCAGATTTAACTCTAAAGAATTTAAGTGCAAAAACACACGGAACATACTTAGACTTCGAAATAACAATTCAGAATAGAGGTTTAGTAGAAACAAAGAATATAACTCTTAAAATAACAGGAAATGAAAAATTAATAGAAGAAGTACAAATAGAAAACTTAGAGCCCGGAATATCCCAAACAATCAAAGCAAAAAACGTATTTACTAAATCAATGGACATAAAACAAGTAACATTCAAAGTAAGTACAAACTCAGAAGAGTATTTCTACGAAAACAATCAATTAACTGCAGTCACTACTTAAGATCTAAACGCCCAAATCGCATAGCAGTATTGCACGGGACTAACGCACTGTCTGGTAAAAATACAAGATTTTAACGATATAAAATTATCTATTAGAAAAGAATTTAAAGACCCTTGAATAAAAGAGACCATGTCCAAAGTAACTTTGTTTATCCTGCTTGCATTAATTCTAGTATCTGGATTTATTTTTATGAATACAAACGGAAAACTAAAAACTGAAGATAAAAGTTTTCTTATTGAAACAAACGAAGAAACAATCGTTAATGTTTCTACCCAACTATCAATGTTCAGGAATAACATGAGATTTGACACGAACAATATTTCTTACTCTTTTGTTGAATGCGATGAAACAAACACTAATCGAATGAAAAGAGTGTTCCAAATAATCTCTGAAGAAACACAAACAGTTTACTTTTATGAAAGCGCCCTTCCTAAAATAGTAATTTATTGTTCTGAACAAAAAGGAGAAGAAAGAGAAAGTAGTTATGTGGCCGGAGAAGGCGGTCCAAATAAAGTAATTCTATTAGATCTATATCCTCTTATCGTAGACGGAAAAATATACCTATATAGCCAAGAAAAGAAAAACAACTGCGAATATCCCGTAGTAGAAATTCATGAACTTATGCATGTTTTCGGTTTTGATCATATAAATAAAACAAATGAAGTTCTTTATCCTTATGTAAACTGTGAACAAAGATTAACAGAAGATATTGTAAATGAATTAAAAAGAATTTACACAGAAAAACCGAAAGCAGATTTAATACTTAAAAATCTTTCAGTAATGACTCACGAAATGTACTTAGATTTCAACTTGACAATATTAAATAGAGGTCTAATAGTTTCACAAAATGTAAGTCTATTAATAACAAGTCCTGAAAAAACAGTATACACTTCCCCAATAGAAGATCTTCAACCAGGAATATCTCAAACAATAAATGTTAAAAACATTTTAATAAAGTCAATTAGTTTAAACCAACTTACGTTCAAAACAACAACAAACTCAGAAGAATATTTCTACGAAAATAATGAAGCTACTGCAACTTCAAATTAAAAAATTCAAAAAACAATAGATTTTTAATACTGCTATTTTAGTAATTTCTATAATGCCCACATCGCATAGTGGTATTGCACGGGACTGGAAATCCCGGCCTGAAAGGGCCCGCAGGTTCGATTCCTGCTGTGGGCGTTATTCTATATCGTTTACCCAATATTTATAAATCCCAAAACCAAATAAATAGCATGGAAGATTTGGTAAATAACATAGATACCTCAAACGACAAGTTCAAAGAGGCTAATATTAGTTTAATTATTGATACATACGAAGACATTTTTTCCGATTTTGATCCCAGACCATTTTTAGAAAGATCTATGTCTGACGACTTTTTACAGGAATGTAAAAGAGCAGCAAGAGATAAAGGAGAAGAACAATTAGAATTAAGAATTTTAGTACCTAAAAAAGTAAGAAATTTAAAAGAAGAATGGAAAATCAAGAAAAGACTAAAAGAACATTTTTCCAACCATCATAAAAAAGAAGAAACAAAAATCAAAAAAATTAAAGCAGAAGGAGTTTTATGGTTTGTACTAGGAACAATATTCATCTTAATACTTTCATTTTTAGAAGAATCTTCTTTGACTGGTTTTTTAATACAGATTGTAAAAACAATTCTAGAACCGGCTGGCTGGTTTTCTTATTGGGAAGGATTAGGAAAGATATTTATTGTCGCAAAAGAAAAATCTTCAGGTTATGACTTCTATAAGAAGATGGCTAAAGCAGAAATTAATTTCGTAGAATACTAAACTATCACATAAATGTTTATAAAAGGAGTTAATCAAAAAATAATATGGAAAAAGATGTTGGAAAATTCAAAAAGAATGATAATACAGATATTATAATTAGAATTGATGATTTTGGTGGAAAAATTGGAGTTACAATAAGAGAATTTACAAATGATCCTAGAACAGGTTACAAAGGTTTTACAAAAGCAGGAACAAGAATCAGTGCAGAACAATTCCAAGAATTTAAAGATATGATTAACTCAATTTCTTTAGAAGGTCTTCAACCTAGTGCAGAAGCAATTGCAAAAGCTGAAGCTTTCAAAAACAGCAAGAGACCACAAACAACTCTAAGCGGTTCTCAAGAGAAACCATATCAAAAGAAACCTTCTTTCCAAGATATCCCTGAAGAAGACTTAATTTAAAAAATCTTTAAACTTTCTTAGAATCTACTATATCTCTCAAAGACTTTCCTGAAACAAGTAATGCCAAACCCGCTAATAAAAAAATAAAACCAACAACACCCCAATAATCAGAATAACTAGAAGACGCTATAACATTTCCAGTAATAGACTTAGAACTATTTAAAACAAATCCAGCTCCCGCACATAAAAACATAAAACCTACCTCTTTCCTCATAGAATAACAAGTCTAACTAAATATTTAAACTTTAACTAAAAACTCATCTATTCTTTTCTTAGCTAATTCTCTTTTAGCCTGATGTTCTTTCAAGAAAGCATTTATTTTCTCAATCAAAATAGCTTTCAATTCTCCAGATAATAATTTTCCAGAACGATAATTCTTTTCAATCTCAGCTAACTTCTTATCATCTGGCTCAAAAAACATTCTCAAATATTGAAAGGAAACATCAACATTCGTATTGCCTCCAAGTTTCCGATGTTCTTCAATAGTATCTCTTCCACCAGAAAATGCATATTTGTTAATTTTCTTTTTAACTGTTGCAGGATCATCTATAGTTAAAATTGCAACATCTTCTTTACTGCTATCCATCTTACCTTCAACACCGCCTAACGGAGGCAAAAAGACTCCATGGATAATTGCCGGTTTATAAAAACCCAACTTAGGATAAACATCACGCGCAACTCTAAAGTGCGGATCTTGATCAACTGCAAGTGGAATCAAACAAGGAATATTCTTTTTCTTTAAAACAGAAGGTAGAACTGCTGGAACAGCTTGCATACTAGTATAAAATATTTCACCAATATTGTTTTCATTAGTAAAACCAAAAGCAGACTTAACAGTAGAAAAATTAATTTTTTTTGCAATCTTTAATGCAGTAGGATACATAATATCTATATTTTTTGTGTCAATTAAAAAATGAGTTTTTTTAGGATCAAATCCTAATGCAATTACATCTAGCATATTTTCTTGAGTCCATTTTTGAATATCCTCATAAGACTTATCTTTGAATAAAAACTTTTCATCATCTGTAAACTGGAACCATAATTCAACTCCAAATTTATCTTGCAACCATTTTGTAAAAATCCAAACACCTAAGTGTCCCAAATGAATAGGTCCAGAAGGTCCACGACCCGTATATATAAAAAATTTATTCCCTTTTTCATATTCATCTAATAACCAATTCAAATCTCTATGCGCAAAAAACAAATTTCTTTTAAGCATAAAATGCAATTCACCTGTATGTTTCTTTATTCTATCTAAAACCTTGCTATCTAATTTAGAAATTCCAAAATCTTTCACAAGCCTTTCATAGTCTATATCTCCTTTAACTTCCCAAGGAGTAACCCTAAAATCATCTTTCTTTTCCATGTAAGTTCAATGTTTAGAGCATTTATAATTCTTACCAATGCAAAAAACTTATAAAGAAAGATAACTAAAGGTAACTATGGTGAAAAACGATTCTATAAAAGAACTTGAAGAATACTTGATAAAAGTTGGTTTGAGAATTGCAAATAGAAAAGAAGGGGCACTCTTTGTAGTTGGAAAAACAAAATATTCACCATTAATCGATCAAACATTCCCTTCATTTGAAGCTAAAAAAAATCCAAAGTTACTAGAATCTCTAGCATTAATCGACGGCGCAGTTATTTTAAATAAAAAAGGATTTGTAGAAGCTTACGGAGTTTTAATAAAAACAAAGTCTGCATATAAAAATTTCGGAACAAGACATAGCGCAGCAATGACTGCTTCACAAGATGAAGATAACTTCGTATTACTAATTTCTGAAGAAGATAAGAAACTTAGAATTTTCAAAGGCGGAAAAATGATAATGCAAATTGATCCAGAACAAAAGAACGTTGAGAAATCAATTTCACCAGCAACTACAATATTAGAATCAATAGGTGTTGGAACAGTAGGAACAATAGGGGTTGGAATTTTAGCACCAACTTTAGGAATAACGCTCCTTCCAGGTGTTGTTGTATTCGGGGCAGCACATTATTTCGGTAAAAAATTTTTAGGTAAAAAATAAAATGTATGGCTTAACAAAAGAAGAAGAGAATATTCTGAAAAAATTAGATACGCCCCATAAAATACAAATATTTTTAGATAACATACCTAGAAATTTTGAACCTAATGGAGACACGTGCCTATCTCCAAGAAAAGTTTTAAAAGAAAATAGATGCCATTGTATTGAAGGAGCAATGCTAGCATACACTGCTTTCCTAGTGCAAAAAAAGAAAGCTTTTATTTTAGACTTAACTGCGAACAGTAATGATTTTGATCATGTAATTGTAATTTTCAAAGAAGAAGGATATTGGGGTGCAATTTCAAAATCAAACTACGCCGTATTAAGATATAGAGAACCAATATACAGAACTATCCGAGAACTTGTTATGAGTTATTTCAATGAATATATTGACAAAGTAGGAAATAAAACCCTAAGAAGCTACAGCAAACCAATCAATTTAAAGAAAATAGGATACAAGTGGATTACTGCAGAAGAAGATGTTTGGGAAGTTCCAAATTTATTAATAGAAACTAAACACTATCCTGTTTTAAATAAAAAACAAATTAGAAATCTAAAAAAAGCAGATCCTATTGAAGTAGCTTCTAGTGAAATGAAAGTCTGGAATCCTAAAGCAGAAAGGCTAATTGAAGGATATAGTCAAAAATATAGAATTATTATTAGACGAGATTAAAAACTTCCTTATAGTTTTCCCAAATTTTTTTTGCAACTTCTTCATCACTTAAATTTTTTATTCTAGCAATTTCTTTAATTGTAACTACAACATCTTTAGGTTCCGATCTTTCTCCAGCAACAGGAGCTAAATATGGAGCATCTGTTTCAGTTAATAGTTGTTTCAAATCAACTGTTTCAACTAAAGTTTGAAAATGTTGCAAACGAGCTATAACCGCAGGGACAGAAAAATAATATCTATTTTCAGCCGCTCTTTTTATTAAACTCTTTCTTCCACCAAAACAATGCAGAACAATTGGAACTTTAGGTTTATGCTTCTCTAATATTTCAATAACTTCTAATTCTCCTCCACGAGTATGTAAAACAAGAGGTTTCTTTATTTCCTCAGCAAGTTTAATCGCCGCTTCAAAGACTTCAATTTGTGCTTGCTTTATTTTTTCAAAATCTTTATTCTCTTTAACAACTTGCAATTCTAATCCAACCTCTCCAATTGCAGCACATATATCTTTATTTTTCTTAATCCATTCTAATTCTTTTTTATAATCAAATGCTTCAATCTTTCTAGGATAATCGTCTGTTAAGTTTGAAAATTTAGAAACAACAGAATCAATAGGATACAAACCAAAACTTGCTTTTACGATAGGATATTCTTTAGTTAGATCTAGAACCTTTCTGTTTGCTTCAGGATTTGTACCTGCAACTAGAATTGCTTTTAATCCCGCCTTTTCCGCTCTTTTGATTACTTCGTCTAAATCTTTCGCAAATCTTTGATCTTCCAAATGACAATGCACATCAACTAATTTCATAACGCTTAAAAACTAGTGGATATTATAAACATTATGATAGAAGTATTAAATACATTACTCACAGCATTTATTGCAGTTGTATTAGGAATACTAGGAGCATATTTTACAAACTGGGAGCAAGATATCTATTTTGAATATATGACTTATTTAATGTGGCCAACCGGAATTTCAGCTATTTTATTTTTATTTATTAATCAAGAAACAGCAACAGTACTTGGAGCAATATTTATCATGACTCTTTCTTGGTATTATTCCACTAAAATTTGGTTCAAGAAAAAATAAAATGTTTAATCTAATTGGCACAGGACTTAACGAGAAATCTTTAACATTAGAAGCACTAGAATTAATAAAATATTCTGACCATGTTTATCTTGAAAACTACACTGTTGATTTTCCATACGATAAAAAAATTTTAGAGAAAGTAATTGGTAAAAAAATAGAAGAACTACCTAGAGAGAAAGTTGAATCTGAAGAATTTATTAAAAATGCAAAGAAACAAAACATTTCGCTTTTAGTTTATGGCGATTCTCTTTCTGCAACAACACATTCCGAATTAATTTTAACTTGTAAGAAAAATAAAGTCCATTTCAATATAGTTCACAATGCTTCCGTATTAACGGCTATTGCAGAAACAGGACTTCAATTATATAAATTTGGAAAAACAGCCTCTATGCCTACATGGAAAGACAACTGGAAACCAGATTCATTTGCACAACTTATAGAACAAAATCTTTCAATGGAGGCACATACATTATTATTAGTAGATATTGCTCTTCCAATAGAAAAAGCAAAAAAACAATTAAGCGAAGCATTGGATAATCACAAACTAGACATAAAAAAAGTTGTTGTCTGCTCAGAACTCGGAGTTGATTCTAAAATGCAATATAGTAAAATAGACAAAATCTCCGATAAAGTGAAATCGCCTTTTTGTTTTATAATTCCTGGAAAACTACATTTCCTAGAAGAAGAATTTTTAGATAAACTTTAACTACTTTAATTTATTTTTCAAGATAATATAATTTTTATTTAAAAAATCTAAAACCCTCACTGCATATTCCTTTGTTAAAATAGTTCCATAATACTTAGTGCCATTTCTATGATATCTTAACTCATCCATAAATTCTAAATCTTCTAATCCAAAACCTAAAACACTCAAATAACTCACTTCCGCCTCGTGTGAATTACCTGCATTAAATCCATCACTAAACATTTTTGCCCTTATTAATTCCATTAAAATATCATAACACGAATCAATAATAAAATTAGGATTCATTTTTTCTTTAGGTATCTTAAGAATAGCTAATTCTAGAAAAGATTTCTTATCTTCGGCTTCTTTAATTAACGATAAAGCCCTATTTATATTAGAACCCTGCCTTTTTACAATCCCATTTTTTATAAATTCCTCAAATTTTTTCATCTTTTAAATTAACTGCTCCTTTTAACACAATACCATTCAATATATTATTTAATAAATTTATCTCTATTTTTTTAAAAGAATCATAGTAATTAATAATTATCTCTCTTTCTAAAATTTTACTAAATTTAGAATCTAACTCCTTCTTTTCTCCACCCACTACTGCTAAATCAATATCTGAATTAAGATTATCTTCGCCATGTGAATAAGATCCAAATAAAATTATTGTTGCTCCGGGAAATGAATCATAAAGAGATTCAACTAGGCCAGATTCATAAATTTGTTTTAAGTTATCCGCTCTTTTTAAACCAATCAGCTCTTTAGATTCACGATTCAACTCAATAGCCCAACGAGAAGAATCTTTATCTTGAACAGCATTTATGATTCCCTCTTTTTTTAGTAGCGGAATTGCTTTCAAAACTGCCGTTTGTGAAACCTTAAGAATTTTAGCAATATTATTCATATTAAGAGAAGAACCTGCACGAATAAACATCAACCTTAAAATTCTCTGTTGAAGCAAGCTTAACTTTAGTTTATATATATTAACCATAGTTAATAGGTATTAACTCTAATTTATAAATGTTATTGTTGCAATTTTTAGATAAACTTTAAGGATAACTTTTTTAGACAAGCTTTTTCTTTTTCAATTTTTCTGGCATGTCTAAAAAATTCTCTTTCGAAATAACACTTTCTCCTATTTTTCCTTCTATCTCTTTTCTTGCATTACCTGCAACCTCTCCACCTTTTTTAGCGATACTAACACTTTCTTTAAATCCTTGAGGATTTTCTTTTTTAGAAATCTCTTTTGTTGATACTTCTGCAAGCATGTTAAGTACTAATTCTAGATTAGTCATATTATCTCTCAAATTTTCTTTTTTTAGACTCTTTAGTTGTTTATACTCTTTTACAGATAAATCGGACCATGCCTTAGTTATCTCATCCGTTAAAATTGCAAAATCAGTCTCATCTTGAACTCCAGATCTTTCCCATTCGTTTGTTAATTCTTTTCTTACTTCTATTGTTTTTAATCTTTGATCTATCCATTCTTTTGAATAACCCTTCTTAAGATAGGTTTTCATTGCTCTATCTATTGCAAGTTCTGGATCATGGGTTTCGTTTATTCTTTCATTTCCAACGCTTGCTAGCCACATTTTGAAAGGCTCTGCCTTTTTGGAAGGAATTGATTGAACTAATCTAAGAACTTGCTCTGTATCTGCTACGTCAGTCATATAGTACTTCCCATCAGAGGCCTCTAATTTCAGTTGGTGACGAATTGTCACCGACTCATTTCCCTCATCTCTTAATCTCTGAGCAAGTTTATTCCAGTATTTTCTTGCTGTTTGAAAATCGTTATCTGTTAAAATTGCCACAACATCTACAATAGAAAAATACCATTCTTCTTTTTCTTTATCCCAATGAGTTCTAACCTTCTTATCTTCAAAAATCCTAATCTTTTTTTCCTCTTCCATAAGGAACTTATAAAATCTAAAGTTTTTAATTATTTGCTTTAAGAATTATTATCTACCTGTTGGAACGAAATTATTTTCCGTCAGTTACTTTAAAATATGCACTAGGAGAAAAATTTGTAATACTAACTCTTGTAACATCTCCTGTAACTGTATGGCAAGAATTTGTAGCCCAAGCACTATCAGTTAAATTAGTTTTTTGAAGAATGTAGAAATTTGTCCTACCAATAATGTTAGTTCCTTCAGCACGAACATTCAAATCTATAACGTATTGGGGTTGTAATGGTGTAGAAGTAGAATCACCGAGATTACTTGTGGTATTTTGAAGACTGTTTGAATACTGGTTTTCTCCGCCGTAAAGCGACTGCACTTAAGCCTAGGGCTAATAACGCAGAGGTTGTTGGTTCTGGAACAGTAGTTGAAAAATCGAATGTACCTGAAGCAAGAGGATTATAAGCAGAAAAATTAGAAACGTTATAATTACTTGAAGAAACAGATTCACTACCATCTAAAAAAACTCCTCCTATTTCATTATCTGCGAGACCATAGTTACCATTGCCATCTTTATCATAAAAAACTTCCCAATAACCCCCGGGATAGTGATTTTGAGTATTAGATCCTTCAGCAGAATTTGCAGTATCTCCTTCCCAAAGACCATAATAAGCCCCGTAGCTATTAAAAGAACTACTTGAAACTTGACCATTTCTAACATCAAAACCTCCTACGGGTTTTGCAAGACCTAAAGAAGTAACAATAAAATAAACAGCACTCAAGTTATTGGGAGCACCAACCGTACTTGAAGAAGTATAAGATGTGGAACTAATAGGATTACCATTACTAGGATTAGTAGTGGGTACAATATCTTGATAAGAACTCCACAAAAAAGGAGCTGCTTTTGCTTCATTAGCTCCGAACATTAAACTTCCAGCAATAGCTGTTCCAAGTGCAATCTTTTTTAATAATCCGTTTGCCATATAAAAAACATAAAACGACAGTTTATAAATATTTGCATATTGTAACTATATAATGATAACAAAAACTATATTGGCCTAGTACCTGCAGAATCGGCAATATAATCTCCGTCAGAAGTGTTCATTTTAAGTAAAAAATAAAATTGCCCCCTCTGAACAGCAGAGTCTCCAATAAAGATATTATATGGTTTTTCACCATCAGGAGTAACAGTAACTAAATTTTTACCGAGAATAGAAATAGAATTAATAGAAGGCAAACATTCAAATTCATCACATATGGGAAATTTAGGGCTTGGAATAGTAACAAATGTATTTGAAGAAACATTAATTTTTATACTCTTAGTTCCATTATTCTGACAAATCAATCTGTTAGTAACTGATGAATTTGTATAACATGCAAATATTTCCATATCCGGATAACCTTCTAAAGTTTTATCTATACTCTGCTGTAAAAACTTATTAAGATTCTCCTTAACGGTATTATTATCTCCTGTAGGATCATTATACAAAGCATAATCGACAACAGCACCAGCTTCATCTTCTAATTGCTGGCTATAATAATAGAACTTCTTCGGCGCATCACCAGTTGTAGCAAAATTCTTAACAGATGCAAGACTAACAATAATAGATGCAATTATCACCGCACTTAGAATAAAGAATTGCGCTCGCTTATTCAAATTACTAGAATAAATATTTCTCATCATCTTTTTTCCAACATCTCCTCAATTTTATTTATAAAAGAAATGGTTTTCTTCCTTAATAATTCTATCTTTTCTTTATCAAACAATACACTAGTAGTATAACTGGCGTCATGCCTATCTTGCTTTAAAGAAGTATAGAACTCTGCATCGGACTTAGTAAAGGAAGTTTCATCAATCATCTCAATTTCTTCATGAGAAATATTTGAATAATTCTTTAAAATAACTAATAAAGTAGCAGTATGATTTTTAGAGTAATAACCCTTATTTGCAACAAGAGCAAGACATGAATGATAAAGAGCATAGTATAAAGAAATTACAACCCAATCGCCATAATCTTTATTCAAAAGTAAAAGATCTGAAGCCCTCAAATTATGCTTTGCTTTCTCAATGTGAGCTAAAACAAGACCCGTAGCAGTCTTATCTTCAATTAGATTACCTTTAGAAACATGAAAAGAGATTTCATCTACCAACAATTCTTCATTTTGAAAATAGTCACTAATTCTCCTCATTTTTATAATACTGGCTTATTCCAAAAATTGGAAAACCAGTCTCCTTTGCTTGCACAATTAAATGATCTTTAGATATTTTAAAACTATCTCTGTCCACAAAAACAACTTTCAAAGGATAATTTGACTCAGAATTAATGTTTTTTGTAATAACTGTTATTTTTTGCTTTATTTCCTTTTCATATAAATTTTGCAACTCCTTATTTGAAAAACTATGTAAGACAACAAGTAAATCAATATCGGAACCATCTTTCTCTTTTTTTCTTGAAGCAGAACCAAAAAGAATAACAAATCCAATCTCAGGAGGAAGAATACTTAACCAATTTTTCAAAGGAACCCTAACGCCTAGGTTTAATTCTTCAAATTTCTTTATATCTATTCTTGAAAATACGACGGGCTTTTTATTTGGCCTAATTCTAAAGAAGATATTTGATGTTTTTTTCTCTTTTTCTAGCTCTCCTTCTTTTTCTAATTTTTTTAAAACATTTTGCAAAGAACTATTTGACAAACCAGTTTTTATTTTTAATTCGGAAAAATATAACCATCGATTTCTTTCTTCATATAATGCTGAATATACTTTATCTTTTGCTTCCATAAAAGAGCTAAAGTTACAGACTATTTAAACTTTACCAATTTATGGCAATATTTTACCAATTTATGGCAAGATAGCTATTTTCAATTCTTACATCAAATTTCTAAAAACCAAACATTTAAAAATAAGTATATACCTAGTATATACATGGAATCACAAGAGCAGATAATTAGAAAAGTAAGTAAAGTTGGAAATGGAGCACATATCTTTGCTCCAAAGGAATGGATAAATGAACAAGTACTAATAATCCGAATTGAGAAAAAAACATTACAAGAAAAAATTCTTGAAAAAATCGCTCCCTATTTAGACAAAATAACTTCTGTAATCTTATTTGGCTCAAATGCCAGAAAAGAATCAAATGAAAATTCAGACATAGATATCCTAATAATCTCAAAAGAAAAATTAAAAATTGAAAAAGAAGAAGGATTAGACATAATCTCTATTTCTGAAGACGAAATAGATAAAGCAATAGAAATAAACCCAATACTTATGTATTCCATATTCTCTGAAGGAAAACCAATAATAAACGAAAGCTACCTTCAAAAGTTAAAGAAAATAAAAACAGACCCTAAGAAATTTAAAAAGTTTATAGATGAAACAGAAAAATCGATAGTTTCTGATTTAGAAATAAATGAATTAGATAAAAAAACAGGAAAATACTCATCAGACAGCTTAATTTATTCACTTTTCCTAAGACTAAGAGGCATCTACATAATAAAGTGCTTACTAGGAAAAAAAGACTTTTCAAATAAGGCCTTTAGTGAATGGATAGGAAAAACTACCTATCAAAAGATTTATCCAATTTATACACAAGTAAGAAAAGAAATATACGGAAAAGACACCAAGGTACCAATAGAAGAAACGGAAAGATTAATAAATTTCTTAAAAGAAGAGTTAAATAAAATAAAATGACAAACAGAAAAAGGAGATTAGAAAAGGGTATAAATTCTATACAAGAGCAGATAGAATTACATGAAGATAAAAAGAAAACTGCAACTGAGCAAGGAAATATAGAACTAGTAGACTATTATGAAAAAGAAATTAAAGCAAAAGAAGAAACCAAAAGAAAAAAACAAGAAATTCTAGATAAACAGTAACTTATAAAAACCCCAAACTCCATTCAAAATCATGCAAACTAGTAAAAAGATAATTTCTCAGAATATTACTAGCATTGCAATTATTATTTAGTAAGCAAGCCAACCTGCTTGCATTTGAATCCTTATGAGCTTAACAGACATGACCCTACCAGAGAACCCGTATATAGTTGTAAACTTACTGAAAGAAGGAAATTTAACCGAAGCTAGAGCAGTTGCAGACAGATGTCTAAAAAGAGGAGTACCTAGAACGCAATTAAACAGCCTAGTTTACGATTACATGAAACCCCTATGCAGAAACGAACTGGAAAAGGCAAAAACAATAACAACCCATTTCACAGGAACTCCATATCATTGGGAATGTTGGCTACCTGTAGAAGCAAGGG
>CAZFJM010000010.1:0-26115 GCA_964519415.1 Candidatus Woesearchaeota archaeon | reverse complement strand
AAATATTTCGAAGCAATGCAACCGAAAAGAGCAACAAACACTCAAAAAAGAATTAATAGAGGAATAGAGAGTTCTAGTTTTTTCAAACAATTAGAGTAAATTCTATCCAACACACTTAAAAACCCCTCTTATTATATTTAATTATGACAGAAGATAAAGAAAGCATAGCAAATTTACCAACAATTAATGTAGGAATAGTTGGGCACATTGACCACGGTAAAACAACATTATTATCTAAACTATCTGGTAAATGGACAGATACTCATTCTGAAGAATTAAAAAGAGGAATTACAATCAAACTAGGTTATTCTGATTCTATTATTAAAATTGATGCAGACGGAAAATATACTTCTAAGAAAGATGTTGAAGGAAAACCAGTTAGATATTTGACATTTGTAGACGCACCAGGACACGAAATGCTTATGGCAACAATGTTATCTGGGGCTGCAATCATGGACGCAACAATTTTAGTAGTCGCTGCAAATGAAGGTATAAAACCGCAAACAAAAGAGCATTTAGCTGCACTTCAAGCTAAAAAAATCAAGCACGTAATTATTGTTCAAAATAAAATTGACTTAGTAACAAAAGAACAGGCTTTTGAAAGTTACAAAAAAATTAAAGAATTCGTTAAAGGAACAATTGCAGAAAATGCACCGATCATTCCAGTTTCAGCTCAACAAGAAATTAATTTAGACAAAGTTTTAGAAGAATTATGTAAAATACAAGTTCCTGAAAGAAATACAAAAGACAAACCCCTATTTTTAATCGCAAGAAGTTTTGATATCAATAGACCCGGAACAACATTAAAAGAATTACACGGCGGAGTTTTAGGCGGAGCATTAAAACAAGGAACTTTGAAAATTGGTGATGAAATTGAAATCAAACCAGGATATACTTACAAAAAACAAAACCAATTCTACTATCAAACTGTAAAAACAAAGATTGTTTCTATGCATAAAGGAGATCATGCAATCACAGAAGCAGTACCTGGCGGAAGTTTAGCAATTGAAACAGAATTAGATACAAGTTTAACAAAAGCAGATGCTTTATCTGGTTGTATTGCATCCACAGCAGGTAACTTAGCAGAAATATCTAGCACAATTAATGTGAAATATACTCTATTCCCAGAAGTTTTCGGAACAGAAAACCACGATAAGGTAGGAAATTTGATTGCTAGCGAACCATTGATGTTGAGTGTTAACACCTCTACAACAGTAGGAATGGTAAAGAAAATCAAAGGTAATGAAGTAGAACTTAACCTAAAAATCCCAATCGTACCAATTAAAGGTGAAACAATCGGTATTGCTAGAAACATTAATTCTCACTGGAGATTAATTGGCTTCGGCGATATATTATAATTTCTCAAAACCTTTAAAACATCTAAAAACATAAGTTATCCGATGAATAATAGAGTTGAAAAGATAAAATTTGGAATTTTAATTGCGATAATCACTATTTGCTTAGGTTTAGCAATTTATCTACACGTTAAAGGAATTAATTTCAAGATAGAAAATATTGCTGACTACAAATATGCACCAATTTATTTTATACTATTTTATGTGGCTATTTCTTTTATTCCAATACCTATAGCGCCAATAATGTTCGTAGGTGGATTCATTTTCCCATTCATCCCCGCGGTAATTTTTACATTATTAGGATCAATCATATTTGCCACAATTTCATTTTACATAGCAAGATGGCTTGGAAGAGACTACTATGAATATCTAGAATCTAAACATCAAAAACTAAAAAGCTTCGACTTAAAGCTAAGGCACGATCCGTTTGAAAATCTTTTACTATTAAGATTATTCTTTATTATTCCGGGAGAAGTAATCAATGTTTATGCAGGACTATCCAAAATAAAGTATAAAGATTTTATAACATCCACTATAATTGCATCCACACCATTAATCATTTGTTGTATAGGAGTAATAAGAGGACGTTTAACTCAAGACGGGATTGCTCTAACTCTCTCAATAATGGGCCTTATACTGATGTTAATTGTGCCAATATACTTCTCACATAGAATGAGAAAAAAGATTAGAAAACTACTTTAATCCTTTAGTCTTTTAAATAATATGACTATCTTACCTCAAGTAAAAAATGCACTGTTAGGATACTCTCTTTCTCTAGACGATTATACAAATTTATCTTCTGATGATAAAACTCACTTCCAGAACGATTTCATCTATCAATCCAACTATATTGAAGGAATTTCAGATCACTGGGTTCAAACAGTTAGAGTAGGAGAACAACCAGTATTTCCCCCAACATTAACTTCACACCAAAAAGCACTAGACTACATAATGCAAAACGTAGAATCAGAAATTATTCCTACTAAAGTAACTAATTTACATAAAATTTTAATGACAGGATTACTTCCAGAAAAAGAAGCCGGGCACTTGAGAAAAAAGAAAGTAATAATAGGAAAAAGACACTATGACTTTGAAGGAAAATTTATAGGCACAGAAGTAATCCGCAGATGTCCGGATCCAGAAAGTTTACCTTATTTAATGGATTGCTATCAAGATTCATTAAAACAACTTACAAAAAAAGATGTAACTCAAGAAGACTTATTAGAAAATCACGCATATTTTGAATGGATTCACCCATTTATTGACGGAAACGGAAGAACAGGAAGACTTTTACTAAATTGGTTATCTTTAGCACATAGAAAAGAATTTTATGTAATTGAATCTGGAAAAAGACATGAATATTATAAAGTTATTCAGTCTTTAGAGAAAAAATTTAATAAAAAACATCCAAAAATTTCAGCTAGTTAGTCTATCCTTATAAAATTCTTTAATCTTATGATAAAACTCATAATCTTGAGATTTACGAACACAAAAACCACTAGAAGTAAAAAATGTAGCTGGGAATAGAAAACTAATTCCTTCAGCAATAACTCTATTCTCTTCTGTCGCGTAACAACGATCGCAAACCTCTCCACACAAAAAGCTTGCACCAATACCTACTAACGTGCCTACAACCATCCCTAATGATGGATAAAGTGAACAAAAATTTCCATAAGAACAACTTCCCAGTCCCCAATGACTTGCATGTCGGCTTAAATTTCCAGAAGAAATTCCTTTTTCTTTCAATTCTCCAATCAAATTCATCAAACTTTCAGAACTAAAATCACTAGCTTCTTTTAAAGCATAAGGTGTATCAACCTCAAGGTCCAAACCCATAATAAACACAAGTATAAGGAGTATTTAATAGTTTATATTTAAGAATTATTTATCCGCGGTTTCTTCAACTACATCCGGAACTCTAGCTAAATCAGTTACAGAATCTCCATCTGCAAGTTTGATAATTCTAACACCTTGTGTTGCTCTTCCCATGATTCTAATATCTGTGATAGGTGTTCTAATAACAATTCCCTTTGCTGTTGTAACAATAATTGTATCATCATCAACTACAGATTGAGAAGTAATAATATCTCCAGTCTTATCAGAAACCGCTAAATTGATAACTCCCTTTCCGCCTCTTGAAGTCAATCTATATTCTCCGATTTCACTTCTCTTACCATAACCGTTCTTTGAAATTGTTAAAATAGATTGTTTATCTTGATTTTCCATCGGTAAAACTTCAGCAGAAACAACTTGATCTTTTCCATCTAAAGTAATTCCAATTACACCATAAGCATTTCTTCCTGTAGGTCTAACATCATCTGAACTGAATCTACAAGCTTGACCTTCTTTAGTTACAAGTAAAACTTCTTGATGTTCTTTAATTGGTTTAACAGCAACTAATGTATCTGTCTTCCCTTCCAAGTCAATAGCTTTAATTCCGCCCTTTCTTGGGGAATCAAATTCTTCTAAAGAGATCTTCTTTACAGTTCCTTCCTTAGTAAACATCATTAAGAAGTCCTTGAATTCTTTTACAGAAATAACTGAAGTTACAACTTCATCTTTCAATTCTAGCATATTAACTAATGCTTTACCCTTACCATATTTAGCAATCTCTGGAACTTCAAATGCTTTCAACCAATGAACTTTTCCTTTGTTTGTGAACAATAACATATAATCATGAGTTGAACAAGTCAATAATTCCTTAACGAAATCGCCAGTTGCTAATTCAGTTCCAATAACTCCCTTGCCGCCCCTATTCTGTTCTTTGTATTGCTTCAAATCCATTCTCTTTACATAACCCTTATCAGTAATTGTAACAACAACATCTTTCTTATCAACTAAATCTTTTTCTTCAAAATCTTCATTCAAATTATTTACAATTGTTGTTCTTCTGTCATCGCCGAAGTCTTTCTTAATACCATTTAAATCTTTCTTGATAATTTTCAAGATTTCTTTTTCATCGCCAAGAACTTTCTTCCAACCATCAATATCTAATTTCAATTCAGAATCTTCTTTTGTTAACTTGTCATGTTCAAGAGTTGTAATTTGGTGTAACTTCATTTCTAAAATAGCTTCAACTTGCTTATCTGTAAAACCAAACTTCTCTTTTAATTGAATTCCAGCTTCTGTTTTTCCACTAGCTGCTCTAATCAATTTAACAACTGCATCAATATTTTTTTGAGCAATTAATAAACCTTCGACCAAATGTAGTCTTTTTTCTGCTTTGTCTAAATCGAATTCAGTTCTCTTTCTAATAACTCCTTGTCGATGTTTAATATAAACTTCAATAATTTCTTTAATGTTTAATTGTTTAGGCTCATCTTTTACTAGAGCTAACATATTAACATCGAATGTTGTTTGTAATGGCGTATCTTTCAAAAGTCTATTTAATGTAAATTTAGGTTCAGAACCTTTTTTCAATTCGATAACAACTCTTACTTTTCCTTTAGCAGATTCATCTCTAATATCTGAAACATCTGGAAGCTTTTTTTCTTTAACCAAATCAGCAATTCTTTCAACCATTGTTGCTTTGTTAACTTGATATGGAACTTCTGTAATGATAATATTAGGTTTATTTCCATCTTCAATCTTAGTTCTACCCTTCATGATTAATCGACCTTTTCCTTCAGTATATATCTGTGTTAATTGGCCAGAAACATAACCGCCAGTTGGGAAATCTGGAGCTCTAATTATTTTAGCTAATTCTAATGGAGTAATTTCGGGATTGTCAATAAAAGCAAGTGCACTATCACAAACATCATTTATATTATGTGGAGGCATATTTGTAGCCATACCTACTGCAATACCAGACGCACCATTCAATAAAAGATTAGGTAATTTTGCAGGCATATATTTTGGTTCTTTCAAAGTATTATCAAAATTAGGTAACATTAAAACAGTATTTTTTTCTATATCGCCCATAAGTTCTTCAGTAATCTTATCCATCTTAGCTTCAGTATACCTCATCGCTGCTGCGGGATCTCCATCCATCGAACCAAAGTTACCCTGTCCCTTTACAAGAGGATATCTTAATGAGAAATCTTGCGCCATTCTTACCATTGATTCATACGCAGCAGTATCACCATGTGGATGGTACTTACCAATAACGTCACCCACGATTCTCGCAGATTTCTTTGTTGGTTTGTTATGTTGTAATCCTAAATCATACATTGCCCATAAAATTCTTCTGTGAACTGGTTTCAAACCATCTTCAGCTGCAGGCAAAGCTCTATCAACAATAACTGACATCGCATAATTAATAAAAGCACTTCTCATTTCTTGCGAAACTTCTGCATTGATCAATTCTTTAGCTTCAATATTTTTCTTCATATCTTCTCTAATTTGACCTAAAGCTTCTTTGCTCATTCCATTGTTAATTGTTTCTTTCTCTCCTGCCATTATTTCTTCTCCTCCGATGAACCTGAATTAGCCCATTTACTTACTAATAAAATTCCAACAATAGATACAATAGTTAAAATAACTGCAGTAAATAGTAATCCATAGGATTTTACGAATCCAATTTTATCCACAAATTCAGTTATAACATCTTTCCAAGATAAAGCAATAATCAACCCGAATGCAGCCATAATTGCAGTAGATGTTTGTTTCTTAAATTCTGACTTAATAGTATTTGCATGAGATAAAGCTTTACCAGCAATCATCTTACCCACTTCTTTTCTTTCAATTTTACTTAAATTATCTTCTTTTACCATCACTTCTTACTCCTCTTTTTTGTTTTTTTCTTACTAGATTTAATTATTTTCTCATTTTGCTTATTTAAACTTTCTTTATCAACAACTAGCAACGGAAAAATACTTCCCTCAAATTTACATTTCTTACATTCCATTTTAGGAATAACTCCGAATGCATTTGCAAATCTAAATACAAATCCGACTTCTTTACTTCCGCATCTAGGACAGAAATAAACTTTTACCATTTTCTTTTTCTCAGATTCTTCACATCCGCAAGAATTACAATCACATCCCATTACAAGTCCAACTCCGCGTTTTTAGCATTTTCTTCAATGAATTGTCTTCTGGGTGCAACTGCATCGCCCATTAAAATTGAGAATGTTTCGTCAGCTTCTACAGCATCTTCAACTGAAACTTGTTTCAATATTCTCGTTTTAGGATTCATAGTTGTATCCCAAAGTTGTTCATCATTCATTTCACCAAGACCTTTGAAACGACTAACTTCTGGATCTCCAGACATATCTTTCAAAACTTTCTTTAATTCATCATCTGAATAAACATAAGTATCTTTTTGTCCTTTTCTAACTTTATATAATGGTGCAACAGCGACGAAAATATGACCAGAATCAATTAATGCCGGAACATATCTAAAGAATAAAGTCAAAAGTAAAGTCTTGATATGTGCACCATCTACATCCGCATCTGTCATAATAATAACTTTTCCGTATCTTAATTTCTCAATATCGAATTGATCTCCAACGCCAGTTCCCATAGCAGTAATTAAGTTACCAATTTCTTCAGAAGATAATGCTTTCGCATGATTTGCTTTTTCTACATTCAAGATTTTACCCCTTAATGGAAGAATAGCTTGACATTCTCTGTCCCTAGCACCTTTAGCAGTACCACCTGCAGATTGACCCTCTACAATGTACAACTCAGTTTCTTCAGCTTTCTTTGAAGAACAATCTGCTAGTTTTCCAGGTAAACCACCAGAACCTAAAGCATTTTTTCTTCTAACTAATTCTTTAGCTTTCTTAGCAGCTTCTCTTGCTTTCAAAGCTTCGGTTGCTTTTTTAGCAATTGTATTTGCAATAGTTGGATTTTCTTCAAAAAATTCTCCTAAAGCAGTAGTTGTCAATGAATCAACAATACCTTTAATTTCAGAATTACCTAATTTTGTTTTTGTCTGACCTTCAAACTGAGGTTCTTTAACTTTAGCAGAAATAACAGCAGTCAAACCTTCACGAACATCATCGCCTTCTAATTTTTCATCTTTCTTAATAATTCCTTTTTTCTCAGCATAATCATTAATTACTCTAGTCAAAGCAGTTTTGAAACCTGCAACGTGAGTTCCGCCCTCAATAGTATTAATTGTATTTACAAAACTTTGAATGTTATCATTATATGAATTATTATATTGGATACCTACTTCAATAACCAAATCATCCATAGCTTTCTTAAAATAAACAGGTTTTGCATGTATTGTGTCTTTAGTTCTGTTTAACCATTTAACAAACTCAACTAAACCACCAGCATAAACAAAATCTTCTTTTTTATCAGTTCTTTCATCTGAAAAAATAATTCTCAATCCTGCATTTAAGAAAGCAACTTCTCTAAATCTTGTTGCTAAAGTATTAAAATCGTAAGTAGTGGTAGAAAAAATACTATCGTCTGGATAAAAAGTAACTTTTGTTCCTGTTTCTTTTCCATCATAACTTCCAATAACTTTTACAGAATCTTGCGGAACTCCAATATGATATTCCTGCATATAAATTTTTCCGCCTCTTTTAACTTCTACAATCATTTTTTTGGATAAAGCTGCAACAACTGAAATACCTACACCATGTAAACCGCCAGAAACAGCATAAGAACCTTTATCGAATTTACCACCCGCATGTAATTTTGTAACAATAACTTCCATCGCAGATTTTTTGTAAACTGGGTGCATATCTACTGGAATACCTCTTCCATTATCAATAACAGTAACAGAACCGTCTTTATTTATGGAAATATCAATAACTGTACATATTCCAGCCATAGCTTCATCAACAGAATTGTCCATAATTTCATAAACCAAATGATGCAAACCTTCCTTGCCTGTAGAACCAATATACATTGCAGGTCTCTTTCTAACACCTTCAAGACCTTCTAAAACTTTAATATTTTCAGCAGAATAATCCTTCTTTTTCTCTTCAGTCATAGCACACCACCTTTAAACTAAACATGATTACAAAAAACACCGGCCCTTTATAAAGTTTTCTGGCATTTTTTTCTCGACGATAAAATAGAGGATGAGCAAAATATAGTACAATAATACTTTTAAACAAAGAATTTAGCAAAGAATTATGGGATTAATACATTCATTACAGTTATTATTTAAACCAAAATATGAAGTTGAAACAAGTAGATATTATAATGAATTTCTAAAGGCACAAGATGCACAAAAACTTCGACCATTTGTTCAAGAATTGGGAGATAGAATTACAACCCCTTCCGCAATTTTAGCAGTAGGAAGTTCCCTTTATACAGACTCCTTCTGGAAAGAAAGAAGAATACTAAACAAAAAAGACCCGACACTTGATGCTGCAGAAGCATATAGCGATATTGATTTAGTAATAATTCCCGAAAAAGCTAATGTCCATTTAACACAATTAGAACAATCAGTTCAAGAAGCATTAGAAAAAATGAATTTTAAATTTACAGCACATGACAGTACTCTTGACGGAGTTTCATATTTCAACGCACTTGCAGGCGGAGATGATGGAAAATATGAAAGAGTTATTGCTCCGTGGCAAAATGTAGCATATGGAATACATTCAATTCAAACAAATCTTACAAATGGAACAAAAGTAGATTTAATTCTAGGTAGAAACGATTTGTTAAAGCAAACAGCAACTCAAAAAATTGCAGAAGAAAGAAGAGAAAAATATGCATTTTCAGTTTTATATAGGAGAATAGAAAGTAAATAAAATGATAAATAATACTGCTCTAAACTCAATTGCAAAAAGATATGCAGAAAAATTTACAGAAGAGTACCCTTGTAAAAATATTCTAGAAAGACCAAAATCATTTACTAGTCCTAATTTGCCAGGACATACATTCATGAACGGGGAATCCTTTGCCGGACCATATCAAACCTGGCCTGCCCAATTAGTTGGATTATCGCATACTGTTTCTAAAGAGCACAAACATAGAGAGATGTCTTATGAAAGTCTAAGAGGAATATTATTACTAGAAGAACCAGAGTTATTAATTCGAGATTATAAAAGTGAAGAAGAATATGCATACACAATTGCAAGAATATTTCAAACAACACTAGCAACATTATATTCTGAAAAACTCAAAAGAGTAACAGATAGAGAAGTTCAAAAAAGAAAAGACTCTTCCGTATTAATGAAACTGATTTTAACATCAAATAAGAGATTTTTAGAAAAAACCTTAGAACAGCCAGAAATAAAAGGGCGAGTAGACTTTATTTCAAATGGAAAACCTGTTTACTAAATTAATCTTGTTTAAAATCTAAACATCCATCTTCTGGATTTCTATAAACTATTGACATATATGTCGGTTTATCCGGGTTGCCCATAGAATAGACATCGTTCATAACATTACCCAAATAATCTCCCATTTGCTCATTAGTAGTTCCGGGTACTGCAACCTGAAGAGCATACTTTAAATTTTTCAAGGACTTTGGTTTACCTTCTAATCCTATTGGAGAAACTGAATATTTTTGAATAAAACTATATACTTCCGGATTATCTCTAGCCCTAAATTCTTTTAAGTCTACTAAAGCAATTTCTAAATCAGAAATTTTTGTTGTTCTTTCTGGTCTTTCAGCTTCTTGTAATGCTAAATCTCCAATATCCCCTATAGAAGCATCTGAATCAAAAAAAGCATATGCAACACCAATATCTTTCTCACTAGAATCCCATAATGTGTCTCTTCTCTTGAAATTAACTTGATAATTTTCCATAAATATACTTAATTCTGGAACTATATAAACCTTCCCATATGTAACTACTTTGTAATAACACTATTATCTTCAGAAATATGATTTTCTAATCCTTTAGATTTCCGTATGTTAACAACTCTTTTTTTAGAAATATGTTCAGTAGTTGCATGAATATGTTCATTAAGTTCAAGAGATAAAAAAGCAGTACCAATTCCAGCACAACCAACATCATGATAAACCTTATCTCTTTTTCGATCATAAATGACATCTCTTTCTCTAATCTCGTCTGAGCAAGTAGGATTATCACAAATTAATTTTATTTTCTGATCATATTTACTATAAAACCAGGAAACAGGATTATACCAACTCATACAAATAAAATAAAAAATCAATTTATAAGAACTGTGGCGAACAAAAACAACATTTAAATAATACCTCTTCATAAAATAAATATGTTTTTCAGCAAAAAAGAGGCAATAGATATAAGAGACATTCCTAGACCAAAAGTTAACATTGGAAAAGCCTTCGTAGCTAATGATGGAAGCGGATATGTGGATTTTACAAAAAAAAGAAAACTACCTTCTGAATTAGCTAAAGAAAAAGCACTTTTGAAAACAATAAGCCAACCAGCACCATCAGCAAATAGCGCTCCTGCATCTTCTTTTAGTTTTTTTGATACTCCTACTCCTTCCGCACAAAGTTATTCTTCTCAATCATCTTCAACAGATAATTCAGATGTTGAAGAACTTATGAGAAAGTTATCTAGTCAAATTTCAGACCTAGATTCAAAACTATATAAAATGGAACAAAGAATAGAACTTCTAGAAAGAAAAGCGGGTGTCGGAGATTCTTCAAGTTCTAGTGGATTTGCTTGGTAATTAATAAGGCCAAAATTCATGTCTTAAATCTTTGAAAGTTTTTGTTGCCTCTCCAGAACCATTAAAATTTTGTCTAATTAACTTCTGAAAATAACGTATATTTGTCTGTCCAGTTTCTAAAGCGCAAAAAACTCTTTCTGCAAGACCATATCCCTGAGAATGAATTAATCTTTCAGAAACATCCCCGCCAGTAATATCATTCAAAATTCCTGCAAATTTATTAAATCCCAACCTGTGTCTACAAGCAATAGAAAAATAATCTGGAAAATCTTTAAAAGAATTCTTTCTAGAGGGATCTAATAATTTTGAACCCAAATACCCAAACATTTCAACTAATGCATGTAAATGTATAAGATCTTCAGGATCTTTATTTTTATAATGGATTCCAGAAGCTTCGGTATGAACGAAATGTGAAGTTTCTTCATTTATATGCTCCGGACAATCTCTGTTAAGAATAATAACTTTTGATTTAGACATTAGTACGCTACATCTTTGAGCTTGCAAACACTCGACCTCATCACGATAGTATTCGGGTAATCCTAAATCTTCGAAATGTCCAAGTCTTCCAAGCCATCTTACTTCGGGATAGGTAGGTATTTCTACATTGAAAACATCCTCTAATTCGTCTATCGCCTCACACGTTTTTTTTTCTAAGCGAGCTTGCCTCTCTACAAACTTCATATTTTTTTCAAAACATGCCCCTATTTAATTATTTGTACACTGACCAACATACTTAAAAATATCCAAATCAACACTCTTTTATGGCAATCGAAAACATCGAGCAAAAAATGCTTGCATATGCTTTGAAAAATGCAGTTGAACATGAGGGAAAATGTCAATCTGGCGCAGTTCTAAATCCTTTATTTCACGAAGGTCTTGAGAGAGATAAAGTGAAAGAAGTAATGCCTCAAATCAACGAAATAGTAAAAAAAGTTAATGCTATGAGTTTAGATGAACAAAAATCTGAACTTGAAGAAGCTGAAAAATTAATTTCTCACAGAAAAGAAAGAGTCGGACTACCGGAATTAGAAGATGTTCCATCAACAGGCATTATCACAAGATTCTCACCATCTTCAAGCGCATCTGCCTTTCACATTGGCCACATTTTAACAGGAATGCCTTCAAGCTTATATGTAAAAAAATATGGTGGGAAATTATATTTAAGAATTGAAGATACAAATCCAGAAAAAACAGTTCCGGAATGTTATGAATCTTTTCCTAAAGAAGCAGAATGGATTTTTGGAAACATAACTGAATCCTACGCTCAATCTGATAGAATGCCAAAATATTATTCTTTTGCAGAAGATTTAATCAATAAAGGATTTGCTTTTGTTTGTACTTGTAAGAAAGAAGAAAGTGAAGAAACGAATGAACCTGAAGTTCACAAAATAAGAGAGCCTTGTAAGTGCAGAGATAATCCTATCAAAGATAATCAAGATAAATGGAAAAAGATGCTAGACGCAAAAGGCTTCAAAGAAGGCGAAGCAGTTTTAAGATTTAAAACATCTTTAGATTCTAAAAATCAAGCACTTATAGACTTCCCACTAGCAAGAATAAATTTAGAAAAACATCCACATGTAGGAAACAAATATCGAGTTTGGCCTTTGATGAATCTTTGTGTAACCTACGACGATATTGAACAAAAATGTACTCATATAATTAGAGCAAAAGAACACAGAGACAACGCATTAAGACAGGCAATGATTTTTGAAGCATTGAAAATAAAGCTACCACATACCTATTTCTTAGGAAGATATAAATTTACAGATTTAGAAATTTCTAAAACAAAAATAACTGAAAGAATAAAGAAAGGCGAATTTACGGGATGGGATGATATTAGATTACCTCTAGCAAGAAATTTCAAGAAAAGAGGCTACCAACCAGAAGCATTTGCAAAAATGGTAGAACAGAGAGGATTAAGTGAAGTAGATAAAGTAATGACTCAGAAAGATTTTTTTGCAGTATTAAATAATTTTAATAGAGAAATAATTAAACCAATGTCAACAGAAATTGAATTTGTTGAGAAGAAAACAAAAGAAAACAAAAATGAATATATTTTATTAAGAGATGATGCATCAGAAAGTAAAATATATACCAAAGAAAAATTAGAAAACGAAAAGATCTATTTCTTGAAAGACATCGGTTTTACAAAGCTTAATGACAAGACACTTTGGTTTGCGCATGATTAACACCCTTAACAAACCCTTATAAATCAAAATTACTCAACAAAAATATGAAAAAAGAGTTTGCATTTATTATATTATCACTGTTCTTACTTAGTTTTATCTCTGCAGAGTTGATATGCCCAACTGGACAAGTGAACGACACATATCCGGGAGATTGTGGACTTTATACAGATACAAATAGCGATAAAATCTGCGACTACAGCCAAGAAACACTCGCAGCAACAACTTCTTTAAACGCGACAGAATTACATGACTTGATTTCTGGACAAGAATTAAAACTAAAAACCGTAAAAGAAGTAGCAGAAATCTACGGAATTTGTGCGACAGAGTATTCGTTTGCACTTTCACAAAAATATGGATTTGTAATTAATCCTTCTGATTCTTTTACAGCACTAAACAATAAGGGTGTTCAACCTTCTGTCGCAAAAGAAGTTGCAGAATCACTCATTGGCATTGAAAAAGCACAAATAGAAGAAGACAAACCTCAAATAAAAACGCCAACAAAAGAGTATTACATGTGGCAAACTACTTTAATCCTTGTAGCAATTTATTTGTTCTCACTTTATCTTGTAAAAAAAGAAAAACTAAGCTTAGTAAAAAATAGAAAAATTTGGAATATGCTTTTATTAATTTCTGGAATTATAACTGCATTCACATCGATATTTTTACTTTTAAGATTAAATTATGGAATAACAATTAATTTTCCATTAAATATAATAACTGTGCACGTATTAGCAGGATACATAACTCTCTTAATTGCAATCTTCCACACTCTTTGGCACATACCTTATTATAAAAGTTATTTTACACAAAAAAAAGAAAAGAAATCTAAGAAAAATTAACTAGACTCAAACATTCTTTCTGATTTGGCTTTGATAAAATATTCAAAGCATCAACATAACTTAGCCATTGATAACTAGAATGTTCATGACTATCAAAAATAACATCGCCTTCACCAACCTCTACAGAATAAAGCGAATAAGCCTGTCCACTAATTTCTTTTCTATCAGGTAACATTCTAGAATAATCGTATTTGCCTTTCTTATTATGGTTAGTAATCTTCTTTATAGGAAGCCCAGTTTCCTCAGAAACCTCTCTTCTTACTGCATCAAGTTCAGTTTCACCATCTTCAACACCGCCCTTTGGAAACTCATAACCTCTCCAGTGTAACTTTCTTTTCAAAATAAGATAAATCTTATCTTTCTTTACGGTTCTATAAACTACCATAAAAACAGTTCTTCTATAATTTTTATTTCCTATTTTAAGCAACATATTTACTTTAATTTGTCTATATCTTCGTCCTTCCAACCTTTTTGTTTAAACAACAATCGTATCTTAGAATCTTCTAATCCTTGACTTTTATAGTAATAGTAAGCCTTTCTTGCTTGCATCATAACTGCTTCTGGTTTTTCTGGACCGGTAAACCCTGCAATTATAATAGAAATAACAATATCAAATATATAACTTACAACAAGATATCCAATTAAACTAAAAATCATAACAAACCATCTAATAGGCATAGTAGTCATATTCAAAATATCAATTTGAAAAAAAGGAACTGGCCAACCAATAGCTACGGACATTGAAGGATTTAAAGATGCAATACTAAACATTTTTGTAAGCAAATCTGGCAGAGCCATAACTAAAACCACTAACAAAACTGTCCCAAAAATATAAAGAAATCTATTTGACGGAATAAAAATTTTCTTGTCCATACACACCTCAAAGATTAGACGATAAAGAGTTTTATAAATATTCCTTAATCCACTTTTCCATCTAAAACTCTAGAATCAGGACTCAATAAAAAAACATGATCTCCTTTATAACGAACTCCTCTAGCAACTTTCTGAACTAAATCACGTCTAGCTTTATCCATATAGAATTCCATAAACTTGGTTGGCTGTTCCTTTTTCAAAATCTGCCAAAATAATCCTTGAATATTAGGATAAGGATATTTAGTAACAATAATTGAATTACATTGCTCTCCAGGAAAATCAACTCCTCTAGAACACTTTGTAGTAAAAAGAACTTTTGTTTTTCCTGCCTTAAAATTATTAAACGCATTATTATCTAACTGCATCTTAGAAAATTCTTCCCGCGAAATAAGATTACTAAATCCGATTTCTTTCTTTTCAATCTCACTAGGTAAATCAGCAAAAGTTGAAACATGAACTAACACCGGAGGCTTAGCATTTGCAATAGCAGAAGAAAGTGCCTTCAAATAATCGCCTCTGGTAAACATTCCAGATTTAAAATTCTCAAACTTACAATTCTTTTCAAAACCAGTTCTATATTTTGTAATTTTTCCAGGACTCATAGTTTCAGCGTCTATAATTTTAAATTTTTCCAAACCAAAGATATCCTTCAAAACATTTTCAGAATGCAAAGTTCCAGACATTAAAACTAAAACATTATTTTTCTCAATTAAATCTTTGAACCTTCTTGAGACATTTATAGAAACAAGATTAACATGAACCGTATCTCCAAAACCTCCACCAAATAAAGACTGCTGGTCCTGTTTAGAAGTTTCTAAAGCAACATATGTTTCCCCCACCAGATCTTCAAAACTTTTTACAGCTTCAAAAACAGAATTGTAATAATTCCCATCCTCACCCTCAGCAAGATAAGGATTTTCTAAAATTATCTCAAATAAAGATTTAAATTTATGAGAATTTAATTTTTCAATCCCATCAGTATGATTAGCAATTATTTTATTTGCAAGTAAAGACATTTCTTTAATCGTATTTTTATCTTTAGGAGTTTCTGGAACTAAACTAGATAAAGCAGAATTAAATCTATTCAAATTTATTTTTTTCTCATTTGCAAAACTATCCAAGAAATCATCACACTCATCAATAACTTCTAAATCTGTTTGGGGTTTTCTGCCCATTGCAGTTTCTAACATATATTTCATTGCATTAAAAATTAAAACATCTGCATCAATATAAGAATGATATTGCTGATAATAACCACAACCTTTAGCTCTTTCAAATAAAGCATATTCCTTTCCAGAAATAGACATATATTTTCTTTTTCTTGCTTTACTCAAAACCTTCCCACCAGTTTCTGCAGGCATAATTGGAGACCAATAAGGACACGCAGCAGCCACGCTAATTCTTCTAACATCTGTAACACTTGAAAAGTCCTCTTTTCTAACTTCTGGATTTTGTGAAATAAATTCTAATATTTTTTTCATATTTTTCTCCCTCAATTCTACATCACAAGGCAACTGCGGATCATCTGCCTTACAAGTATTGCTACAAAATTTACAATCAAAATTCCCCCTCCCTTTAATAACAGCTATCTTTAATTTCTTCCCATCCTCTTTCAAAATAAAGTTCTTCTGAGTATAATCTCTTTCATACTGATCTTGCAAACTCTTTATAGGAACAACGATAGAAGTTTTTTTGAAATGTTTTGCTAAATTTAAAGCCATAGCTGAATTATGCACAATAATTCCATCTGCAATAAAATTATGTTGTTCCGAAACCTCTAGATCATAAGTTAAATCTTTTTTTAAAAATTCTTTTGATTTTATTTTATCCCAAATTATTTGTTCATTGCATATAAAAGACAAAACACTATCTTTTATATAACTATTAACCTTTCTTAAATGACTTCTTAGAAAATCTATTTTTCCTTGTTTGAAAACACAAGGAGTTTCGGTCAATTTTTCGTTTCTAATTATTTTAAATCCAATATCTACTCTTAATTTTTCTATTGCTTCGTAATTTAAAAAACGATCTAGTTGATTATAATCATATCCTTTATTTTTCAAATATTCCCTAATAACTCGAGGAACCTTGTCGATATTTGTAAACTTATGAACCTTGCATCTTTTTAATAAGTCTAAAGCTATTTTCTGTTTTTCACCCAAAAACCCTATTTTTTCAATATATTCTCTTATTTGTTCTTGATTAGAAATATTTATTCTCCAAGAATATTCTTTATTTTCTCTAAATTTATGCGAAGTAATAGTATGTTGAATTCCAAATCTATTAAGAAGTATTGAAATATCCCAAATTAATTTTTTTGAGATAGAATCATACTCAATAATTATTTGTTGTTTTTTTTCTCTACCCTTCTTAAGATAAATACTACCATCTCCTGAAAAAAGTGATTGAAGAAAAATTGCAATTTTTTCCAAAGATAAATTAAAAATAACTTCTGGAACAAACTTATCTCCTGATCTTGTGCCCTCTAATCCAAATTCCCGTACGAACAATCTTAATTTATTAGTGGTCCCTTTTCTAGTATCATGATTCCTAAATACCACAGTAACCTCTGTTTGATGTTTATCTATAATTTCTCCATCAGGAAAAAACGCCCTTACAGAATTAATATAATCTTGTCTTATTAGAGGATTAATTGTTTTATCTTGATAATATTTTGGAGAGCCCGCCATATCTCCTAACTTACCCTCTGAAATTAAATGTCCTAAAATTTTAAGCTCACTATCTTCTAAAACGCCCTTATTTTTACTAAGTGTTATCTTATTTGGAAGACAAATGTAAGATTTTTCATTTAATTCTGATAGTGACTTCCATAAAAGACCTGTTTTATCTATAGTTAAAAAAGGATGATTTTCGGATGCTAGAATCTCTCTGCCAGTAACTGTTTTTAATTTAAATATTTTTTTAACACCTGTTTCTCTTACATTTTTAAATTTTGATTGAACAAGACATCCTTTTGCATCTAAAGAAATTATATCTCCTTCTTTACCAACTAAAGAAGATATTTCATGATAGCCAAAGCAAGAACTATCTGAAGGCCTACAAAAAACACGAGTCTTACCATCCAAACACTTGCCACTCCCACATACACCTTTAATAAAAATAATTTTATTTCCTAAGTCAACTGCATTCAAAACTTCTTTTACAACATCTTCCTGTGTCTTTCCATTTGTAAATTTCAAAGGATGAAGCTTATCTCCTTGCTTTTCATAATCTATATCTATTGAATCCAAAGTGCCTGCTTTTTCCTCTTCATCTTCATTCTTCTTTTTATACAAAGACCAAGAATGTTTTCTCACAGGTTTCTCAACAGGAGCCACACCAGGAACAATTATCCTACCATCTTCATCAAAATCGATCATCCTCTTTTTACCTCGAACCAAAAAACAAAGGAGGGTTTAAAAGTATTTAGATAACTAACTATTGAGCAAATAAAGAAATAATAAAAAAGACAACGGAAAGAATTAATCCAAAAGTTAATATTTCGGAAGCGTATTTTACTAACCTAAATTTTGGCAAAAGAACTTTTTCACCTAATTGATAATATTCATCTACATAAAATCTAATTCTTTTATCTTCATCATTTGCTATTTCCTTTAGTTTAGCGACATAGTCCTCTTTATTTTTGAAACGATTCAACACATCCATATAATAAAAATAAGTGCTTCCCTTAGATTTATGATCTAAAACAGGCCTAAGAATAAACAAGCAAAATAAAAGAGAAATCAAAGAAGATAAAGCTAAGATACTTCCAGAAAGCTTGACAAATAACCCTAAAGAATCAAAATCTTTTAGAATAAATGAAGAAATAATAGAGAAAATAAAAGAAGTGATTACTAAAATAATAGAAGTAGAAGTATAAAGAGTATTGTGCAAAGCCATTTGATTACTCAAAAGAGGCTCTAAAATCTTTTCTGATTTAAAAGAACTATTCTCTGATAAATTATTTTTAATCCCCAACATATTATTTCTCCCTATTTTTAATATAAAAACCTAAACCTAAAATTCCTAAAAATCCTAAAATTGAAGCACCAGTGCCCAAAAGGCTCGGCAAAGAATTAGAAGCACCTACAACATTTCCAGTCATCTGACTCCCAATTAAAGCAAATGTAGCTCCACCCAAACCAACTATTGCAAGAGCTGCAAATTTCTTAGAAGATTTTTTACCTTGTATTTTTTTATCTGCAGCAAAATACGCATTTAATCCTTCAGATCTTCTTGCATCATAATCGTTAGAAGGATTATCTCTAAGAGCCTTATTTAACTCAGTATTCACACTAGTTCCATGCGAAGGTGATTTATCATTCCAAATAGCCTCTGCAATACCGCTTGCTCCACCAGTATAACCTTTGTTTTGCCCAGCTTGATGAGATTGATAATACTGCTTTGAACTATCATCTCCTAAAGCTTCAAGCGCTTTCATAAGATGTTCTTTCGCACTTCCAAATCTACCAGCTCTCTCATAAACTCGAGCCAAACCAACATGATAATCACTTAATAATTGACCATTTAAAGTTCCATCTGCAACACGATAATTATTTCCACGATTTGCAAAATTAAAAGCATCTCTAAAAACTTTTACTGCATCATCAATTTGTCCATTTTCAGCAAGAGCGTATGCGGCATATTGTCCAACACGAGGATTTTTTCTAACCGCATTAATCCAAGAATTCTTTAAAGACTCTGCTTCCTTTCCTTTAAACGCAGTGCTTTGTCTATATGCTTCATAACTAGAATTAATATCATATCCATTTGGATTTCCGCCTTTCGCTGCAAGTTCATTATCTTTTATTGCCTTAACAATATACGCCTTTCCTCTATGCATTCTAGCTCGGTATGCATCAGCATCATGACCTTGATCATATTGCCCAAAATCACTAGCTACTTGTTGAAAATATTTAGCTCTTGCATTTGGACCCTCATACTCTTTAGCTCCAGCTCCTCGCAATTGATCATCCAAAGCTAAACTATAATCATCTCTCTTTCTCCCAGAATAACCTCTATATGCATCTCCACTAGAAGCCCTAGCATTTTCAGTTGACTTTTTTGCTTTTACCATTTTTATTTTTTCTTAAGACAAAGCATTGCTCCAACAATACCTACTAAAAAAGCACCGACACCAACCAAATTAGTTGTATCAGTAGATAAAGTACCAATTACATTTCCAGTTAAATTAGAACCGATTAGTAGAATAGATACTCCAAGTCCCGCAACTGCCATTGTTACACCAACTTTTTGAGATGTTTTATTTCTCTGAGATCTAATATTATTAAAGGAATTATTTGGTTGATATGTCGCTTCAGAAGACTGATAAGTTCCATTTTGAATTTGTTGGTCTCTGGAAAGATAATCTTTTAAGCCCGGAGAAAAGTTTGGTTTACGTTTATTCCAATAAGAACGATGTTTAATTTCCATTTTATACTCATCTTCTTTTAGTTTTTGTTGGTCCCTAATAAAAGAATCCCAATCAGAAGGATAAAAATCACCCTCTTGAGGTTTATTGGCTCCAATATCTCTCAACATCGTCCGAGCATCTTCAATTCGATTACATTTAACCAATAATCCAACCTTATCTGCTAATGTTAAATCCTTCATATAGTAAGCGGAGCTAATTCCAGAATCACGACAACCAGATTGACAAGCATAAACTTTTCCCTTTAATTTACTTATTGCCTCCAAAGGTAATTTTTTAAAATTATCAAATACCTTTGAAATCTTTCCATCATAAACATTTCCAAAAACATCACTTCCAGCATACACATATCTCCCAGTTCCCGGCTCAATCCTATCATTATGTGACGCCCAATCAGAATCCCCCTTAGGCTTTTCTCGCATAACATAACCAGGAGCTATCTTTTCCGGATAGAGATCAAATTCTTTTACAAGAGAATCATCATCGATACCATATTCTTTACCTCTATATTTTCTTAGAATATTTTCAGCCAAACACTTATCATCATAGCTTAAAGAAAAATTTTCCTTAACGGACTCTAAAAAAGCAACTTTATCCTCTACGGATTTAGCACCTTTCAAAAAAGGAATAATCGCCGAATTTTCCTTACCAGAAACACCACGAAGATCCCTCAATTTTTCTTTATTCTTACCACTCACCATCTTTACATCCAAAGAAATAGGTTGTTTATAAATCTTTCTTAGAAAATCTATTTTTTAATTTATTAAAAATAAAAAAGCCGAACAAAGTCGGCTAAATTTAACAAGATCCGTTTGGCATATCGTAATCTTTATACGATCTTATTGCAGTCTCCATCTGTTCAGGAGTATCATAAACAAGAAGTAATCTTCCAGACTTATGGATTCTAGCGTTATTTCTACTTGTGTATCTACTAGTAGATTCATAATCTGCAATAACCCAATTGACAGACTTTCTTTCACGATCAACAAATCCTACTCTGTCATAGCTAGGTTCTGCATGATCTCCTTCTGCCAAAAACAAGTCCTCTAGTCCCTTGTTCATCATAAAATCTCTAAATGACAAGCTCATTTTCTTTCACCTCCTTTCATTATAATACTAGAAAGAATTCTCTCTAAATCTTGTCTTGCATCTAATTTACTTAAAGAATAATCAGGAGAAGGAAAATCACTAAGTTCTCTTTTCATAGAGGAAGTTCCAATAATAACTGTGTTAGGATTACTACTTCTTATTTCGGGAATTAATGAGTAACCAATGTTTCTTAAACAATCACTATACACTCTTTCTTGTTTGAAATATTCAGTATAATCAACATTTACACCAGTAGGAGCTATGGGTTCTTCAATATCTTGCATAGGCATTCTATGGTCTAGCAAAACTAATCCATATTTATTTTCAATAAACATATCTCTTGCAGAAGCAACAGATCTTGCAATGTCATAATCTTTTGAAGTAAAACACTGAATTTGTGCTTGTCTAAAACCATAATTTCTAAAAAGTATTGGCGTTTCTTCAGCTTGAAAGTTAGGAAAATATTTAGGAACAATTTCTTTAACTACGCTTTCTAAAAGTCTTAAAGGATCGCCTTGATCTTCGACTATCAAAACTCTGCCTATTTCAGCTATTTGTTTTTGTGTTTCCATTTTGTTTCCTTTCGGCTCATGCCTCATCAGTCATCGGACTTTTACCGATGAGAGGAAAATGCTGACAAAGTCAGCTAAATTAAACCTCTATCTAAAATTTCCCGCAATTCCTCTTTGGATATATTCCCCCTAAAGCCTCTTGCTTCATACGGATATTCAAACGTAGAACCTCCGATGCCATGTGCTTTATATCTGCCATCGATAACTCTCAAATTCTTCCTTTTCTCCCAAAACTTTTTTGTTTTATCGGAAGCATAACTTGCTACATAGTCGGGATGACCGGAGCTAAGAAAGGAGATACCGGAATCTATTACAGATTTAACTTCATCAGATAGGTCGTGCCCATATCTTTTGACCAGTTGTAACTTTTGTTCTTCCGATAACTCAGACTTTGCCTTAACTTTGTCATAATTGCCGTTTGGAACTGCATAGCTTGCATATAGATATTCATTAAAAACGGGAGACCGCTTCTCGGAATACCAACCTCCAAATGACGGAGCGTAGTCTATGCAAACCGGAAGACCTTTTATCCTTTCTAATCTCTCACTATCTGTTCTACATCCCCTAAGAACTTGCTCCATGAAGAGATTTCTTTTGTGTGCATTGCTCATTTTGTTTCACCTCCTTTCATCATATTTTGGTTATCACCTATTGATTCGAGGTGATTGACTTTGATGTTGTTTTGTGTTGTTTCCATTTTGTTACTCCTTTAACGTAACAATATAGAGCAACACCAGTATATGAAAGTTTTTATCTAATTTTCATCTTTTTTACGATAAATTTATAAATAAGCCCTATTTAAGCTAAAATATGGAAGAATTAACACTTATAGATAAAAAAATACTTTCGATGATAGAATATAATCCAAGAATAACATTTAAAGAAATTGCTAAAGCATGTCATCTATCAAAAGACACAATAAAATACCGAATCAATAGATTAGAAAAAGAAAAAATTATTACACAATATACTTGTTACATAGACTACAAAAAATTAGGAAATCAATCCTACAAATTATATCTAAAGTTAAATGGAACATCCGAACAAAAAAATGCCCTTAAAGAATACCTAAAAAAACAAGAAAATACATTTGCAGTATTCGAATCTTCTGGAACATGGAATTTTGCAATTGCACTTTTTGCAAAAACACATCAAGAATTTAACAAAATAGAAAATTCCATTCTTGAAAAATTTGGAGAAATAATAACAGATAGAAAATTTTGTACAATGATAGATTTGCAATTATTCCAGAAAAATTTATTAGGACTTGAAAAAAAAGAAGCTAAACTAGGAGAATATATTTTTTGGGGAGAAATAGAAAATAAAAAATTAGATGAAATAGACAAAAAGATAATTAAAATATTGCACAAGAACTCCAGAACATCTCTAGTAGATATTTCTGAAGACCTTAAAATGAGTATTGATGCAGTAAAAAATAGAATACAAAAACTAAAAGAGAATAACATTGTCAGCATATATAGAACCGGAATAAATTACGAAAAACTTGGTTTTGATTCATATAAATTATTATTTTATCCAAAAGTTTATTCCGAGGAAGTTGAGAAAAAACTTATCGAATTTTTCAAAAATAATAACAACTGCATAGATATAATAAGAACAATCGGCCCATGGAAACTAGAAGTTGAATTCTTGTCTAGAAATACAAAAGAAATGGATAAAATTCTAGATGAACTTTATAATAATTTTAAAGAAAATATCTTGAACATAGATTTATCCATTTTTAGAAATGAAGAAGTTTTTGCATATAATCAATTGTTACTAGAATAAATTAATTATTGAACTTTTTAAAAAGATTATACATAACAACGGCTTCAGAATTTATGTCATTACTTTGAATTGCTTTCAAATATTCAACTATTGCCTTTCTTCCTTTATCGCCCGTAAAAATTCTTCTTGCAAGTCCAGCCAACGGAGGATAAATTATAGGATTTGCATCATAAAGGGCAATAGGAATACCTAAAGTATATGCTGCACCCATTATTGCAAGAGCTTTAGGATCTCTCTTTTCGCTTTCAAAAGAAACAGCCAATAAATCTGCCTCAGCCAAATCCTCCAATTTAAGAATATTTGGATAAACAATTTCCTTATTAAGTTTACGAGGTATAGTGATATCTCCTGCAAAAGCAATTTTATTAACAGGATTTACTGCGTCTCTCTCAGAAATATCCTTGTTAGTAAGTTCAAAATTACCTCTCATCAAATAACCTAGTCCATCTTTATAGTTCTTAAACACTTCAGAAGCTAAATTATGAATAATTAATTCTCGAGTTTCATTTTCATCTACTAAAATTATTGGTTTGCCCATTACTCTTGCAGAACCAATCTCAGCATAACCCATAACTGGAAGACTTTTTCCAGCAGGTAATCTGCAGAATATTGCATCTGCTTTCTTTACTCCACCCATATCATCTTCAACAAGTTTAGCTATTGCACCTTGTCTATTATTTCTAGGATCTAAAACATCCCAAGTAGGAAAAACATCACGAACAAACTCATCTTGCCAGCCATGAAAACGTCCAGCAGGATAAACAGTTTTAATAACGGAATCGCATGCCCTAATCATTTGAAGCCTCCCTATAATACATAGTACATAATTTTATACCATTAGCCGAAAACTTACCAATACTTCCAAAACCCAAGCCTTCATGGAATGGAATAGAATCAGAATTAGAAGGACTTATTGCAACCTCGCATACCATTGGAACATTTAAATTTTTATGAAATAAATCTTCATACATTGCAGTCGCAATACCTTTTCTTCTAAACTTCTCATCAATTATTACTCTGTCAATATAAACAAAATTCGGAATTCGATCTCTAAACCAAAGAAAATTCTTACTATCATAATCTACTTTTGGACCCATAGCCATTAAGAATCCTGCAGGCTCTCCATTCATTTCAGCAACATTAAAATTAGGAAGATCCATATACTTTTCAAAAAAAGATGGCTCTTCAACTCCAACCCATTTTGCTTCAGAATTATTACATCTAGTTAAAAAACATAAATCCTTATCACTAGGTCTTCTGATTGTAAGTCCTGAAACTACCATAAAAAAGCAAGAAAATCACGATATTTAAACAAATATATACTTTAAGATATAGTCTTAATCATATAAGTTTTTTCAGAATCTAATTCATACCCTAGATTTTTATAATATTCTCGCACACCAACGCCAGAAATAACTCTTATTTGCTTATATCCTGCCTTTTTAGCAATCTTTTCTGCCTCAGCCATCAATTGTTTTCCAATTCCTTTATGCTGCGAAATAATGCCTTCCTCGCCTAAATTCAGAGCCGGACCATAAACATGGAGTTCTCTAACCATTGCAGGAACCGTCTTCTTAGATTCTAATCTTAATCTCAAAAGTCCAAACAACAAATCATCTTTATTTACACATTCAATAAAAAACTCTTTTCCACCAGAAGCAGAATAATTAGTTTTCTTAATTTTCAAATCATGATTGACTTTTCTTAAATCTCTCATAGCAAAACCAATTTCTCTAAACCTTATCTCATTAACTTTAATCTTCTCAGCTCTAATCTTATCTTCAACATCTTTTCTCAAATCTAACTTTACAACGCCCGCAACAAGATAATTTTTAGGAATTTCTCTCATAATTCTCATAACTCTAACATATCTAGGGGTTAATTTCATCATTTTAACGATTAAATCAGAAACTTCTTTCTCTTCATAAGGAACAAATTTATGATTGTAGTATAATTTTTCTAAACCGCTATTCTTCAAAACCTGACACGGATAAATTTTAACTTGATCTGGCTTAAATTTAGAATCGGAAAATATTTTCTTATAAACTACTAAATCTTTCTTAGGATTACTTCCGGGCAAACCAGGCATTATGTGATAACCTAACTTAAAACCTGCCTTCTTTAGCCTTACAGTCGCTTCCACGACGTCTTTTACAGTATGGCCTCTGTTAATCTTCTTGTAAATTTTATCATCTAAAACTTGAACGCCTATCTCAACTCTAGTAGTTCCCCATTCCAACATATCTTTAATTTGTGAATCAGAACAAAAATCTGGACGAGTTTCAATACAAAGCGCAACACATCTATGTTTAGAAGTCTCATTTATCTTTTTAGCTTCCTCTAAAGTTTTACTATCACGACCGTTCAAAGCATCATAACATTTTTTCACAAAATCAAACTGGAATTTTCTATCAAAAGCTAAAAAAGTTCCACCCATAATAATTAATTCTATTTTATC
>CAZFJM010000009.1:0-31703 GCA_964519415.1 Candidatus Woesearchaeota archaeon | reverse complement strand
TTCATTCAAAATGTTTTCATTAAGCATAATTGCATGGCCTCTAGGCGAAATCTCTTCTTTTTTCAAAGTCTTGAAAACTGGACAAAGTGACTTGCACATCCCACATTTAATACAGGGTGAAAGAATCTCTTGGACCTCTTCCATTGCATTTCTAACTCCTACATTCATTTTTACTTTCTGTTTAGGAACATCATCAAAGAAAGCCGCATCTTTCTTCAATTTCAATTGTATTGGCTTCTTTCCCTTTGTCTTTTTCTTCGCGACCATATAGATAGATTGTCAAAGGCTTTTTTATATGTTTTGAAAGTAAAATATATATCTAATACTAATAATGCTTAAAAGCGGATCCGGTTTCCTAGGCGCATGTGGACTCCAGAAAGACCATTAAAAGAGCTAGGTGGTGTAAGTTTTTACTATACTGATCATGCCGAATATTTGTATTGCGATTTGTTAAGCAATAGGTTATGTATTTCTACAAGGCCCCATCCAGAACCAAAGCACCACGATCATAAACTCAGAATAGTTTTGGCAGAAAATCCTGCATGGTACAGTCAATTATATAATTCACAAAACTCTTTTAGGCGAGATCTTTCAATTAGGTCTTTAGACAGACTAAGAAAGGGAGAGGACCTTCCGTTTATGATGGCGAAGTCTAAAAAAGATCTTTTTAGTGATAGAATTAGATTTAGATATGACGCAGTATATAGAGAATTAATACATGATGATTTAACTAAAGGATATTATTGCGAAGGGGACTTTGTTCAACCAAATGATGAAGTTAGGGCTTATTTCGATATGCCTCCGCTATATGTTAAGGTAAGAAAAAGAGAAAAAGACAATTTGGAAGACTTAGAGCCCCTGCCCTTCTAATTACATTCTAAAATTATTAACATCTATAGTTTGTAATCTTTTCTTGAATTCTTCTAAGTCTTCTTCATGTATCTGTGCTCCGGCAGCTGCAGGATGTCCTCCAGCAAGGCTATCTTTAAGACCTTTGACTCCTTCCTGTAAAATTTTACTAACGTTATACTCTTTAGACTGGTTTCTAGAAGAAAGACTAATATTCCCTTTACCCTTTCTTGTTGCGAATACATAGATTTTTTCTTTTTCTTCTCCGGATGCAAAATTAACAAAATGAGATTTTATACCTGGATAAGATGTTTCTAAATTATAATAAATAAATTTACCGAATGTTTCTTGTTTAAGAGCATAGTCACTTCTTAATCTTTCAAACTCTTTTTCAACAGGCCCATAATATTTAGCAAGTTCTGCAATATTATCCAAACTTTTTAATTTAGAGACTTCTTCAAATATTTCTTCTAAAACTGGAGCACCAACAAGTGCAAAATTAAGTTTAAACAACTTCTCCATTAAATCTCCTTGAGTTAAACCCAGAGCAGTGTAAGATTTTTGCATAAACTCATCATTTTCAGAATATCTTTCTGCCCCGTCGGATAAAGTTCCTATTACAGCAAGCCAAAACTTATCTTTATTTTCTTTTTCAGTTAATTCATAAACAGTTCTAGTAGAAGGAATATATCCTTGTGCAGTTGTTCTTAGTTCAAGCACATAATCTGGAATTGGGCTTTTTTCTTCTGCAGGATGATGGTCTGTATAAAATACTTCTTTACCACTAATTTTTGCTAAATCCTCATAAACAATACTAGGCGCCAAATCAGATAAAAGAATTTTATTATAGCTGCCTAAGGGGCCATCAGACATTTTACTTGCCCCATAATCTATGATTCTAACATTTACTTTTGCACCTGCCTTCGTAGCATAATCTTTTAATAAAATTCCAGCCGCAAATCCATCTAAATCTCTATGAGTAAAAATCATAATATTATCTTTATCATTTATTCTTTCTAAAAATTCCCTAGCTTGTTTAAAATCTATTTTCATAATTTTACCTCTTTTTTAGGATTATATTTTAAAACTTCATTTGGTCTTATAACTGTTATTGCCCTAGTACCCAAAACTAAAAATTTATTATTATCAATCAACAGAGCAGACTCCTCGGGGAGTGCAATTATATTTCTTTTTGAATGTTCAAGATATTCTTTTTGCTTATCTAATTGATTATCCTTAAAATGACATTGTATATCATAATTATTTAGCAAGTTGAACCCAGAACAATTTTTCAATTTAACATTATTTTCATCAGGGTATATAGAGATATTTCCAATATTTATATCTGCTCCAAAAATAATTGCACCAGCCGATCCGCCATAAATTTTCTTTCCTTCATTGTAAAATTTAATCAATTTTGCATCAAATTTAGATTCTTTTATTTTTTTTAATAACTTATATGTGTTTCCCCCACCAATATAGACAGCATCAAAAAAATTCAAATTAATTTTCTCTGATAAGTCTATTAACATTTTAATTTCCAATTTGCCATATCTTTCAGATTCTTTTCTAAACCAATTTAAACAACTATCAAAATCATTATTAGGCCATGCTAAGGGAATATAAACTATTTTTCTTACTCCCTTAAAAAATATTTTGTCAAAAGAAGAAGTTTGCTCTCCACTTCCGCCACCAGATAAAAATATTTTACCGCTCATATTACAATATCTTCCCAGAATTAAACTTATTTGTAGGATCAATTCTACTTTTAATAACTGTCAGAAGTTTTTTATCATTAACATCTACAAATTCTTTTTTCAATAAACCAACTCCATGTTCTCCGGAAATTTGTCCAGATAATCTTTTTGTAATTTGCATAATTTCAGGAATTAATTTTTCTTGATCTTTTGAAAAGCAAGGATGTAAAATACCGACGGATAAGTGTCCAAAAACAGGTATGCTGTAAGATTCTAAATAATTAAATAATTTTGTAAATCTATCTAATAATATTTTAGGGTCTTCAATTCTAGTATATCCTTTCTCTGCAAGCATAGGATAAACTTTATCTCTGATCTGCAATAACTTTGTAAATTCTTCTCCTTTAATTCTTCCTTCATCAGATTCATATTCAACTATTAAATGATATTTGAAAGGCAAGCCTATAAATTCAGAAACTCTTTTATCTAAAAATTCTATCATAGAAATATTTTGATTTCTTTTCAAGTCTCTAACAATATTTACAATTTCATCTATATAGTCCCTAACAACTAAATCTCCGCTAAAAATAACTGGTTTATCAATCAATCTTAAACTTGCTTTTGAAATAACTCCTGTGATTCCTTCCATTCCAGAATAATCGCTAAGTTCTGTCTGTGCCTTTCTTTCAATATCTCCATATGAATTAACAACATCGAGCCAATTTATCCATTCAGAAGTTTTACCATATTTTATTGCTCTGGAACCTACTGCATTTGTAGCAATCATTCCACCAATAGTGCAAACTGCGTGTGAAGAAGGATTAACAGGGAATTCAAGTCCAAATTGCGCAAGATAATCATTCAAGTCGTCTAAAATAACTCCTGCTTCTACCTCAATAGTTCTTCTATTTGTATCTAAATTACTTATCTTTTCCATTGAAGACATATCTAAAACAACTTCATTCTGCGGAACTGCTCCTCCTGCAAGGCCAGTACCTCCACCCCTAATGCAAATCTTTGGATTACTTTTAACAAACATTTTCAGCTCTTGCATACTGGTAGGTTGTAAAACATTAGTTGCTTTTCCAGGAACCTGTGACGCATCTGTTTCATAAACTATTTTTTCTGTGCCAACCATTATCTTATCTCCACATATGCAAAGATTGGGTAATGATCTGAAGCCATCTCTGCTAATTTATTTTTAACTATTCCAGATTTTAAAACTCTAATAGTTTTAGAACAGAAAATATAATCAATTCTCATCCCATTTTTATTATCATTGATATTATATCTTTTTGTTGGAAATGTACTATCATATTTTTCGTTTCGCACATAATAGCTATCTATTAATTCTGCAGAAATAACTTTTTTTAGCATTTGACAACTAAGTGCATCTCTTACATTTAATTCGGCCTTTTCTTTGCTTGCATGAAAAACAGTAAACTCTTTTATCAAAGCATCTACCTTATATCTGTCTTTTGGAGAAAATGCATTAAAATCTCCAAGTAAAATATATGGTTCTTCTTTTTTATCTAAAATTTTACTAACCCATTCAGTTTTATCTTTTTCAGAAATAGTTGGATATGGATGTATTGAATCAATATTAATTTTCTTTCCTTCAATTACAAAGTGAGATTTAATATGGGTGCTATCTTTAACTGAAAAATTCTCCGTAGTAAATGGGTAATGAGAAAGAACAACTTCTCCTTTTCTTGAAGTTTCATCCGGTTTAGAATAATAAACGTATGGAAAACCGAATTCTTTTTTATAATCAACAGTTTTTATTTTAGGTCCTTTAATTTTACAAAGTGGATTAAAATCACCTTCGCCAATAAAAAGAATATCAGGGTTCATAACTCGAATCACATTTCTAGCAGCCTCAAGTCTTCTAGGTTCAAAAGAAAAAGAGCCATCTGGCTTTTTATTATGAAATCCTCTCAAAACATTATACCAACCAATCTTTAGGTTCATGTTAATCTCCTTAAAACCCATGTTGAAAATTCAACAACAGTTTCATCAGCAGTTTTCAAATTAGCAGTACATAATCCGCAAGGTGTTAAAGTAAACTGAGCATCTAGTGGTTTCTCATCCATTCTTTTCTTAGCAATTTTCTTTGCAGTATCTGGATAATTAGCTCTCATTCCACCACCAGCACCGCAACATAAAGAATTCTCTTTATTGTGAGTCATCTCTTTCAACTCTCCACCGAGTAACTTAATAATTTCCCTAGGTTCGTCATAAATTCCGCAATATCTTCCTAAATGGCAAGGGTCATGATAAGAAACAATTTCTTTTCCTGAAAACTGCTTCAATCTTCTAAACTTCAATTCTCTTAAAAGAGTCTGCGTTGCATGCTCAACATCTATATCCCATTCTCTAAGTATCTTAGGATATTCATTCTTGAACATATTATAACATCCAGCACACGGAGTAATTATTTTGATAATATTGTGTTTTTTGAATAAAAGATAATTCTTTTTAGCTAAATCTTTTGTATCTTTCTTATACCCGGCGTTCATAACTGGGCTTCCGCAACAAACTTCGGTACTTGGAAGCATAACAAAATCAATTCCTAGAATATTGAAAATTCTTTTATAATTCTCTTGTTCAGTAGTCATTACATTTTTCAACATACAACCCGGGTAATAAAGTGTCTGAGCGTTCATTCCCTTCAAAATATCTAAAATTTTCACCATAAAACTATATATTTCAGAGCTTTAAATCACTTTTGGTAAATATTAACCTGTCTAGCTAACTATAGTATTATTTAAATATCCTATGGTCTATTGGAGAATATGAGATTTGTTGTATGCAAACAGGCCCTGGCCGGATTTTGGAACGAGAAATATGGCTTTAAAGGAGAACCTCTTTCTGGAGAAGAATGGAAGAGGACTGAAGTTCAAATAGAAACAAGTAGTGATCTGGAGGCAGATAGCGAAGGAATTGAACTACCTTTTCCCTTTAAAGATGCAGGATTTAGGCTATTTTCAAATGATGGTTTGGTTTCCTATAGCTTAGATATTACTTTTTTATCTTCAGAGATACTAGAAAAAGCCTCCTTGCCTTTTAAAAAATTCATCCAAAGATCAAAAAAGACTTTTTATCCAACAACAGACAACTTAACAGGATATTTACTTGATGTAGATAGTAATCCTTGGGCAGTTATTAGACAAAAAAAGCTGGATGGCCTTGAATCTAGAGCAATAGATTTCGGCAGAGGTGGGGCAAGACCTAGAACATATACTAAACTTCATGATTTGCAAGTAGATATAAACGAATCATGTGCAATAGCTAACTCATTACTAAATTTTTATGTATCTAGACATAATAAGCTAACAAAAAAAAGAATAAGACTACCTCACATGGACGTATATTTTAATTCATTTAAATATCACTATGATGATGATTAGTTTTTTAAGCAGCTAAAGTAATTAAATTATAAGCACCTGTAAATATCAATTCTATTGCCATTGCAGTTAAGAACAATCCTAGGATCTTTGAACTTATCTCAATTACTCTAGTGTTTATCCTTTTTACGCTGTAGGAAAATAGGATAAATATCAATCCTACCAAGATAAAAGTGATAACAATATTTGAGAGCAAAGTTACTCTTCCAAGTTCTATAGTTTTAATAATTATAAATGAAATTGTAGCCGGGCCTGTTAAAAGAGGGGTTGCCAAAATAGAGATTAAACTATCGACTTTTCCTACGTTGTCTTTCTTTTCTTTGTCTCTAATTGTGTCTAAAGCCAGCAAAAGTAAACAAATTCCCCCTGCAATTCTGAAAGAGTCAACTGTTATTCCAAAAAAACTAAATAAATTAGAACCTATTAAACAGATAACTATCGCAATGACAAGTGCCAGTATCGAAGCTTGTACTGCAATCTTTTTAACATTCATCTTTTTTTGATAAGCTGTAAAAAGAACTGGAAATGAAGAAAACGGATTTATCAATACAAATAATTGTACAATCAATGCAATACTTATCCATTCCATAATTACAGGACGATAATTAGTTTTTTAAATACTTGCTTCTATAATCTAATATGGGTGCAAAAAGATCTGTTCAAAGAATACCTAAATCTGTTATTTTAGTTTGTCCACACTGTAAAAAAGGCACAACTGCAAACGTTTCTATTGAATCTTCTCCACAAAAATACGAATGTCCAAAATGTAAGCAAGAAGTTCGAACACCAATAACTAGTTGTTGTGTAGTCTGTGCATATTCTAAATCTGGCACAAAATGTCCAAGAGAACTTTATATGAAAGCAAAAGTCAAGGGCTGGGAAATTAAGTAATATATTTTGTAACTACTTTAAAGTAACATTTATAAACCTTAAGATTCTATTGATTCTATGAGATACTGCAGAAAATTAGAAACAACTGATGTAGGATTGATACCTGAATATGCTAGGATCCTCCATGAAGGTTTAACTAAAATAGGGTGGGAAGGATATACTGAGGAAGCAAGCAAGACACACCTAGAAGAATCTGAAGAGTATGTACAAAACTTCTTTAATTCAGGCATTAAAAATAGACTAATCGGACACTTCACCGACAAGAGTCTTGATGGTATTTTAATTGAAAGAATAGAAACTATTGATTTTGACCATACCGGTCGAAAAGATAATGTTGCTCTATTGGCATGGTTAATATCTAAAAATGAAGGAAAGGGAATAGGGAGTGAATTACTAGATGATTCGATTACTAGGGCTCGCCAAGAAAAAAGAGACGCAGTTACACTCACCGTATCCGAATCAAATGAAAGAGCGTTAAGATTTTACAAAAGAAACGGACTTTATGAACTCGCAAATCAAAGCGGACTTATAGAAATGTATCATTTTTTAAATCCAAGAATGGATCCGCGTAATCTAATGGTAGAAATTTATAGTCAAATGTTTGGAGAATAAAATTTTTTTAATCTACTTAAAAACAACTCAACATCTTCTAAAATTGGGCCGTTCAAAGCTTCAAAAATTATTTCATCATTTACTTTCCCATACTGATGAGCCAAAAAGTTCCTCATTCCTTTCGCCTGTTTAAGTTTTTCAGATAATTCTAATGAAATAATATTCTTTTCTGCCAAAATATCAAAGGCCTTAACATCTTCATCGGGTAATTCAAATCTTTTTTCTTTAATAAATAGTATTGCTAGATCATTTACCGATTCAATTATTTTTTCAAATGCTCTTTCGGAAGCGAGTCTTTTTTCAATCGAACTCATATATTCTTCAAGGCTATTAGGGATTACACTCTCTAAATCATTTAAATATTGTTCAACTTCTTTAGTTTTATCCTCAATTCTGCTCATAAATAACTCTCCCTTTGTCTAAAATCTCTTTTTGAATTTTCTCAGGAAGTACGTTAAAAACCTGAACTTGTATTTTTTTATTTATCTTTACAGACATTTCTAGCCTAAACTTTCCAGCTTCCTTCTCGGCAATACTATCAAATTCAACAGAAACATCAACATCAGAATCAAAACGCATTTTATTTTCAACATAACTGCCGAATAAAACTATTTTCCTAATTTTAGAAGAGTAAGTACTTTCTAAAATAGTTTCTTTAGCCTGTTCAATTAAAAATTTTATTTCTTGAGATTTTTTTAACTCAAATTCATTCTTAAAATCGGCAAGTTCCGAAATAATTTCAAACTTTGGACGAATGTCCCTAGAAATCCGAGTCCTTTCAGAAGGAGAAAGATTAACACCCATTAATTGTTTTTCAATTATCTTTAGTTCTTTTTCTCCAAAAAGCCTTCGCATTTCCTTATTTTTTTTAACCAGTTCAAGTAAGCTCATATTATCATCATTATGCTAATAATTATCATTATAATGATATATTTAAATGTTTGTATTTTTCTCCTTTATTATTAAATATTTCATTTCAATATCTCCAATGCTTTTTTAATTTGAAACTCCCAATTATCCGCTCCATCTGTATATTTGTTAATGTCTTTAGGATCGATAAATTTTCTTTCTGGAATTTCGCCTCTTGCAGGATCAATTGTTGAAGGTTTTATTTTTTTAACTCTTGCAACTATCTTTACACCATATTTTGGAGTTTTTTCGCCTCTTGCTGTAAATTTCAAGTAACCCATTCTTCTAAGGTCTTTAATATCTAAATCTGCTTCTTCATCAACTTCTCTAATAAAAGTATCTTCAAAAGTTTTATCCGACTTTTCTATTCTACCTCCTAAATCTCCCCAATGTTTATCCGCTTTCCATTTAACAATACAAACCCTGTCCTTATCATCAAACACAAATCCATGAACATCATTAACAGAAGGTAACTTCTCAAAATCAGTATCATCAGACCATTCACAATCAAAAGTTGTCTTTCCCCACTTTATAACAAACTTATAAGAAGGGTTTTTCTGATTTCTTAAATCAGGATCTTTCCAAGCATCTCTATCTTTCAAAAATTCTTTCAAGTCTTTTTTAGTTGCTTTTCTAAAAAGATGTTGCAAATCTGAAACTCTATACTCTTCAATTCTTATGGGCTTAACCTTTTTCGAACAAATATATTCGCAGGGTGCATTATACTCAAAATCTTTTGAATCTAAGATGTGTAAATAAACTATAGAATTCAAGTCCGGCCAACCTTCATAGATATAATGGATATTTGTTTTTCTACTCTTAAATCCAGAAGTTTTTGCAGAATCCTTTGCTGAGAATCCAAGAGCCATGTCTTTCAAGTCAGTAGCATAAACTCCTTTTTTATCATGTCCAGGATTATGATCTGTAGGTTGACTCGGCTCTAAAACTTCCAATCTTTTCCCACTTCCATGATAAAGAAATTTAGGTTTTTTCATTTTACTCTTTCAAATAACCTCCCTTTTGAAAGTTCCAAAGTTTCTTATATTCTCCAGGTTTGCTAATTAAATCAGCATGCTTGCCCATCTGAACAATCTTTCCTTCTTTCATAACGACAATTATATCCGCATTCATAATAGTAGAAAGTCTGTGTGCAATAACAATAGAAGTTCTTCCTTCCATTAATTTATGCAAGTCTACCTGTATTTCATGTTCTGTCTCAGAGTCTAAAGCAGAAGTAGCCTCATCTAAAACCAATATCTTCTTATCAGCTAAAATTGCTCTAGCAATAGAAACCCTCTGTTTTTCTCCGCCAGATAACTTAACCCCTCTCTCCCCTACAATTGTATTTTCTTTATTAGGGAATCTATTAACAATCTTATCTAACTGCGCAAATTTAAGTGCCTGCATAACCTGTTCTCTTGTTGCATTCGGATTTGAAAATTTAATATTATTGAAAATAGTATCATCAAATAAAATACATTCTTGTGGGACTATTGCCATCTCACTTCTCAAAGATTCATGTTTAACATCTCTAATGTCTTTTCCATCGATCTTTATACTTCCAGATTGAATATCATATAATCTATAAAGAAGTTTAACTAATGAGCTTTTTCCACATCCAGAGTGTCCAACCAAAGCAATTTTCTTATTTGCTGGAACCTTCAAATTAAAGTTGCTAAAAACAGCTCTTTTTTCATATGCAAAATTAACATCTTTAAACTCTACCTCTCCCTTGCCCATTTTCATGTCTGGGGCATTTGGTTTATCCTTTATATCTGATTCAATGTCTCCATATTCAAATAAATCTTGGAAATCTGTCAAGGATCTTGTAAATCCTCTAACTCCGTGTATAAATCCGAATAAAGGACCCATTAAAGAATAATAAGTAGTATAGATGAAAGTTAAAGTACCTAAACTTAATTCACCATTTAAGAAAGAGTTAAATGAAAAGTAAAGCAAAGTAACTGTTCCAATTCCTAAAATTAAGCTTTGGCCAGCACTAACAATTCTCCACATATTCCAGCTTCTTAGTGCGGTTTTTCTAGTCTCTTCAGCAAGATTAAGGTATCTTTTTTTAATCCAAAACTCTTTTCCAAAATATTTAATAGAATCAACATTTGTAAAGATGTCTGCAATATTTCCCTTTTCTATATCTTCTGCTTTATTAGATATCAAATTATACTTATTTGCAATTTTTTGTATTGCTAAAGAAAATGTAATGAAGGTAAAAACAATTATTGAAATAATTATTGCAGAGACAGTATCTAAATAAATAAGGGAGAATACTAGAATAGAAAATTGAATTATCAAAGGAGAAAAATCAAAGAAAATTGAATCTGTTATTCTTTCCATTGCACTACCGCCTCTTCCAAGTCTTGAAATCAGCGAACCTGTTTTATGAGTTGTATAAAATTTATGATCTAAAGAGAGAATATGTGAAAAATATCTATTTTTCAAGTCATAAATAAGATTTGTCTCCAGTTTGTTAACCAAATGTAATTTTAACCAATTACCACACACACTTACAAAGATAGTTAGACTTAGAAGAGACAATAATAAGATAAATAGATAGTCTAATAGAACTCCCTTTACTATTGCTCCTGAAATATATTCTGCAGATTTATCAAATGCCATTTTAACAATATATTTATCTGCAATCTGTTTTGCTTCATGTGCCAAAACAGCGAATGTTAAAAGTGTAAAAATAATTTTATATTTTCTTAAGAAACTCCAATAAACTTTCAAATTAAACCAAGTATTTACTTCTTTATTATCGTCTGTTTTCATTTTAAGCCCTCAAAGTATTTAATATTTTCTCGTTTATTAAGATATCTTATGTTTATTTCTAAAAAATAATTAGAATAATTTTCCCTTCAATAAATACAAACCAAGTAAAACAAGCACAACACCTGCAGCAAATCTCATCCATTTCTTTTCTCCATTTGTCCATCTTTGTAGCATTTCTGGAGAAGTTCCTTTATAGACTATAAAAGTTATTATAATTAAAGGAAGAACAAAGATTAAATTATACAAGAATAAATATCCCCAAGCAAAAGTTCCATGTTTAGCCATTAAAGATAAAATAGCTAGATAAATTCCACCAGTACAAGGTAATTCAAACAAAGAAACTAAAACGCCTAAGCCAATTATAGCTGCTAAAGTTCCTTTATGACTCATTCTTTCAAGCAAAGGTTTCGCACTTGTTGGTATTTTCAAAATTGCCTTCTTATCATTTCCAGCCCTATAGAAATCAACAAATTCTAGCATACCGAATATTAAAACTAAAAATCCTGCAACAATATAAACAATATTTCCTAAATAAGATACGGATTGTATTGCCTTAAAAATTCCAAAACCTGCCATAAAATAAACTAGGAAAACAACAAAACTATAAATTAAACCGTATCTTAAAGCTCTTTTGGAAGAACCAACTTTAAGTAAAGAAATTAATAAGAAAATTAAAACACCAAATGCGCACGGATTTATAGAATCAATTAATGCTGCAACAATAATGCTCCCTAGGGTAATTTGATCTTCTGAAACTTGAGGAATATCTGTTCCAGCAACAGGTATAAAATTTCCAGTCTTTGCATAGATTTCAGCATTAGCAATTATAGGTTTATCGCCAACTAGATAAGTAAGCTTACCGGAGTAATTAATAACCATAAACGGAATTCCTTTCTCACTATCTTTTACATTCAAAATAGACTGTATTTCTTTAAACTTTTCTTGTCCCTTAACATCGTAATAAACTTCATATTTAGTCAAACTAACATCTGGTAAATTTTGAACTCTTTCTAAAACTCCAGAATCTGCGACAATCGCACAATGAGGGCATCCGATACCATGAAAATACAACACTTCTGTCTGAGCGTAAGCACTAGAAAGCATGAAAACCATGCATAAGATACTTAAAAATAACACACTCTTATTCATAAAAACACTACAAAAAGAACGTTTATAAAAGTTATGTGATAACTAGTTTCATGGCTAATATTACAATAGTGACTGGTCCGCCGGGAGCTGGAAAGTCTACAATAAATGAAATCTTAGCTAGTAAAATACCTAATAGTGCTATTGTTTCTTCAGATAGTTTAAGAGATTTTATAAAAAATGGACATGCTAATAGTAATGACTCGGATTGGCAAAGACAGTTATATCTTGGCGCGGACAATGCAATTTTACTAGCAAAGAATTTTTACAAAAACGGATTTAATGTTTTTATAGACGATGTTTTAATTGAGGAAAAGTTTTATCAATATTTTGACAGTTTAAAAGATTGTAACCTAAAAATATTTCTTCTTTGGCCAAATAAAGAAGTAGTGGCTAAACGAGACTTAGAAAGAGGCAAGTGGGCATTGAAAGAAAGAGCAATGTACCTTTATGATAAATTTGAGCAATTCTTAATAAAAGAAAAAAGATTTTTTATTATAGACAGTTCGACACATACTCCTGAAGAAACAGCACAAATAATAGAAAATGAACTAAAATTCACCTAAATCATTTTAAACTCTTAATTCTAAAATATTTTATGGCTAGATATTCTCACTCTAAAATCTCAACCTATGAAAACTGTCCATTTCAGTATAAATTACATTATATCGACAAAGTAAAACCAGACGCACCTAATACAATTGAAGCGTTTATGGGAAGCATGATTCACGAAGCTCTAGAAAAACTCTATAGAGACAGGCAAGAAGGCAAACACAACACTATTATTGATATTAAAATATTCTTCAAAGAAACTTGGGAAAAGAACTACACGGCAGATATTCTAATAGTTAAATATGGAATGACAGAACAAAACTACAAGCAGATGGGCTGGAACTTTCTTAAAAGTTATTATGAATCAATTTTCCTTCATGACCAACTAGATATAATAGGTCTAGAAACAGAAGAAATAATGAAACTGGCAGATGGAAGCGAATGGCACATTAGAATTGATAAGTTAGGAAAAGATAAAGAAGGTAACTATTATGTCTGCGACTATAAAACAAACTCTAGAATGAAAGAACAGAAAGACGCAGATGAAGATAGACAACTAGCAATGTATTCTATTTGGGTAAAGAAGAACTTTCCAGACGTAAAAGCCGTAAAGCTAATCTGGCATATGCTAGCATTCAACGAAACAGTAATCTCTGAAAGAAATTCAAGCCAAGAAGAAAAACTAGAGCAAGAAATTATAGAAAGAATAAAAGCAATAGAACAAGCAGAAAAAGATTGTAATTTCCCAAAAAATCCAAGCAAACTATGTGATTACTGTTTATATAGAAAAACTTGTTGGGGTTAAGCTAATTTAATATTTCTAGTACGTTCAGCATACGCATCTTTGATTCTGCTTATCATTTTTTCACTAAGATACTTTTTTGCAGCATCTATACTAATGCTATATGCATGGCACTCGTCATCTAATACATCTTCGTGATAACCACCAATACTTCTCAGTTTATCTTTCATTTTAGTTAAATCAAAATCTTGTAAAATATCGGTTATTGTTTCTCTGTATTCTTTGTTTGTATAAAAAAGACCGTGGGCTAGCTCGTGTTGTAAATGATCTGGAGATTTATCTTGTCTAAAAATTCCAATAGTATAGAAAGGTTCTGGTTCGTTCTTAAGAATTCCTAATAATTGTTTTTCTTTTCTAGACAAGGGATCAAATTTACCTTCATTGAAAGGAGAGAAGACATAAGAGGGTACATTAAATCCTGCCCAATCGCTGTAGTAAGTAAATTTTCCTATTTTTTGTCCTCTTTCAGAATTCGCAATATACCATTTTTTATATTCGTCTAAAGAGAATATTTTTCCTCTGAATTCGGGAGATTCATAATGTTCTTGAAATCTAAGAAACGTAGAAGCTAATTCTTTTAGAGTATCAAAAGTAAGTAAATGAATTCTATCAATCGGTAACTCATGTTGAATATTCATATAGTATTAGCCCATATGTCTATTTTTAAGGATTTATATAATTTAAAATTACCAACCAAAACCCTTTAAAAGATACTTAATATCAATTTTTCATGGCAGAAGTAAGACAACCAATTGTTACGGTTTGCGGTCACGTAGATCATGGAAAAACATCTATTTTAGATAAACTTAGAGGAACTTCTATTCAAGAAGGCGAAGCTGGCGGAATTACTCAGAAGATTTCTTTCACAATGATGCCAAAAGAAACAATTGTTGAAAGAGCAGGAATAGTTATTGAAAAATTCAAAATACCTTTAGAAATTCCAGGATTCTTATTTATTGATACGCCTGGACACGCAGCATTTACTAATTTAAGAAAAAGAGGCGGATCATTAGCAGACTTGGCAGTTTTAGTTATTGATGTTAATGAAGGAATTAAACCTCAAACATCCGAAGTTCTTCAAATTTTAAGATTAAATAAAACCCCCTTTATTATTGCATTAAATAAAATAGATAATATCTCTGGCTGGCATAAATCAGAATCAGGCTTATTTTTAGATAGCGAAAATGCACAGGGAATGATGGTAAAACAAAATTTCGATGAAAAGATAATGACAATCATGGGAACATTAAACCATTACGGAATTAATGCAGACTTATATAACAAAATATCTGATTTTCAAAAAACAGTTGCAATAGTTCCTTGTTCTGCAAGAACCGGCGAAGGTATCTCTGAAATTTTAGCAATGTTATCTGCACTAAGCCAGAAATTCTTAAAAGAAAAAATCGCGGTTAAGGGTGATGGAAAAGGAGTTATTTTAGAAGTTAAAAAAGAAAAAGGAATTACATATTTAGAATCAATTTTATACGACGGAGAATTATTCCAAACAGATGAAATTTTAATTCCTGGATTTGATAATGTTATTGTAACAAAGATAAGAAATATACAAGAAGCACTCCCATTAAATAAGGGATTTAAAACACAGGAAAAAGTTCATGCAGCAACTGGAGTTAAACTTCAAATTGTAGAGAAAGACGAAATTCTTCCTGGAATGCCATTCAGAGTTCTAAGAGGAAAAACAGAAGAAGAAATTAATGCCATGAAATTAGAAATGAAAACAGAACTATGTGAAGAAATCCAAACAGATGATCACGGAATCGTTGTAAAAGCAGAATCTTTGGGAAGCTTAGAAGCTTTATTGGTTTTATTAAGACAAAAACAAATTCCAGTCTGTAAAGCAGGAATTGGAAATATTTCTAAAAAGGATATTTACATTGCAGGTTCATTACCAGAAGAAAATAGAATTATTTTAGGTTTCAATTCAGAATTAGCAGAAGAAGTACCTAAGGAAGAAACAAAAGGAATCAGAATTTTATCAAATGCAGTAGTATACAAATTAATTGAAGATTTTGAAAAATGGAGAGCAGATAAACAAAAAGAAATAGAAAGAAAGAAACTAAGAGAACTTCCACAACTAACTAAAATAGAAGTTTTAGAATTCTGCTTTAGAAATACAAATCCGGCAATTTTTGGAGTTAAAGTTTGTTCAGGATTACTAAGACAGGATGTTGAAATGATAAATAATCAAGATAAAAAAATAGGTTGGATTAAAGCTATCCAAGCAGATAAAACTTCTGTACAAACCGCAGAAAAAGGAAAAGAAGTTGCAATTTCAATGTCCGGAGTAAATTTCGAAAGAGAACTTACCGTCGGAGAATTCCTTTACAGCAATCTTTCAGAATTCCAATTTAGAAAATTCAAAGAATACAAAGATATTTTAACTTCTGAAGAAAAAACAATTGTTCAAGAAATTGCAGTAATCAAAAGAAGAGCAAACGAAACCTGGGGAATCTAAATCTTTATTAATTAACTATTTGTTAGAATATTATGTACAAAGTTGTTAATTATGAAGGTCTTGAAAGTAAAACTTTCAATGCTGCAAATATCCCTATAACTTTCAAGAAAGGTGAAAAACTAGAACTTAGTTTGGGAAGGGCAGATGGTAAGTTAAGAATAGAAGTAACAACACCTACAAATTCTGTTTATGTTCTACAACAATATTTATCCGAAGAAAAAGCAAAAACAGATTTTAGAAAATACTTAGAAAAATTAGAATCTGGAAAATATGCTCTACACATAAAAGACCAGTTAACAGCAGAACTAGTTCCAAGAAAAAGCTACACTTCAAATATATCTCAAACAATTAGGGGTAATAACTTCTAAATAGCCTTAGCAATTACGCCACAAATATTATTCTCATTTCCATAAAAGTCTTGGCATTTTATAAAATAACTTGAACCCTTTTTCCAACTTGCACCGTGCTCTGTAACAGAACTATCCAACATTAAAGTCAAATTAGGATGAGAAATTGTAAAAGCACATCCAAGACCCATACTTAAAACACTAGTAAACTTACACACTGCAGGTTCATTTGTTATCAATTTGAAATTACCTTTATCATTATAAACTCTTGAAACTAAAGGTGCAGTTCTATCATATCTAATCTCTAAACTACCTTCATAAGTCGCTCTATTTTCTGCTTTATCAGTACATATAATTGAAAGAACGTAATCTCCTTCTGCAAGTTGATCTATTGTTTGAGTTTTAGACGTACTTTGATATGTTGAGAAGTCAGAGTATGCTGTAGAGCTATTTTTGTAATTTAAACTCCATCTACAGTCTGTAGCACCATTATATCCTCCACCAATTGTTTTAACTGTTAAAGGCCAACTTGCGAAACTTGGACCCAGAGTAACTCTCTTTGTAGGAGTTACTTCACTAATCTCTAATTTTGCAGAAGCTTTCAATGAATAGTCTTTACTTTGAGTGCTTTTTATTCTATAATATGTGCTAGTTTCCATGTTAGTGTACATTTCAATAAAAGTATCGATTTCATTTGGCAAATAGTCTCCTTCATTCTGCATAAAATCTCTAATTTGCTCCACAGAATATGCGCCAGAAAGTACAGTATTTATATCCGAGTCAGAATATTCCCAATCTTTCAGGTAGTCTACTAACTTTTGTTTTTCAATCAAGTAAGGTTGGTCCTTACATCTGATGTAAAATTTGCTACTATTTCCAACTACTCTAGTAATTCCTGTAATGTTAGTTTCACAATTATATCCGCTAATTTCGGCCATAAATACGGGTTTATCACTGCAATTAAAACTATTATTCATAAGATCATAATCTATATCTGTAGTTGCCCATCTGCAATCTGCAGGCTCATTAACTGTAGCAATAACTTTTTTTGTAGAAGTATTAAACACAATAGGAGAATCAGATGCTGGAGTCATTTTTATTACAACAGGAGGATTTTTATCAGGTGTTCTAGGAACTGTAAAATTACACAACTTTGCAGATTCACTATCTCCATTTCCTTTTGGATCAACACATCTAATAAATACATCGAAATTCCCAGATCGAGTTATTAAGGGATATTGTAATACTCCTCCAACTGTTGCACTATTTGAACCTGGAACAGAAAGTATAACTGTATGTTCTGTTGTCCAAGTATTTCCCAAGTCATAAGACATTAAATCATAATTAGCTGTTGCACTGCCAATACTGAATTTGCAATATGAAACTTCTGAAGTAGAGACATTAATACTAACTGGTTTTTGAATTCCAATAGTTAAAGAATCTGGGCAGTTTACTGTCATTGAAGGTGCTTCTAAGTCGCCTTTATTTTCGCAAGTTCCGGAAGTAGAGCTATATTCACAATTTTGACCAATAGCTTCACATGAATATTTAGTACAAACACTTCCTTCAGTACTACATTTAGTGCAATCTGCATTTAAAGGTGCTTTTCTAGGAGTACAAGTATATTCAAAAGAAGAATCTTTATCACCATAAACTACCGGGTATTTATTTTTAGGATAGTTTCCAAGATCGTATGATTCTATACCTGTGGGCGAACTTAAATAACTATTGAGAAGAGCTACTGTTTGTGCTCCAGAATTTTTACCCTCAGCAAAACTAATTCCTCTCCGGTCTATTTCATTCAAAACTTGATCTCCTGTTTGATAATCTACGCCATTAGAAGAATTCCTGCCATAAGTACCTACCCAGCTTATTTTCCCAGTACAGTCTGCAATTCTACTACAACGATAGTCTAAGAAAGCGATTAAGCTAGGATTTAATAAAACAAAATTATTTTTTGGAGAAACAATAAGTGAAACTCCTTTTTCAGCATATTCAGATTCGAAATCTCCTTGTGAACATAAACTGCTAGAAGACTTATAATCGCTACTTCCTGCTGGAATTTTAGGTAAACATTTAGAAATTTCCAAATCACCTATCTGTTCTTTAGTAAGATTAGTCATTTCTGGAGAAAACCAAACACAAGAATTGCTATCGCAATCTTCTTCGGTTTCTGCATTTATACAATCTCTCCATTCATTATTAGTACATTTTCCGCCAGTACCTGAAGAAGAACCACTTAAAGAATTACTTTGTCCGCTGCAATATTCTTCTTTTTCATCACTGCACTCTTCCATAAGGATCTTTCCATCTATGCAATATCTACTGAAGAATTTTAAACCAGCTGCAGTTGTAATTGCATTTCCAAATTTATTCAAATCTCTCTCTACCTCTGTACTAGCCAAAGGAACATTACCGTTTGTAACACACCAAGATTCTCCTGGATTTCTTACAACAGAATTAAATGTAGGTACAGTTAAATATAATTCATCTACAACAAAAGAACTATAATCAAAGTTATCTGAACAACTATTATCTATACATTCTGCAACAGAATTAGTTCCTGCAAAAGCCTGCTCACATATTTTTCCAGAATCATAATCACAAGTTTTTACTAATTCATCTCTATTGCCGCAAGTATCTTTCAAATAGACATCATTAGCAAAACAAACTTGGTTTTGTGTTTTATTACACGGAGAAGATCCGACTGAACTACATAGAACATTAGGTAAAAAAGTTCCAATCTGGGACGGACATAGAGCTCTAGTCACGAATTTACAAGTCTGTTTACCAAAATTATCTAAAGTATTGCATGCCCCCCATTCCTGAGAAGCAATATATTTATTACAGTTTTCTGTTGTTTTTACAAAATTAGATGTAGTGAATCCTCTATCTATTGTCTCTACTCGACATTGTTCCCTAGTCATTCTTGCAGAGTCTAATCCAATTATACAACAACCACTATCACAAATTGCCTGGCTAGTACAAGAAATATCATTAACATGGAAGGTTCCTCCGTATTGATTGCAACTAGTCATTTCACTATTTTTAGAACAGGTTAGTTGATCAGAACTAACACAACAACCCAAAGAGTTAACAAAACCCAGCATTAAAATAATAGAAATCATACCTATAATGAAAATAGAACTCTTCTGTCTTTTAATTACGCACATGCAGCACAAATCCCGGAATCCTTAGTAGTAGACTCCTTAGTAGTATTTTGAAAACAATTTATAACAGCGAAATCAAATTTTTCAGAATAATTATCTCCATTTATACCAATTGTATATATTTTTTGACCGCTATTATTTAAATTTGTTCTATAAAAAAGATAAGAAGGGTAGTTAATAGAGATCTTTGCCAAATCAACGTCACAATTTACTATTCCTGGAATTACAGTTGAAAATGGGTCGTTTGTTGGTTCTTTCATCTCTGGAGAAAGATCAAAGTTACAGTTACAAGAAGATTCTGTATTAACAATATCATTTGCTAGCTTAAGAAAATCAAATAAATTAGAGTTAATGTTCGTATCAAAATTTTCAAAAGAATTAGCGGTTTCACCATCGGAGATAGTAAGTGGTTTTCTAATCTTCACAGATAAAAATCCTTTTTCTAATTTCAAACTAAACTCAAGAACTCCGGAAGTTATTTCTAGGTTTGGGAATTTATTCTTATATTGGTTAAAGCAAGAATCTACTTTCGATTTTAAACTAGTTGTCATCAAGTTTTCTATTTCAGTTACTATAAGCGGATGAGTACTCACGCAAGAAGTTTCTGTTAAATTTGTAGTGCACAAAAGAGAATAACTTATACCTTTAATGTCCAAAAATTCATTTTTATTAGTCCCAGTATAATAAATACCGCCAGTAGAAATAATACTATCTAGCATAGGGTTAATTGCTTCTTTAGCACAATTTTCAATAAAAATAGTTGGATTTGTATTAATTCTAGGCGTAATTCCTAGCTCATTTTGAAAAATAAAGACTAAAATTATGCCTACAAAGACTAAAATTCCTACAATAATGAATATAGTTACCTGGCCTAGCTTATTTAATCTTCTTCCCTCTTTTTCCATCGAAAGAAGCACGTTATTTTTATTTATAAACTTTCTTAAGCGAAATTTTTCCAAAGAAAGACCTTATAAATCCTATTTTGTTAATTATTTAATGAAAATAGAAAAAATTCTATCAGATGTTTTACAAGAAATTTCTTTAACAAGCAAAGAAATTAAGCAAATAGAGAAAGAAACTAAAGAGCTAGTAAAGACACTTAAGAAAAATAAATTGAACGCAAATATTGGTGGCAGCCTTGCTAAAGGAACAATATTAAAGAAAGATAATCAAGACGTAGACATCTTTATTGTTCTAAAACCAGAAGAATTATCCAAATTTGAGAAACTGGTTGTTAAGACAAAACTAAAATGCGAAGTAATACACGGATCTAGAGATTATATTCAAATAAAAAAAGAAAATCTAACCTTTGAGTTAATACCTGTTTTAAAACTTGATAAAAAGGCAAAAATAGACAATGTAACAGATTTTTCCCTTGTCCATGTTAAATATATAAAAAGTAAAATAGGTAAGAATAAGAAGTTAGCAGACGAAATAAAATTAGCGAAAGCATTCTGTCATGCAAACAAAGTATACGGTGCTGAAAGTTATATTGGCGGTTTTTCAGGTTATGCTTTAGAAGTGTTGGTTTCTTATTATGGTGGTTTCTTAAAATTCCTCAAGAAAATACAATCTGAAAAGATAATTGATCCAGAGAAGCAATTCAAAAACCAAAGTGAGATAATGAGAGAACTAAATCAAAGTAAACTCCAATCTCCTATAATTTTAATCGACCCTACATATAAATATAGAAACGTATGTGCTGGTTTGACAAAAGAGACATACGAATTATTCTTACAAAAGGCAGCTGAATTCCTAAAAAACCCTTCAGAAGAGCTCTTTCATAAGAAAGAGTTTAGTCTAAGCCGTTTTATACAATCAGCAAAAAATGAGAATCTAATGGTTTACGAATTAAATATCGATACTGATAGGCAAGAAGGAGATATTGCAGGAACAAAAATGAAAAAGTTATTCAAATTTTTAATAAGAGAATTAGAGAAAAAGGAACAGAAAGTAATCTACTCTGAATTTATTTATAATAATAAAGGTAAAGAATCTAAAGCATTTTTAGCAATAAAAAGAAAAGAAATAATTGAAATACAGGGGCCATTGCTTGGAATGAGTGATGCTATTAAAGAATTCAAAAAAGTTAGAAAAGTTACATATGTTTCTAGAGGATATGTCTATGCAAAAGAAAAAGTTTCAATCGATAATCTCTTTGTTGGATGTATGTCTACGGCAGAAAGCATGGGAACTGGATTTGATTTTAATAAAGTAGTTTAAAATTTAACCTGAACATCTTCTTTTCTTACAATTATTTTTTTAGGATTAAGCTTTTTCTTTAACCCTTCTAGAATAATCTTCTCATCTTTATCTCCGCAAGAATACAAGTGAAAGTAAATAGTCTCATATTCTGGATAGGTATGCACTGCAAAGTGAGACTCAGAAAGCAAAACAACGAACGTATACCCTTGTGGATTAAATTTATGTTCAACACTATCTAAAACATTAAATCCTGCACTCTTCAACAAATCCAAAGAAGTATTCTTGATCAAAGTGTAATCATTTATCTTGTTTAAATCAACTCCATTAAAAATAGCTGTCACTTCATACCCTTTTTCATTAGCTTTAAATCCCATATTTCAAATAATTTTTACTCGTTTAAATAAACTTCTATACATTTTTAGCAGAGAAAAATAAAAGATTAATGTCCAAATTAACCATCTAATTGAGATAATAAATAAATAACCCGGAGAATAAGACGTAAAACCAAGATAACTGTAAGTAGCAGAATGTTCAAAACTTATATCGCACGGATAAAAAACACAATTGACATTATCATCTTGTGCAGAAAAGAAGAAAGGCATAAACATAGTAAATACAAGTATAAACATTGCGGTATAGAATCCTTTCCTATCAAACCCATAAACTTTCACTGCATATAAGGAAAGAGGGATTAGGATAGCATGTACAACTATAGAAGGCAAAACTGTCAGGAAGGGCCATGAAAAAAGCCATGCAGTTCTACCGAACCCTTCGAAACCTATTACTTTTAAAACAAAGTCTAAAATCCAAAAAAACTGAGCAGGAATTGCAGTAATTAAAACTCCGCTAATCAAATAAGTTTTTCTAAATAAGATTCCTAAAGAAAGAAGAATAGCAGCAAAATCACAGTACCATAAAATCTCAGTCCAACCATCTCTCCAATGTAGAAAATTAACAAATACATTAAACAAAATAAACAGAATTAATAAAATAGAGATAACTTTCAATATTTTTTCATGGATTGGATTATTTTTCATTTTTTATTATTAATTTATAACTTGGTTTAAACACACTATTTACTGGCATGTCATTTGAAAAGATAAAATTCTTCCAATCTAAATAACTATAAACCTGAGACAACTGATAAACATATTCGCTCTTAGAAGTGTCTATTTTTCTAGAATTATTATTTGAGAAAAGAAGATAATCCTCGATAGGGAATCTAGTCTCATCAATCTTATAGGAACTATAATTTATAAAATATTTAAAATTAGAGGCAGACAAAGTATTCATTAAAATGCTTCCGTATTCTGGATTCTCCTTAAAGGAATAAACCCACGTAATTGCTATTCCATTATCTTTTAGGACTCTATTTACAGACAAGAAGAATTCTTTAGAATAAAGAGGCAGTAACTTATCTTCTTTCAATCCTGGCAAGTCTAAGATAACTAAATCATATTTATTTTGTGTATTTCTAATATATGAAAAACCATCATCAATTGTTAAGTTAAGTAGAGGATAATCGAAAGAATCATTTTGATACTGTGAAACAAACTCGCTATTTTTTCCATATTCAACAAATTCCTTATCAATATCTACTTGATCGATACGCACACCGTATTTTTTCAAATAGTTTACAGCTATACCATCTCCCCCGCCAATTAAAAGAACGTTCATATTAGAATTGTTTTCAAAAAAAGCCATTGGAACATCAACAAGCCCAGCATGATATTCATGAACCCAGCTATCACATAATTGAATATGTCCATCAATATTAATACAAGTGTTATTAATTTCATGACTTGTTCCTTGATTTAATACTAGTGAATAAAGAAAAATCATCTGATAGGGAGTGAATACTACTTCTTTAACATTTACCGCAATACTCTCAAAAAACCATTCTGAATAAAAATTTAAAATTGAATTAGAGAGATACGCTTTCATTAAATAATCTGAAACTGCAGAAATATTAAATAAAATAAGTATAAATATTAAAACTAAAAAAGAAAAGAAAATAGTAAGCGAGATATTTCTCTTTTTATATAAAAACATAAACAATAAAAGAGCAACAAATAAATTAGTAAATGCAACAATTGCCGACGAGAAAATAAGGCCTTGATAAGGGTATAAAACTAAAGAATAAATAACTGTTCCAGCCAAACTTCCAAAATAATCAACTCCTAAAACCTGTGAATATGCTGAACTTTTTTCACCTGCAAAAAAAGAAAGAAGCGGTAAATCTAATCCGCTAAGAATTCCAATCAAAACAATAGGTATATTTGAAAGTATAACCCTTAATAAATGAGGTAGAAAAACAAAATAACTATTCAGGCATATAATAAAAACAACTCCAAAAAAGCCAGCAAGCGAAAGACCTATCTCAATAAACACAAAAAACTTCTTTTTGTCATAATGCTCCAAATAATTATATAAAAAAGAACCAACGCCTAGGCAAAACAAAAATAAACCTATAGTAATTGAATATCTCAATACTGTCCCTCCAAAAATTACAGTCAATAATTGAGCATAAACTAACTCATAAATAATGGTACAGAAAGAAACTAGGAAAGTAACTGCAAAAACTAATGCATTTTTAAGCTGCATAATCTGACCTCTTTTCCATAAAATAAAATACCTTAACTATCTTATAAACATTATGTTAGCCATCAACCTTATTTGAGGAATCTTTATTCTGTTTTAAACTTGCTTCCACATCAATCATATATTTTCCCTCTTCAAGTTTAAACACAATAGGCTTTCTACTTAACAAAGAAACTAAATCAATCTCATATTTACCCGGTGAAACGACTCTTACGGACTCAATATCTAATATAACAGGCATCTCTTCATCTTCAACTTTCAATATTTCTCTAACATCCGACTCTACTTTCTCTTTTTGAGCAGAACTAAACTCTTGTAATGGAACTTGTGCTTGTTCTTTCATTCTTTGAGCAACTTCATCACGAATATAAAAAAAGAAACGACTTCCGCACTTCCCACACCCATCTAAGATCTCTTTACTTCCTACCTCGATTATTTTACTACAATGTACGCATTGATGTGGCATTTTAGAACCTCTTTATTAATAAAAACTAAAACATCCAGTGCTTAATAAAGGTTATTGTGATGAATTATACTTTAAGCGTATTGCTGCGTATAAGAATCTACGATTTGAAGAAATCCAACAACAGTACGGGCCATAATTACTCCATTAATGTTTACTCCTGTCTTACTAAAACTAAAAGAGCCAATAGCATTACTACTTTCATAGCCAATAAGAATAATAATTGGCATGTAGTCAAAATTCATAGGGGCAACGTATTTATTATAAACAAACTTTGTAGTATTTGTATTAAATTTGTCTTGATCTGCATAAATCAAAGCAATACCATTATTATATGCCCATTGTTTAAACTCTGGTTTACTAAAAACAGCAGAATACGCAGAAATACAAAAACTACACCCAGTTGAAGCGCCATATTCAATAATATAATAATTTTTATTTAACTTTGCCATTAATTCAGCAGCAGCCAAGTCAGTACTCCATTCTCCCGCAATAGTTCCCAAAACATTTGTAATAATAACTCTTTTAGCTGAACATGAAGCATTATTCCCGCCATTAGATCCTAAACATTGCCAAGTAGAAGTAGCATTTCTTCCGGGGAATGTGGGAGTTGCAGAAGCACTTCCAGAAGTACAGAAAGTATTGGAACCGAACCCGCTATCATTCATAGTATAAGATTTATTTGCAGTACCGCACGCCCCATCAACTGGAACTGGAACATACAAAGCATTAACTCTAAAAGAAACGATATTTGAAGAGCCAACATTCCCAAGATTATCACTGCATTTAACTGAATAAGAATATAATCCTACTGCTAAATTAGGAACTGTAAAGGCGTTATTAGTTAATTTAACAATATTTGAAGAAGTATTTACAATATCACTTCCAGAATAAAGCGTACAATTAGAAATATTTCCCTCATCACTTACGTTAAATATTACTTGTCTAGTTGTCAAATTGTTTGATTCAATAGAATTTAGATAAACAAGCGGCGCAGAACTATCAACTACTGCCGGAATTTCCTGAACTGCATCAATAGTAGAAACATAAACAGTATAATTTTGTGTACTTCCATCTGAAGCAGTTATGGTGTATATTACTGGGTTAGAAAAGTCTCTAACTACTTCTGGAGAGGGATCTATTGTAGAATTTACAGAAATTTGAATATTTGGACTCAAAGAACTAATATCTCGATCATCTTCAAAATTAATATAAATTATGTGTCTCAATTCATCTATCTCACCATAAACAGAATCAATACTAAAATTTAATATTTTTTTCTTAGGTTTATCTGCAAAAAAACTCAAAAAACTGTCTTCTTCAACAGAAGTTCCTAGACTCTCATTTAAACTCTGATTAACTAAAACAACATTCATATTTTCATCAAAAGTGTAGTTTACTGTGGGCTCTACATAAACTTCTTCAACAACACAAGGCTGTAGGGTACTAATAATTACCTTTGAACATTCCTTTTCACCACCATCGTCTTTGACAATCGGAGTAATTTCAATTCTTTCAATATTAGTTTCATTGAACCCAATCTGATATATATAAAAAGATCCTGGAGCTAAACCATAACTAGAAGAATATTCTAAGGATTTACTATCATAAAAGATAGTAAAATTGACTCTATTTAATATAACATTTTCTAAAGCCCTAGTAATATATATTTTTAATAATTTATTCTGGCTATCTAAACAAGTATATTCTTTCTGACTGTTTACCTCTAATCCTAATTTTTCACATCCGCCGGAAGTAATTTCTGGAACTTCTTCATCTATTGGCTCTTCAGTTGTAGGAACAGCAGGAGTATTATCTTTACCATTTAAACTTAAAAATAGAATAACTCCAAGTATAATTAAAACTAAAAAAGATAGTCCTGCAATTAAATATAAATTATTATTTTTAGGTTTTGGTTGTTCGGTTCTATTTTGTTGAATTGAAGGATTCATAATAGGTCTTTGAAAATTTGGAGGCGCCCTATTTGGCACTCTTGCAGAAAAATTACCTCTATTATCCATAAACAATCAAGATAAATAGATATTATAAACTTAATGAAGAAATAAAAAACTATCTTCTCTTCAACATTAATTCAATCTTCTTTGGATCACGTTTGATCTCTTTTACAAAGGTAGCTGGACCAATCAAAGTAATTGCATCCTGTTCTCCAACCAAAATTCTTGCAATGTTATGTCTAACTTTATCAAAAGTATTCTGATCAGCATCGCCAGATAAAGTAGAAATTTCTACACCTTGAAATCCTTTCAAATTTCCAATAAGAGTCATTGTAGTTTCAATAAGCTTGGTTTCTTCTTCAGGTTTTAATCTTCCTTGTAAGATAATAATTTTATTTTCCAAAATTAAACCCATCAATTTCTTTATTCTAGACATGGTATCTTCCTTAGCAATCTCAGAATAGGGCATAAAATGTATAGTTAAATCTTTATTACTTTTCTTATCACTCTCTTTTTTACTAGCCATTAATTACTTCACCTTTTTCACTAATTTAAATATTTCATCGTAAAAGTTATCAATACCTTCACCGCTTTTTGTAGATATTCCCACAACTTTATATTCTGGAAACGCTGCTTCTACTTTCTTAATATCTGACTTTTTTAAATCTATCTTGTTTGCAACAATTAAAACAGGAATATTTCTTGCAGCAAGATTTCCAATAATAGTAATATTAACTTGTGAATATGGATTCTCCGACGAGTCAAGAACAATTACTACAGCATCCATGTCATCTAACCATTTAATAGACTCAATAATACCTTGAGTAGCTTCTTTAGCTCTAGAATGTGCTTCTTTTTTACTCAACCCAAATGCTATGAATTCTTCATAATCAATTTTTGTAGCAATACCTGGAGTATCAATCAATTTAAACTCTAATTTTTTACCATTCTTCTCAATCTCTACTTTTTCTTTAAACTGTACACTTCTTGTTTCATGAGGAACTTTACTAACAGAACCGATATCTTCTCCAAGCCAATCTTGACAAATCTTATTAGCTAAACTTGTCTTTCCTGCATTTGGAGGACCATAAAAACCAAGTTTAACTTGTCCTTGAGACTTAAAAAACTTCATCCACAACTTTTTTGTAAATTCTTTAAATTTTTTCATCACCATGTTATTTTTATTTCTTAAGTATTTATAACCTTTTGTATTGATTGATAGGCAAATTTCCAGGGCCTCTTCTCGGAGGAGCTCTAGGTTCAAAATTACTATTTGTTGAAGGTGCAGAAACTCTAATATTTTTTACTTTCTCTGCTTTCTTCATTTCATAATAAGCTATAATCAATTGAACAGGTATTATTTCATACATACCAGTATTCTTTCCTTCAGCTTTCTTAATAGCATAGTCAATCTGTTCACCATTCCAACCCTTAGAAGAGAGTGCAGAAGCAATTGAATTTCTATTAACTCCATTTAATTTTGAATTATTAATGAAAGCAAGTAAATTAAAAACAAAAGCTCTATCTTTAAACAAATACTCTTCGTATCTTCTTACATACCATATTTGTAAAATAGTATAAATCACCAACATAAAAAGCAAAACACCAATAATAGCGAGAGTGGTAGGTAAAATAGCTCTGCAATCTTGAGGACAGTTATCGGAGTCTTCTCCAGCATCTTTTTGGCAAATATCATTAACAATACAAACGGAAATATCTTCTTCCGCTTGTAACACCTCTAAAGACGGAGAAATAAACATAGCAAGATCATCACTCCCGCTATAATACACTGAAAATTCCAAAGATTCTAAAGGAGGTATTTGAATATAAGAAGTATCTGCATCAAGTTCTTTTACATCAACACCCACACTAAATGATAAACTTGAAGCAGGTTTCTTAAATATAAAATAAGATTCTTGATCTGAAGAAGATTTTAAGCTAAAAGTATAGTATACTAATATTTTTTCTAAATCATTATTTTTCTTGATTACTTCGAATTTTTTTCTAACAATATTAGAATTAACATTAACAAGTTGCCATGCAAAAATAGGAGCTATATATTTATCTAAATTAGAATAATTTCCGGATTTAATTTTTTTAACAATTGAAGGATCTATTTCAGAATAAGAAGAAGCTAATGAACTAGTTCTAGTTTCATACTCAAAAACAGAATAAGGAACATCTAATAAATCTACAGCATGCACGAGACTCAAATAATCTTCGGGAGAAACTGCCTTTACACGATCAATCTCCAATTGATTTAATCCATTTTGAAGTGAATCATATCCTATTCTTTGTTTAATCACATCTCTTATTGAATAAGGCAAACCTTCAATCTTCAAACTTAGATTATTGAAAATGTTTCTTTTAAATAAAATAGAATCATTAACATAAACTTCTGGAGAGACAGTATTCAAAACAAAAGATTTTGTTATTGTTGAATTTTTACCTACAACATTAATTGTAAGATTGTATGTTGAAGAAACATTTTGATATTTATGAATAACATAAGAAACATTTGATTCAGCCACAGGAGTTCCGTCTCCAAAATTCCAAATTACTTTACTAAAACTTCCTCCAATATTTGCATAGAAGTAAACATCAATTCCCGCCGGAGGGCTAGTTGGATAAACGCTTGCAGCAAATGGAACAGACTCAACTATAAAACTCTTAGAAAATAAAAAGTCTGAAGAACCATCACCTACTAACTCGATCTTCAAAGTATTATTTCCTGGTTTTGTTGCACTCCAATTAAAAGACTTAAGTGAAATGATTCCTGAAAAATCAATTCTATAAACATCCTCCAATATAGAATATAACTTATAAGATCTCAGAGGTCCAGTTAAAGAAGAATAAACCGAATTTATATCTGAAACCAATACATTAACATTATTTCCATAGAACGTAATTGGAACAAAACATTTCGAGGAGCAATTATTACCATAAACAGAAGCTAAATAACTATTTATAGAATCTACAGCAGAACTATCAAAGTCTCCTCCTAAAGTAATCAAACCATTTGAAGAAGCATAGTAAGGAACCTTTACAAAAATAGAATAATCTGCAAGTTTATTCCCAGATGAATATCTTCCGCAATTCAAACCACTAGTTTCTTTCTTTAAAGAATAAATAGAACTATCATCCTCGTTACTCTTTATACATACCTCATATTTTCCTGCAGATTGGCTATCGGACATAGAAATCATACATCCAACAGGAGATGAAAATGCAGCAGACTCCAAATTAGCAGTAGTGCAACTCTCAAGTACAGAACCGTCTTTATTTAACGTAAAAACTAATTTCTTCAATCCAGAACCAGAAACATTTGCACCCAAATAATAAGCAGGAGAAGCAGTTAAATTAACTTCCTCACAATATCCTAAGCTATCTATTTCCCCATCACTCAGTGGAGCACTTGAATTAAAACAACCATTAGAGGTTTGTCTAAAATTATTAGTTTCTTCTGAAACAGAATTAAAATTCCACATATAGTTTTTACCAATAGCAATACTTAATGGAACAGTTGCTAATTCTGGAAAATTGGCAGAAACTTTAAAATTTAAATCTGTTACACTGGTTACTCCCTCTTCATATAAAAGACCATATGTAACTCCTTTTCTAGATGCATTAAAATTTAATGAAGTAGAGCCGCTATCCTTTGAAGTATATAAGCCTGAGCAATTGTATCTCTCACAACCAATAGTTTTCCCTTCATTAACTAATAACTGTTTTAATGTTATTTCACCAAAATTAGATGAAAAAATTAAGTTTATAGGAGCATCAAGTAAACTGAGTAAAAATTTACCTGAAATTGGTTCATCCAAAATCTGGGTAGAGTCAATAGAAATATTTCTAGCATCTGATTGAAAGGGCATCGCAAATTGCAAGGATAAAACTATGCTACATAAAACTAGCAAACTTAAAGCTATCTTCCCTCTTTTCATGAAAATTAAATACTAAACGTCTTTATAAAATTATCCTAGCTTTTAATTTGATTCCCCAAAACCTTTATAAACCACTATTTCAAACAATACATTATGGCTTACAAGATAAACGTATCTGACAAAGGAAAGACAATAAAGTTCGAAGCAGACAACGAAGAATTAATCGGAGTTATGATTGGCGATAAAATCGACGGTAAATTAATCTCTGCAGATCTAGAAGGTTATGAATTACTTGTAGCTGGAACATCTGACAAAGCAGGTTTCCCTGGAATGCCAGACGTTAAAGGTCAAGCATTGAAAAGAATCATTTTAACAAGAGGAAGAGGAATGAGAGATAATGCTGAAGGATTAAGAAAAAGAAAAACAGTAAGAGGAAACGAAATCTCCGCTGACACAGTACAAATCAATTTGAAAGTCGAAAAGGAAGGTTCAAAGAAATTTGAATCAATGATTCCAGTAAAAGAAGAAAAGAAATAATTACCTATAATTCTGAGAAAAACCCGGTGAGAAGATTAACATGAAAAAAACACTATTAACACTTGCATTGGCAAGCACCTTATTTCTAGGAAATGGCTGTGAGGAAAGAAAACCTCAAAAAATATATACTTCAAATGAAGGAAATTCTAAAATAACTCTCAAAGATTACTCGCATTTGTTTTGTATGGAAATAGAAACTCCTGAAAGTAAAAAAGCTATTTATGCGGAAAAGTATCAATTAGATGATAAGAAAGCCCATTTAACCCAAGTCATAATTTATACGCCCAACAGCACTTCAAAATATTCTAGAATTTCAGAAAAAGGAAGATCTGTATTAAAAGACAGCCAGCCAGAATTTGACAAATATTTCGAAGCAATGCAACCGAAAAGAGCAACAAACACTCAAAAAAGAATTA
>CAZFJM010000008.1:0-33102 GCA_964519415.1 Candidatus Woesearchaeota archaeon | reverse complement strand
GATGAAAAAATTAAAGACAAAATTGCATTATTTTGTAACGTAGAGAATAACTGTGTTTTTACAGGTAAAGATGTTGAGTCTATTTATTTAATTCCCGAAGAATTAGAAAAACAAGGATTTCCCGAGGCTATAGAGAAGAAACTTGGATTAAATTTATGCAAAGGAAGTTGCGATTCTTGGAATATTTTAGCAAGAAGAATTGTAGAAAAAGATTCTAAGAAAAAAATAAAAATTGGAATCTGTGGAAAATATACTGCTTTAGGAGATTCATATGCGAGTGTTGTTGAAGCAATAAAACATGCAACTGCTAATTATAATGTTCATGTTGAAATTAAATTTTTAGATAGTGAATTAATAGAGACAGAAGGCAATGTATCTGAAGCATTAGATGGATTTGATGGAATAATTATTCCCGGAGGATTTGGAAATCGCGGGTGGGAAGGAAAAATTGAAGTTATAAAATATTTAAGAGAAAATAAAGTTCCTTTTTTAGGGATATGTTTAGGTTTACAATCTGCCGTCGTAGAATATGCAAGAAATGTTTGTGATTTAAAAGATTCTAATTCTACTGAAATGAATCCAAATACGGAAAATAAAATTATTACATTAATGGATGCACAAAAAAATGTTGTTGATATGGGCGGAACAATGAGACTTGGAAGTTGCAAAGCGATTGTAGATAATAACAGTAAAGTTTTCCAAATATATAATTCAACAGAAGTTTTTGAGAGACATAGACATAGATATGAGGTTAATCCTAATTATCATAAAATATTGCAAGAAAAAGGATTAATACTTTCTGGGTTAAGTCCCGACGGTAAATTAGTAGAGTTTATTGAATTAAAAGACCATCCGTTTTTTGTTGCTACGCAAGCACATCCAGAATTTAAAAGTTCGTTAATATCTCCTGCACCATTATTTAGTAGATTTGTCGGATCTTGCATAAAATAAAAATGCAGCCTGCGGGGATTGAACCCGCGACACCGGCTTGGGAAGCCAGAATTTTACCACTAAACTAAAGCTGCTATTCTTTCTTTATATTTCTCTAGCTTTGTTTTTTTCTTCTTAGGTAAATCCAATTTTACGTCGGAATCTGCTTTTTTGTAGACTTTTTCTATTTTGGATTTAAATTCTTTAAACTTACCTTTCTTGATTGCATCTCTTGCTTGTTTCATTAAGTTTTGCAAATAATACAAATTATGGAATGTTGCTAATCTATATCCAACTGCTTCCTCTTGCATTAATTGATATTTCAAATAAGAACGAGTATAAGTCTTGCAAACAAAACAATCACAATTTTCATCTAAAGGCTTTTTATCAAAAGTATATTGCTTTCGAGTAATTCTTAATTTTCCTTTACTTGTAAATATTGTTCCTCTTCTTGCATTTTGTGTTGGAAAACGAGAATCGAACATATCTACACCTAAAGAAATTGCTTCTAGAAGTTCTACAGGATTTCCTGCGCCCATTAAATAACAAGGTTTTTTTTCACCAATTATCTTTTTATGAATTTTAATCATCTTCATTTCTTCTTCCAAAGTTTCGCCCAATGCTAATCCTCCACAAGAATAACCATCAAAATCGATTTCTTTTAGCTCTCTAGCTGACTTTTCTCTTAAGTCTGGATAAATACCTCCCTGTGTAATTCCCCAAAGTAATTGACGTTTATTTTTAGGAAGTTTTCTTTGTAATTTGCCATGTTCCTCTTTACATCTTTTCGCCCACGCAGTTGTTCTTTCTACAGCTAAAGCAATTTGTTCTTTAGAATGATTCATTAGAGGCATAGTATCTAGGCACATTGCTATTTCAGAATCAATATCTAATTGAATTTGCATATCTTTTTCAGGAGTTATGAAAACGGTCTTTCCATCATAAGGATTTTTGAAATGAACTCCTTTTTCTTCTGATTTTTGATAAAGTGCTTTAGAATACATTTGAAATCCGCCAGAATCAGTTACATTTATTCCGTCGTAATTCATAAATTTACCAATACCGCCCATTTTTTTAATTAAAGCTTCTCCTGGCCTTAAATGTAAAACTAGAGTATTAGAAATTACAGCTTTTGCATCCATTGCTTTCAAGTCCATTGAAGAAATATGTTTAACAGAAGCTTTTGTTGCAACCGGCATAAAAAAAGGAGTTTCTATTTTTCCTTTTTTTGTAGAAATAACTCCAACTCTTGCGTTAGTCTTCTTGTCTTTCTTTAAAATTTTAAAACATGATTCTGCCATAAAGTTAGATTGTGTTTAGGATATAAAAAGATGACGGATTACAATTAATCTGGAAAATAAAAACGCTCCCACCGAGATTCGAACTCGGGTTTCCACCGTTCCCCGCATCACCTTTGAAAATTCTAGGCGAATTCTCGTGGAGATTGCAGTGCCATAAGAATGGCTGAACGTTTGCGTCTCAACGACGATCGTTCCCGCTTGAGAGGGTGGCGAACTTGGCCGGCTATTCTATAGGAGCCTATATGTGTTTACTCAAGAATTTAACTCTTTTTAAGTTTTTAGAATTTGAAAATCCTATTTCTTTCAAGTATTTATCAACATCTTGCTTGCTACTTAAGTAAACATCATAACCCCTCATTATTTTAGAAGGATAAAACCCGAGTTTTATTAGTCCTTCTCTGTAGTCTGCAAGTAACCTAGAAGAGTGATTTGTGAAAGTTATTCTTATATTTCTATTTGTTTTTTTAGAAATATAGTATACGCATCCATCTGTGTCAGTTAGACCTCGTATACATTTTTTTAAGAAGATATCGCTTTCTTTTATCCATTGTGGAATTCCTACATTATTTTTAACTTTATTTCCTGGTTTTAATCCATTTTTCTTCAAAAACTCCACAATCTTCTTTCCGTGAAGACTAAAGTAAGCACAATTTACTTTTGGCTTTTTTCGAATAATTCCTTCTTCTTTAAAAATCTCTTTTGACAAACTAGGAATATATCTGAATATATAATCTGAATCTGTCTTTGAGTTTCCAGCTATATTAAGACAGTATACCCTTATTTTTGTTCCAATTACTCTTTCCTCTATATGGCCGTCGCCGAGAATTATTCCGAATAGCTCTGCTAATTTCTCATCTTTTTTTGGCTCGACAAACTTTTTAGTATTTCCGTTTGAATTCTTCCCGCCTTTTGACCTACCCCAGTTATCATCTACTCTTTCTAATATATATCTATCAAAATTGCTGTTAGATATCCTACATAGAGATTTATAATTTTCTTCAGATAATAGTCTTTTTTCATTTTTTAATTCTGCTGCCAAATAAACTGTCCCCATGTTTAGCTTCTTAGCTAGATCTTCCCAAGTAAGTTTTTCTTTAGCTAATAAAATCAATTCTTTTTGTTTTCCACTTTCTAGCCTAATCCTCATAAAATATTTAAATTATTTTAATTAATAAACATTGGCCACTACACAATAGTTAATACATTTCAAAAACTATTTAAACTTACATTTCGCTATAATGTCATGCAACTAACACAAATGAGTCTAATTTTATTATTAGTGTTAGTCTTGACTCTCATTTAAGAGAGCCATCATTCTTAATCAACTTTTGAAAAATGGTTCTTACATGTTCTTTAACTAAATCTGAAATAGGAGGTTTTTATGAGCTTTGAAACAATTAGTCCTAGGGAAGCACGACATGTTCCAGGTAGAGAGATTTATTCTTTTAGAAGAGATGGAAGAATAACACTTAAGCCCGGATATTATTATGCAGTTATTGCTAATAGTCCGCCAAGCGGAATCGTTATGTCAAGAGAAAAATTCCCAGGATCTGAACCTGTTGGAAAATATGCTGATTATAGAATAGGTAAGATAGCAGATACTAGTGATACACTTGCATTCTATTATCCATTTGAGAGATAGAACAATTTAAAAAGTTTAGAAAGTGGAAAGAAATATGGAAGAAGAACAAAAAATAGATTTTGCAAAAATAGAAAAGAAATGGCAAGATAGATGGGAATCTGAAAAAGTTTTCGAAGCAACCGAAGACCCAAAAAAGAAAAAGTATTACGTTCTTGAAATGTTTCCATATCCCTCCGCAACAGGATTGCATATGGGCCATACTTTTAATTTTACTATAGGAGATGTTGCTGCAAGATTTAAAAAAATGCAAGGGTTTAATGTTTTACATCCAATGGGTTTTGATTCATTAGGTTTACCTGCGGAAAATGCAGCAATAAAAGCCGGACAACATCCAGAAGAGTATACAAATAATTCAATAAAAAATTTTACAAAACAGCAAAGAACACTAGGATTGACATATGCCTGGGATAGACAAGTTAATACTGCAGACCCCAATTATTATCACTGGGACCAATGGATTTTCTTGAAAATGTTTGAGAAAGGTTTAGTTTATGAAAAAGAAGCTGCAGTTAACTGGTGCTCTAAATGTAATACGATTCTTGCAAATGAACAAGTTCAGAATGGTAAGTGTTGGAGACATGACGATACCGAAGTTGAAATCAAACAAATGAAACAATGGTTCTTGAAAATTACAGATTATGCTGACAGATTATTAGAAGGCCATAAGAAACTTAATTGGCCAGAAAAAACAATTGCAATGCAAAAGAACTGGATTGGAAAATCTTACGGAACTGAAATTGGTTTTGAAATTAATGGTAAGGTTTGGCCTGTTTTCACAACAAGACCAGATACAATTTTTGGAGTTACATTTGTAGTTGTTTCTGCACAACATAAAAATTTATTTGATTTGGTAACTAAGGAACAAAAGAAAGAAGTCGAAGCATTTTTGAAAAAATTGAAATCTGTTTCTGAAAAAGAATTAGGAGAAATGGAAAAAGAAGGAGTTTTTACAGGAAGCTATGCAATTAACCCCGCTACAAAGGATAATGTTCCTGTTTATGCCGGTAATTTTGTCGTCGCAGATTATGGTGGCGGAATGGTTATGGCTGTGCCTGCTCATGATCAAAGAGATTTTGAATTTGCCAAGAAATATAAAATTCCTGTTAAACAAGTTATTAAAGGCGATTTAACTGAAACACGAGCATTTACTCAAGAGGGAATATTAATGAATTCTAAGGAATTTAGTGGAATTTCAAATGAAGAAGCTAAGAAGAAAATTAGCGACTGGTTAATCTCTCAAAACAAAGCTAAAAGAGTTGTTAATTATAAATTAAGAGACTGGTCTGTAGCAAGACAAAGATATTGGGGAACACCAATACCGTTAATCCATTGCGATAAATGCGGAATAGTTCCTGTTCCCGAAAAAGAATTACCCATTAAACTACCAAAAGAAGTTAAATTTGGCGTTGGCAATCCTCTGCTAACAAATGAAGAATGGTTAAATGTAAAATGTCCAAAATGCAAAGGCAAAGCAAGAAGAGAAGCAAATACTATGGATACTTTTGTAAATTCTTCATGGTATTTCTTAAGATATTGTGACCCTCATAATAATAAAGAAATATTTGCAAAAGAGAAAGTAAAATATTGGATGCCTGTTGATTTATATATTGGCGGAGCAGAACACGCTTGTATGCATTTAATTTACTCTAGATTTTATACTATGTTTTTGCATGATATCGGATTAATTGATTTTGAGGAACCTGCACCAAGATTATTCCATCAGGGGATGATTAATGGTTCTGATGGTGAGAAGATGTCCAAGTCTAAAGGAAATGGAGTCGAACCTCTTGAGACTATGGCTAAATATGGTGTAGATGCAACAAGATTTTTTATGCTATCTGAAGCTTCACCAGACAAAGGATTTAATTGGAGCGATAAAGGAATACAAGGATCTACTAGAATTATTAATAAGATATGGAAGATAGGTCAAGAAGTTAAAATTGGTAAAGACACTGAAGAATTAAAAGATAAAATAAATAAAACAGTAAAGAATGTTACTGAGCAAATTGAAAATATTGACTATAGAAAATCAACAATAGAGATCAGAGAGTTATTTGATTTAATTTCCAAGCAAAGTGAAATATCTAGAGAAAGTTTTGAAAAAGCCCTTAAATTAATTGCCCCCTTCTGCCCCCATATTGCAGAGGAAATTTGGGAGAAACTTGGAAATAAAGGATTTATATCCATTGCAGAATGGCCAAAATATGAAGAAGTAAAGAAGTCTGCTAAACAGGAAGATGTAAATGAAAAAATAATTGGAAATATTAAGCCCCTTATTGATAAGATACTATCTACACAAAAAGTTGAGAAAATCTATTTATATGTGATGCCTTTTGAAATTAAGCAAGTTAGTGCTGAAAAGATTGAAAAGGCACTTGGAAAGCCCACTATTATTTTTGCAGTAAACGATTCTGAAAAATATGACCCTGAAAATAAAGCTAAGAAAGCATTGCCTGGCAAACCTAGCATTTATGTAGAGTAATGTTTAAATAGTCTTTTTAATTAGGAATTTTATGCAGATAGGAATTTTCAAAAAACCTGTGAAAAGAGAGTTTAGTGATATGACTAGATCTGAAAAGAAGAATTTTTTAGCTTGTGATTTAATTGAAAGAATGATTAGAATAGAACAAAAAGTAAGAGGTTCCATGGGAGAGGGCGTTGTTCCATACTACAAGACAGAATATTTTAAAGAACTTCATCCGAATGAAAAAATCAGATTCACAGAGTATCTTCAGAAAAAAGAAGTGAAAAAGAAGTGGAGATTTTTGCCTTTTGTTTTAATACCTGGAATAGGGTCACTCTTGGGATTTAGAATTACAGGTAATGTGATCAATGAAAGTAAACAAATTCAACCAATCAACTTTTTCCTTTTAGGAATATTTCTAATTGCCGTAATTGCTTATTGGATTTATGTGCTTTCTCAAAGAAAAAGGCTAAAGAGATTAGATAGACATTTTCAAGTTTTAGAAAAGATAATAGACAGAAGAAAATCTAGAAGAAAATAAAATTTTATTAGTTATAAAGGAGGTGAAAAATGGCTGGAGAAGAATTAATAGGTGCTGGAATTCTTGCTATCCTTAGGGGTATGCTTGTTTTTGTTATTATTCTTTTTGGATTAATATACATATATACAAGTCTTGCTTTTATGGCAATTGCTAAAAAAGCTAAACTAGATAGTCCTGGGCTTGCATGGATACCCGGAGTAGGTCCATTAATTATAGCATTTCAAACATCTAAGATGCACTGGTGGCCGTGGTTATTGCTTTTAAGTTTATTGATAATAGGAATACCTATTATAGGAATAATAGTCTATTTTATTGCAATAATGATATTTGGCATATATACTATAATTTGGCAATGGAAAATGTTTGAAGCTGTGAAAAAACCAGGTTGGTGGGCGATATTATGTATAATATCTCCTTTAAATCTTATATTTTGGGGAATAGCGGCTTGGAGCAAGAAATAGTTAATCTTAAATTGCGCTGATTTCAGCGCTTTTTCTTTTTTTATTTTTAATTTTTTAGAGCATAGATTTATTTAAAAAGCTCGAAAACCCAAAAAATTTTATGATTTATCGATTTCAAGCATTTGGTCCAAAGGATAGAATTTTTCCAGGATGTTGGGGATTTGATGCTGAGCTAGATTCAAGAGTGGCCCTTGTTTTAAGACAAATGGAAATGAAATCGGAAGTAAAGGAAAGATTTCAAGAATCTGGAAGAATGACAATAAAAGGATATGGCCTAAATAAGATGGGGGAAATAAAAAACCCATACTCTTTTGTAGATGATAGTTTTCTTCTTAGAGGACTAAAGGTCCCAGGAGATTCTTGTGATCTTGCTTTAGGAGAGTCAGATAGAGAAAATTATCTTGATGACTTTGCAAGATATAAGAAATGGGCAGAAGAAAATCCCCAAGAATTTTTAAGAAGACCTGTTCCTGTTTCATATATGCCGCACAACGTTGACACTCCCTTACAAGCATCTGCACTACTAAATCTTTTTGTTGATTGGGCAAACTTAGCAGAAGTACTATGTAACGAATCTCAAAAATAATTATTCACAAACAGCTTTAATACGTCTAATTCCAGAAGCAGAAGATTCTTCTTTTTGAATTTTGAATTTTCCTAGTTCATGAGTATTTGAAACATGTGGACCGGTACAAATTTCCTTACTGAATACCTTTCCTTTCTTATCTAAAATAGTATAAACTGAAACTATATCCGGATATTTTGTTCCAAATTCTGCCTGAGCACCTTGCTTTGTTGCTTCTGACAATTTCATTTCTTCTCTTTTTACTTCTAATTTTTGTTTGATTTTATCATTTACCCAATCTTCTACTTCTTTTATTTCATTCGGCTCTAGTTTTCTAGAAAAGTTAAAATCAAATCTTAGTCTTTCTGGATTAATGTTTGAACCTTTTTGATGAATACTTTCATCTTTTAAAACTGCTCTTAGAGCCTGATTTAATAAATGTGTCGCAGTATGAAGTTTCTGAGTTGCATCACTATTATCTGCGAGGCCTGATTTGAATGTTCCTGCAGAAGAAGTTCTAGATAACTCTTGATGTTTTTTTAGTTCTTCTTCGAAGCCTTTTAAATCAACAGAAATATTCTTTTCTTTTGCAAGTTCTTCGGTCATCTCAATTGGAAAACCATATGATTGATATAATAAAAAGGAAGATTTTCCGTCGATTATTTCTCCTGGAAGTTTTTCGAATTCTTTTATACCTTGTTCTAAAGTTAAATTGAATTTTGTTTCTTCTTTTTCTATTTCATCTAAAATTTCTTGCTTCTTAAATTGTAAATTTTCATAGTCTGGATAAATTTCAAAAACTTTCAAACAAACCCGTCTAGTAAACTCTCTTAAACCCAAAAGCCTTCCATGTCTAACGGCTCTTCTAATTAATCTTCTTAAAACATAACCTCTTTCAGTATTGCTTGGCAAAACACCGTCGGAAATTATAAAACAGGATGCTTTAAGATGGTCTGCAATAATTCTCATAGATTTCTCATTTCCAGAATATTTCTTACCAGAAAGTTTTTCTATTTCGTTTATTAATGGTTGCCATACATCTATCAAATAGTTGTCTTCTAACCCATTTATTACAGCTAGAACTCTTTCTAAACCTCGGCCGTTATCAATATTTTTTTGATTTGCAGCGACAAATTTTCCTTCAGATAGTTTCGTGAAACCCATCAAAACATCATTCCATATTTCGACCCAGTTGTTGTCGTTCGGATCAAAGATTTCTGGAACCGAAACATTGTTTAATTTCCAATAAAACATTTCGGTGCAGGGACCGCAAGGAGTATTATTACTTGGGTGCTGCCACCAGTTACTTTCTAAAAATGCAATTTTCTCTTTAGGAATACCCGCATCTAACCATATTTTCTCAGATTCTTCATCTTTTGGAGAGTCTTTACTTCCTGCGAAAACCGTGACTGCTAATCTCTTTTTGTCAAGTTTTAAAACTTTTGTAGCAAATTCATAACTCCATTCAATCGCTTCTTTTTTGAAGTAATCTCCTAAAGACCAGTTCCCCATCATTTCAAAAAATGTATGATGGAAACTATCTCCTACTTCTTCTATATCGCCAGTTCTAATACATTTTTGAACATCGACTAATCTTTTTCCTAAAGGATGTTTTTGTCCAAGTAAAAATGGAACTAAAGGATGCATACCTGCGGTTGTAAATAGAACAGTAGGATCATTTGCAGGAACTAAACTTGCAGAAGGAATTTCTTGATGGTCTTTCGACTTAAAAAATTCAATATATTTTTTTATTAATTCTTGTCTTGTTAATCCCATAAAAATTAGTGCTAATGTAGGTTTATTAAGATTTCGCGTTAGCCAAGTTCTTTTATTCTTCTATTCAATTCCATCAATTCTCTATCTAGATCAGAAACATCTAATTCCTCTACTACTGGCTCTTTTACGGTTTTTATAGTAACTATCTTTTGATGAGGTTTTTCAACTTTCTTAGAAAGTTTACTTTTTAGACTATGAGGCAAAGACGGATCTGGCATCCTTTCGTCCAATCGTTCTACAATAAAATCAGTTGAAGAAATTAAAGAAGCTAAATTTGCCAAAAGCCTTTTCTTATGAGAACGGAGAGCATGCAGATTTACAAGTCTTTTCTGAAGCTGTACAACATCAGCCCTACACTTGAGAACACTCGCTTTATGAAATTTATATTCTGGGCTTTCAAAAGAAATGTATACTTGTCTTTCTTCCATTTTTAAAATTTAGATCCTATTGAAAACATCTAATTCAATTCTATTAACTCTGTTTTTAATTTCTTCAAGAGTTTTATTTATTTCAGTTATTTCTTCGTCCTCTTTTAATTTAACTTCATTTATTTTGTCAAGTACGTGCGTTATCTGTTTTAAGTCTCTACCAATTTCTTCTACGTCTTTTTTTGCAGAGTTGAATTTGTCAATTCTTACAAAAATAGATTCTGTTGCGTCTTTTTTTACAAATTTCTCTTCTTGAATAGGTTCCACTACAAGCACAGGTTGTTGTATGAAAGGATTTGTTAAAGGAGCTTGCTTTACTGGAGGCTCAGGTAAAGAAGTTGAAACTTGTTGCTTCATTTCATATTTTGGAACTTCTGGCAGAACTTTTTGAGGTACTGGTGCAGAAGGTAATAAAGGTATTTTTTGAGAACTAACTGGAAGAATAGGAAGACTTTCCGAGGGGCTGCTTACAGCCCCGGAATCACCACTTATTTTCTCAGAAGAGTCTAAAGCCTTTTTTATTGCTTCTTGATTATTACTATCGCCTCTAACTTCTGGCAAATCTGCAGGAACTCTAGAAGTTGAAACATTAAAAGAAGGAAGTGCAGGAATGGCAGGTATTTCAGGAATTTCTTCATTAGTTGCCTTTTTTTTAAAAATACTCATGATTTCTTTAGGACAGGTTGTTTTTTATAGGTTTATATTAACTCCACAGTTACTACAATATTAAACGAAAGGTATTTAAGACAAAGCTGAGAAATATATTGATGCAAATAAATCTTCTAAAAAACCTCGTCGAGGAAATGGCAGGCATCGGAACTGGCACGATAGTTGACATTTTATTTGAAAAAGAAGATGTGAATGAATTCTTGATTGCAAAAAAAATGGATCTAACTATCAACCAAGTAAGAAATATCTTGTATAAACTTTCAGCAGAAGGACTTGTTTCATTTACTAGGAAAAAAGATAAGAAAAAAGGATGGTATATTTATTTCTGGACCTTGAATAAGGAGAAGTGTCTTAAAAAAATTGAAGGAGAATATGTAAGAAAAATGACAGAGCTTAAACAAGTTTTGTCTGATCGGGAGACAAAGAGATATTATATCTGTAAGGGATGTAATATTGAGGCTACAGAGGAGAAAGCACTAGAAAGCGATTTTTCTTGTGACGAATGTACTGAAGTTTATGAACTTGTAGATAATACAAATGCAATTAGAGATATTAAAGGAAAAATAACAAAAAAAGAAAATGAACTGAAAGAAATTAGAACTGAATTAGAAATTGAAAAAGAGAGATTAGATAAAAAGAAAAGTAAAAAGAATGCTGCAGCCTCTAAAAAAGAAGCTAAAGGAAAAGCTAAGGCAAAACTTGCTAAAGCCGCGGCTAAAGGTAAGGTTGTAAAAAAAATAAAGCCAGTTAAGTCTAATCTGACGAGTAGAAAACCTTTAAAAGCAATCAAGAACAAGAAGAAGTAATGGGTAAAGGAATTTTTAATGGATATACAGGGATTATTGTTGCAGTAAATATTGTTGCATTTTTAATTTATGTTATATTGTCATATATTTATGGCCCCCTTGCTGTTGCACATAAATTAGCAATCCAGCCATTTATGATTTTACAAGGCAAAGAGCTATGGACTTTTGTCACAAGCATGTTCTTACATGCAGGATTGGGTCATCTAATAGCTAATATGATTTCGCTTATATTTATGGGCGGTTTTGTAGAAAAACTAATTGGGCAAAAGAGATTTCTGTATTTATATTTTATAGGAGGATTTATTGCTTCTTTATTTTTTGTTTTTTTCGCAGGGTATTTGGGAAATAGCGAAGTAGGAGCAAGATTTTTCGGAACTCCATTATCTATGGCAGTTGGAGCGTCTGGAGCAATTTTTGCTTTGGGTGGGCTTATTGCAGTATTAATTCCTAAAATGAAAGTATTAGTTTTTTTCATAATACCTATGCCTATGTGGGCGGCAATGATAGGTTTAACTTTTGTAATGTGGACATTTTCTGCAACACTCGCCTTGCCAGTTGGAAATACTGCCCATCTTGGAGGATTATTGGTTGGAGTTGTATATGGTGTTTATCTGAAGATAAAATACCCTAAGAAAACAAAAATGATCTCTCAATATTTTGGAGGATAAAATGGCTTTAAAAAAAAGAAAACACAAAAGTCTAAAAGAATTTTATAAAGAAAGTTTTTCTTTTATTAAAGACTCGAGAAAATATATTTTTATTATTACTTTAATATTTTTAATTTTTGCTGTGATTGGATATTTTACTGTATTGCCTTTAGAATTAGAGAATATACTAAAAGAAAAATTAAAAGAAATTTTGATGAAATTTGAAGGATTAAATCTTATACAAACAATTTGGACTATTTTTTCAAATAATATTTATGTGGGTTTTCTCTCAATAGTTTTAGGAATTTTATTTGGAATATTCCCCGTTGTTATTTCCCTAACTAATGGTTTTTTAATAGGGTATGTAGCTAATAAAGCAGTTTCAATTGAAGGAATATTAATACTTTGGAAACTTTTACCTCATGGAATATTTGAACTACCTGCAATAATTATTTCTTTAGGCATCGGTTTAAAACTAGGAACAACATTAATTTTTAATAATAAGAAATTGAGAAAAGAAAGTCTTGAATCCCTATTTGTGTTTCTTTTAATTGTAACTCCTCTTCTAATTATTGCTGCATTAATCGAAGGATTTTTAGTTTTCTTTATCAAATAGATTTATATAATAAAAAGACTATAGAATAGCATGAAAAGAGTTGATGGTTTAACTGGAAGAAATTTTTTAATAGGTATTTTAATAGCTTATTTTCTCACTTTCTTCTTTTCATATTTTTATTTTATGACTGCAAGTACTCTAATAACTGGAAATGCGGTAATTGCAACTGAAAAAGGAGATTATCAATACATGAATGATCCGGCATTGATACAAACTTTGTGGATTCTTCTGATTTTAGTTTTGCTTTTTATCTTTGTTTACTTAATTCCTAAGATAATGCATAGAAGACAGATGAAATTTATGAAAATAAAAGTTGAAAGTTATAGGCCTTTTAGAACTCAGTGAGCCTCTTTTGTTTTTTATAATTTAAAATTATCCAAGAGAGTTTACTAAATTTCTCTATCGGAACTTTAATTCTCGAGTCAATTATTTTTAATGCAGAAGCTAAAGAATCTACCTTAACTGGAAGACCTTGCATTGCTTTTCTAGTTACTTCTCTTAAAATTCCTACACCTAAAGGAGCATAATATTCATCCGTAGTTTCTCTAAAAACAATTATATTCGCTTGACGTTTTATTTTTTCTAAATATTCACAAATTCCTAAACGATTTGCATAGTAGGCACCGGTTACGCTTGAAGCATATTCTTTTCTTCCGAAAAAACCTTCATAGTCTTGCCAGAAACCAATATCTTGCTGCATTAAATTCTCTTTTGTTGGATTTAAGATATTTGGAACAGCTTCTTCCATTACTTCAAATTTGAATTCTCCAGGCAGCAAAAGAATATTATAGTAATTACCTGCATAATTATCTGTGAATAAAAGTATTTCTGAAATTTCCTTGTATGTTTTTATTTTTGCTAGTAAATATTTACTTAGAGTATCATCTACTGCAGTAATTCCCCATTTTGTAGGAACTAGTTTTCTTTGAGGTTTTACGCCGAGTAAGCCTGCTGAGAATAATTTTTGTAAATGACTAACCTGAATATTTGAAGAATATAATTCTTTTAATGCAGTTGTCGCTTTAACGTCGTAATCTGCTGTTAGATAGTCTACTTTCTTTTCTATGAAAGGATTCTCTTCCAAAAGTACTCTTTCGATTGGTGCAGGGTTTGCCATGATAGACATAACACTAGAAGAAGTATATTGTAAAGTTGGTTGGCGTTTAAGGAAAAATTCTGTTGAAACTGGCTTGGATGCTAGGGCTAATTGTTGAGTTACGTTTGATAAACTTTTATTTGCTTTGATGTTTGTTATTTGCCTTCCATATACCATACTTCCACGATATGAAAGAACTTGTTCTATAGAAAGATTTTTTTTAACCCATTCTTCTGGTGAAGCTAAAACTGTCGTGTCGCCTTTATAGTCTGGAGAAAGAATTCCTGAGAAAACATTTGGATAGTTTACTCTACCAACGAAAATTTCCGGAGGAGTAGAACCTGAAAAATGTAGTTTTACTTTTGGAAAAGAACCCTGTATTTTAGACAAGATTGTTGCCGCCTTATCCTCTCTTATGAAATCGCTCATGGACGAATTATAAAATTAGAGTTTAAAGGGATTATTGTAGTCTGTTAACAGTGAAGATAAAAGTTTAAATAGTATAATAAAATAGAGATAGTATGACAAAAGCAAAAGAGGTTTATAGATGTCCAATTTGTGGAAATGTAGTTGAAGTTCTTTATGCGGGTGGCGGAGTTTTAGTTTGCTGTGGAAAGCCAATGATTTTACAAAAAGAAAATGCAGATGATAGTGCTTCTAAAGAAAAACATGTTCCAGTAATTAAAGGTAAAAAGGTTTCTGTAGGAAGTATTGCTCATCCAATGGAAGAAAAACATTACATTATGTGGATTGAAGCTGAATCTAAAGACGGAGAGAGTGAAAGAGTTTTCTTAAACGCCGGTGATGCGCCAGAAGCAGAGTTTGATTTTGAAGTTAAAGTTGCAAGAGCATTCTGTAATTTGCACGGACTTTGGAGAAGTAAGTAAAGATGGCAAAGTCAATCAAGGGAACTCAAACTGAAAAGAATTTATTAAAAGCATTTGCTGGAGAGAGTCAAGCTAGAAATAGATATACTTATTTTGCGAGTGTTGCTAAAAAAGAAAATTATGAACAAATTTCTGCGATATTTTTAGAAACTGCTGAGAATGAAAAAGAACATGCAAAAGTTTTCTTCAAATTTTTAGAAGGTGGACCTGTTGAGATTACAGCGATATATCCTGCTGGAAAAATTGGAACAACAAAAGATAATTTACTCGCTGCTGCAAATGGAGAAAAAGAAGAATGGAGTGCATTGTATCCTGAATTTGAGAAGATAGCAAAACAAGAAGGATTTCCACTTATTGCTTATGCATTTAAAGAAATTGGAGAAGTTGAAGAACAACATGAAAAGAGATATAGAAAATTATTAGAAAATGTTACAAATAAGAAAGTTTTCAAGAAAGATAAAAAAGTAAAATGGAAATGTAGAAATTGCGGTTATGTTCACGAAGGAACAGATGCTCCAGATCTTTGCCCAGCATGTAAGCATCCACAATCATATTACGAAGTTCTAGAGGAAAATTACTAATTCTAAATCTTTATAAATACCCAATTATTCTATAATTTATGGCACAAGAAAATATGCTTCCAACAGGTTTCGGAGGAGGACTTACTAGATTCAAAGAAGAGTACGATTCTAAGATTAAGTTTGGCCCTTCTGCAGTTATTCTTATGATTATCGCAGTAATTTTATTTGTGATATCTTTGAAGTATTTATTTCCAATAAGTGCTGCTTAAGGAGTTTTGAAATATGTTCGGCAATATTAATCCTAAACAAATGCAAGGCATGATGAAAAAGATGGGCATAGCTCAGACTGAAATCAATGCACAAAGAGTTATTATTGAATGCGCTGATAAAAGAATAATTTTAGATGAACCCTCAGTAATTAAGATCTCTATGCAGGGAAATGTTTCTTATCAAATTTCAGGACCAGAACATATTGAAGCTGCTGGCGCTGAAGAAGAATTTAATGATGCTGACGTAAAGATGGTGATGGACAAGACAGGTAAATCACGTGAACAAGTAATTGATTTCTTGAAAAAGAACGATGGAGATATCGCTCTTGCAATTATTGAGTTAAAATAAGATGCAAGTTAAATTTATACAGTCGGTTTACGAAGCCAAAAGACATTTGAAAATTGCTCAGTATCTTTTGGAAGTTACTATGAAAATAATGGATGATAAGAGAGTTTTAGCTAAATGCCTTGTTGAACTACAAAAAGCAGCTACCTATATTATTGATTCTACTCTTTATCTTAAGTTAAATACAAAAGAAATGCCTAGTGGAAAAGATGAAAGAGCCAAATTATTCTTTGAAAAAATTGGTAAAAAAACCTTAGAAAAAACGGAAGTTGAAGAATTAAAAAAAGTACTTTTATTTGCGAAAAAACATAAGGAAGCACGTTTAGAATTTGTAAAAGGCGAAAAATTAGTAATTTTTGGCAGGGAGAACTGTAGAATTTTAACTGAAAAAGGAGTTTCTGAAAGTATAAGAGTATTAGACACTGTTTTAGAGAGGTTTGAACAAAAAACACAAGATATAAATACACCTCTTACTTTGAAAAAGTTCGATTGATTGTAGTGGAGAAGAATTATGATAACTGAGATACTTAAAGAAAAAACTAGCGCCGACCATTTGCTGTACGTCAGCATGAAATATACTAAGACTTGCGATGTAATTCTGAATTTAATAGCACGTTGGAAAAGTATGATGGATATTAGTTTTGATGCAATTATTCAAAAAGCATTTGAAGATGGCACACTTAAGAAAATGCCAGATTCACCTAAGCAAAAGATTGAATTTTTGAAACTTTATTTTAAAAAACAAAAGGCATTGCAAGAAACAATACCGCTTTATATTTTTTTCAAGAGAATACCCGACACTAAAAAAACACGTGAAGGCGAGTTTAGAAAGAATGTAAATTTAAAAATAATAGAACTCAATGGTATTACAGATATTAATATGGACAAGTTAAAGGAGTATGCCGATATACTCGAAAGGTTTATAAGCGAAACCAAACAATTTCTCTCTGTCTAAAATGGGCAGAATTATAGCAATTATCTCCGGTAAAGGCGGGGTTGGTAAAACAACTACTGCAATTAATCTTGGAGCTGCATTGAACAAACTGAATAAAGAAGTGATTATCGTAGATGCTAATTTGAATACACCTAATATTGGAATTCATCTTGGCGCACCTATTGTTCCAGTTACTTTAAACCATGTTCTAAAGGGTAAAGCAGATATAAGTGAAGCAATTTACGAACATTCTTCGGGTACAAAAATTGTCCCGTCTTCTCTTTCGATTAAAGAAATCACTAAATTTAATACTAAAAGAATACCTTTAGTGATAAAACAACTTAAAGATAGAGCAGACTTTATTATTCTTGATTCAGCTGCAGGGTTCTCAGAAGAAGCTATGGCTACTCTTGAAGCAGGAGAAGAGATAATTATTGTAACAAATCCTGAAATGCCTTCAGTTACAGATTCTTTGAAAGCAGTTAAAGTTGCTAGAGAAATGAAAAAAGATATCAAAGGAGTTATTGTTACAAGACATAGAGATCAAAATTATGAAATGTCTTTACAATCTATAAAATCAATGCTTGAAACTCAAATTATAGGTGTTGTTCCTGAAGATGTTTCTGTAAAAAAAGCATTGAATAAGAGAGATGCTGTTGTGCACACACATCCAAAAAGTAAAGTTTCTAGAAAATATAATGAAATTGCAATTAAGATCATAGGTCCGGGTGCAATTAAAGAAGTAAAAAATGAAAGTATTTTCTCTAAGCTATTTTCTTTAATGGGCGATGAAGAATAGACATAGATTTATAAAATAAGTTAGATTTTATTTTTTATGAGTGATATTTATTCATCTTTTCTGTCTATATCAAATAGTTTTCTAAATACAGTTCCAAAGCAAGAGTTTTTATTGATTGAACTTGGAATGATAATTATTTTGTGTGCAATTATGGCTTCATTTTCTAGGTTGATTAAACAACCTCCTTTATTTGCATATGTTCTTTCCGGTTTCATCATCGGACCAGCCTTATTTGGTTTTGTTAAAGACATGGATATAATCTCTTCTTTCTCCTCCATAGGTATTGCCTTTTTAGTTTTTTTAGCAGGTTTAGAAATTTCACTTAAAAAATTGAAACAAGTGAATATGAAAAAAATAGTGTTTATAGGGTTACTTCAAATAGCAATATTACTTTCACTTGCCTTGCCAGTTTTAAGATTAATTGGAATGGACTTTATGCAGAGCGTTTATCTTGGAATGATAATAACTTTTAGTTCAACAATGGTAGTTCTTAAGCTTCTTTCAGATAGTGGAGATCTGGTAACGTTACACGGTAGAATCCTTATTGCAATATTACTTTTACAAGACTTATTTGCCATCTTTGCAATTTCCCTTATCGCTTCTGGTGAAATGACTATTATGGGAGTTGCACCAACAGTTATCAAACTTTTTATTTTAATTGGACTGTCTATCCTTTTACAAAAAAGCGTATTGAACTATACCTTTAAACGTGCAGCAGCATCAAAGCATGCTAAAGAATTAGTAGTTTTATTTGCTCTTGCTGTTCTTTTTATCTTTATTATTTTATCTTTAGTCTTAGAATTATCAATTGCTATCGGCGCATTTATTGCAGGTATGGCTCTTGCAAATCTTTCATACAAATCTGAACTAGAAGCTAGAATAAAACCCCTGAGGGACTTCTTTTCAATCTTATTTTTTGTTGCATTAGGAATGCAAATTACAGTAACTGGACTAAGAAGCGAACTAGCATTATTTGGCGTATTAATTATTGGAGCAATAGTTATCAAACCATTAGTTACATTTATTTTGCTAAAAATATTCGGATATACAGAAAAAACTAGCTTTGTTTCAGCTATTGGTCTCGGACAACTATCTGAATTCTCTATTATGCTTGGAGCAATAGGATTTACTGCGGGAGTTTTAAGTCAAACAATTTTATCTACAGTAATTATAGCTACAATAGTTACGATGTCTTTAGCAGTTTTTATGCTTGAAAAAGAAAATCAAATTTATGCAGTCTTTAGAAAACCAATTTCTCTTTTAAATTTTATACCTGTAAGAGAAAATGTAGGCTATATGGATGATAAGTCAGATAAGACTATCTTAATCGTTGGTTGTGACAGAATGGGTAAAATTGTTCTAAGAGAGTTTTTACCATCACATCAAGAAGAAGTAGTTGTTATTGACTATAACCCTGAGATAATTGCTATGCTAAAAGAAAAGAAGATTTCTTGTGTTTATGGAGATATTGAAAGCCCCGATATTTTGGAATCTTTTGACGTTAAAAAATTAACAAGAGTAATAAGTACTGCTCCCAATCTTATAGATGGCGTTCTTTTACTTAAAAAAATAAAGTCTGAAAACAAAGACACAAAAGTCATTTTAACTGCACAAACTAATGAAGAAGCTTTAGAATTATATGACCAGGGCGCAGATTATGTTGTTTTGCCTAGATTTACAGCAGGAGAAGTAGTTTCTAATATTATTAAGAAAGATGACTCTTCTTTAAAGGAAATAAAAAAGAACCAGATAGACAGAATAAAGAGAATGGGAAGAATTTTCGAGGAAAGAGAATAATTAAGTTTATATAATATATTTGGTAGATTAGATTATGGAAAAAGACAAGATAATAGAGTCTCTATCTCCGATAGAAAGGAAAATTGTTCCATTTATTGCTTCATGCAAAAATTTAGATGAACTTACGGCCAAGTCCGATATGGATAACACCAGTGCTCTAAGAGCATTGGAATTCTTGAAAAATAAAGGGTTAGTAAATATTAAAACTAGCGAAAAACAAGTCGTGGGTTTGGGTATTAATGGAATTTATTATCAGAAAAAAGGTTTACCAGAAAGAAAACTTTTGCAAGCACTTACAGATAAAAAATCAATCCCTTTAGGAGAAATAAAAAACGTTTCTGAATTGAATGAAAACGAAGCCAAAGTATCAGTAGGTGTTTTGAAGAAGAAAGCTCTTGCAGATATAAAAGATGGAAGGGTTGTTTTGACTGCAACTGAAGCTGAAGCAAATAAAGAAACATTAGAAGAAAAATTCCTTAAAAAATTACCTATTGATTTTAGTGCGCTTGCTCCTGAAGAAAAATTTGCACTGGATTCTTTAAAAAATAGAAAAGAAATCATCGAATTGAAAACAGAAAAAAATATTGAAATAGAATTGACTTCTCTAGGTAAAGGAATTGCAAAAGAAAGTTTAGGAGATAACTTTATTGAACAGTTAACTCCTAAGATGATTAATTCTGAAACATGGAAAGGTAAGAAGTTTAGAAGATATGATATTGTTTCTCCCGTTCCAAGAATTTACGGAGGCAAGAGACACTTTGTAAACCAGGCAACGGATTATGCAAAAAGAATTTGGCTTGATTTGGGTTTCAAGGAAATGACTGGCGGAATTGTTGTAAACAGTTTCTGGAATTTTGATGCATTATTCACTGCTCAAGACCATCCAGTTAGAGAAATGCAAGATACTTTTTTTATTAAAGGATTGAAAGGAACCTTGCCTGATAAAAAACTTGTTGAAAATATTAGAAAGGCACATGAAGGAGGAGTAGACGGAAGCAAAGGATGGGAATATGAATATAATGAGGAAATTTCTAAAAGAGTTTTACTAAGAACACACACCACTTGTATTTCATCTAAAACTTTGAAAAAAATAGCAGATAAAAAAGAGTATCCTGCTAAATATTTTGCACTTGGAAAATGTTTTAGAAATGAAACTGTTGACTGGAAGCACGGATTTGAATTTAATCAAACAGAAGGAATTGTCGTTGATGAAAACGCAACATTTAGGCAGTTGCTTGGTTATTTAATTGAATTCTTCAAAAAAATGGGATACGAAAAGATTAGAATTAGACCTAGTTATTTTCCATACACAGAACCTAGTTTGGAAATAGATTATTGGAATGAAGAAAGAAAAGAATGGCTAGAAATTGGTGGTGCAGGAATGTTTAGACCCGAAGTCACAATACCAATATTTGGAAAACATATTCCGGTTTTAGCATGGGGCCCCGGATTTGATAGGATAATTATGGAGTCATATAAAATAAAAGATTTAAGAGAAATGTATAAGAATAATATAACTAAATTAAGAGAGATGAAATTCTGGAGAGAATAAAATGACAGTAGTATCAATGAATAGAAAAGATGTTGAAAAAAGAATAGGTAAAATTACTTATGAAGTTGAAAATAAAATTGCAATGTTTGGAACGCCAGTAGAATCTTTGACTGAAGATACTCTGGAAATAGATGTAACTCCAAATAGACCAGATATGCTTTCTATGCAAGGATTTATCAGAGCGATGGTTCCGTATTTGAAAAATGAAAAATTGAAACCAATAAAGGTGCATAAACCGGAAAAAGATTACAAAGTAATTATTGATAAATCTGTTAAAGCAGTTAGACCCTTTACTGCTTGTGCAATTGTAAAGAACTTGAAGCTTGATGACTCTAAAATAAAAGAGTTAATTGAGATTCAAGAAAAACTCCACACTACCTTTGCAAGAAAAAGAAAGAAACTCGCTATTGGAATTTATCCTTTAGAAAAAATAAAATTACCAATAACATTTATGGCTAAAAAGCCTGAAGAGATTAAATTCCAACCTTTGGAGTTCCCCAGAGAAATAACAGGACTACAGATCTTATCTCAGCACCCCGCAGGAAGAGAATACGGGCACTTGCTGGAAGGATTAGACAAATTCCCCGTATTTATGGATGCAAACAATAAAGTGTTGTCTATGCCCCCTATAATCAATTCACATGAAACTGGAAAAATTAGTGAACAAACAAAAGAGGTTTTTATTGAATGTTCCGGGTTTAATTTAGCTTATTTGAAAAAGACATTGAATATTCTGACTGCTATTTTTGCAGATATTGGTGGAGAAATTTATCAGATGAAAGTTTCTGACAAAGAAGAATTTATTTCTCCAGATTTAGATTATACTAAAGTTAAACTAAAATTAGAAGATGTTAACAAAACACTCGGATTAAATCTAAATGACAAAGACGTTAAGAAATGCCTTGAAAGAATGCAAATTGAATACGATAAAGGTATTGCACTTGTTCCACCATATCGAGTAGATATTCTTCATTGGATTGATTTAGTAGGAGACATTTCTATTGGTTACGGATTTGAAAACTTTGTTCCAGAAATTCCAAAAATATCCACTATTGCTGAAGAAGAGAAAAATAGTAAAATGAGAAGGAAGATTTCTGAAATACTATCTGGGCTTGGATTGCTTGAATGTTCTTCTTATCACCTTAATACAAAAGAAGAGATCAAAAAAAGTAATTATGAATTCAAAGATTTTATCGAAGTTGAGGAATCTAAAACAGAATATAATGTTTTGAGAATTGATTTACTTACAAATATTTTAAAAATAATTTCTGAAAACTCAGATTCTTCATATCCTCAAAAGATATTTGAGTCTGGAAAAGTTTTTGCAATTGCTAAAAAAGAGGAAAGTGATACCGGTGTTATTGAAAAAGAACATTTAGCGATAGCAGTAACTGATGAAAAGGTTAATTTCACAGAAATGAAACAAATATTAGATTATTTGTTTAGAATGCTGAATATAAGTTATTCATTAGAAGAATGTGAGAATAGTAACTTCATTATAGGTAGAGTCGGAAGAATAGTTGTTAACGGAATTGAAATAGGAGTAATCGGAGAAGTGGCTCCGAGAGTTCTAAAGAATTGGGGAATAAACATGCCAGTTGTAGCCTTAGAGCTAAATATAGAAAAAATATAATTACATTTCTAACTAGTTATAAAATTCATTAAATCATTGAAGATAAGATTTTATTCTTTTACAGGTAGAAGGGTTGTCATTTCCCTCATAATCTGGTCAATAACTACTCTGTCAGAAACTTGAGGATTTCTTGCTAATAGCTTCATTGCATAAGATGCTCCTACTACTATTTCCATCTGAGAGTTCTTGAACTGCTTGTTCTTTGAAAAAGACATTACATGACTCATTACTTCTTCTTCAGAAGCAAGAGGATGCGCTTTTCTATAAACGAGTGCTGCGTTAGCACCAGCAACCATATCTATCCCTCTTTTTGTTATATCCATGAATTTGATATCTTTGGACAATTTATAAAGATTTGTAGTTTCCAAACTATAAATTCAAATCAATGAAATTAACGAAAATAACGCAAAAGCCACGGGTGAGACTCGAACTCACCACCTCGGCATTACCAATGCCGTGCTCTAACCTGATGAGCTACCGTGGCGTAAAAAAGCATAATTAAGAAGTTTTATAAATTCTCTTAATTCCTCAAATTTATGGTAGAAAGATCACTTAAAACTATAAAAGAAGATTATAAAAAAATTGAAGATAAATTTCATTTGCCTGCTTTTGAAAAATTAGTTGAAGACTTCGATATAGAAAAGATCTCCGAGAAAGAAGAGGGTTTGTTAATCAGAGATGTTAGAAGAGCTATTGCAGAAAAAATTGCAGGATATTTACATTTATTTGAGATGTTAATGAATCCTTCCTCTCCACCGATGTTTGTTTTTTCATTTATGAAAAATTTATCAGAACAAGATAAAAAAGAAATAAAAGAAATTTATAAAGAGCTAGCCAGGATTCAGATTTCCACAATAAAATTAGATACTGTTTTTGACGAGAAGAGCGAAGGCGAGTTTATTAAAAAAAGTTATTCTAAGTGGCAAGACCTTAAGAAAAAAGTATATTCTCTTGTTGAGATATTTGAAAAAGAATTTGAGAAGAACTCAGAAACAAAAGAGAAAAGTTATTTTGGATAATTTTTCTAAAATTTTTAATTTTAACCGAAAAGTCTACTAAAAAATCCTTTCTTTTTTTCAGGCATAATAAAATCTTGAGTTGCCTCTTTTATCTCCTCTACTTTTTGTTCTTCTTTTTTCGCAGAAGGAGTTCTTGATTCTACATACTTTATTGCTTTTTCAATTTCAATTCTAGAATGTTTTTGGTTTACAAGAGCCCATCTTAAGTCCTCTAATTTATAGCCCTTCTTTAAATTTTTATCTAAATAATCTACAATCTGTTTTACTGAGTCTGCGCTGTTTGCCATGGTTTAATCAGAAAATCTTGCTTTAAAAATATTGTTGAGCTACATAATACATATCTTTTGATTGAAATTTGATATTTATATACGTTAATATGAAAAACTAGGAGACAAATTATTATGATAATTAGTTAATTCCTAGAAAAATATATTTTATTTTTTAAGTATGAAAAACGCGAGTACAAATTATATAATAATTAGTTAATTTCTCGCGAAAAATCTCTTTTTATTGATTGTGAATTTTATAGAATCTCACTATTCTTTTTTTATCATCTTTCTTTGGTTATTATAACCCATGAAAGGGCTTGTAGAGCGGCTAAAAATAGATGCCCTATTCGCCCCTTCTGGGAAAAAAGAGGTGATAAATATTAGATGAAAAAAGACTATTTAAATCTTTCGATTATGTTGTAATTATATAGTGACAAATCAATACGCCAATTTATCGAGAGAATTACTGGATAATTGAGTATTTTACAAAAATAGAGTAACAAATACAACAATATTTATTAAGAGAAAAGATTGGGTGGTTTGATGGGAGAAGAGGTGATAAGTAGGAATTCGGAGAAGAATAAGATAGGTGGGACGCAGTTCTATAATTTGATTACTAGCGGAGAAGTTAGTTGGCAAGCGATTATTTATGACCTTATTGAAACTGAACAGTTAGACCCTTGGGACATTGATATCGGTATTTTAGCAGAGAGATATGCCTTGATAATCCAGGAAATGGAAGAAGCTAATTTTTTTGTGTCTTCCAAAGTTTTACTTGCCTGTTCTCTTTTACTTAGAATCAAATCTGAAAGACTTCTTTACAAATATATTCAAGAAATGGATGAAGCAATTTATGGAAAACAAGATGATAAGAAATATGCACTAGAAAGAATTGAGCTAGATGAGGACGAGATACCTATTCTTGTTCCCAAAACACCTATGGCTCGTTATAAAAAAGTAACATTACAAGAACTTATGGGCGCATTGCATAAAGCTATTGAAACTGAAAATAGAAGAATTAGAAAAGATATTAAGGCAAGACAAGCAGAAAAATCAGCATTAGTCGTCCTACCAAATGCAAACAGAATCCCACTTAAGGACAGAGTAGCAAGTATTTTTGGTAGAATAAACTCTTTTATTCAAAAGCCAAAAGAAGAACATATTACCTTTTCTCAACTTGCACCTACGCGAGAAGAAAAACTAGCTTCATTTTTACCAGTTTTGCATTTGTCAAATTCAAATCAGCTGTATATAACTCAACTTAAACAATATGAAGAAATTTATCTTAGACTTGAACAACTTCAAGAAGAGATTGATTTATTAAAAAAAGAACTTGGAGAGGCCATACCCTTAAATGAAGAAGAAAAAGAAGAGATAGCGGAAGAAATAGAAGAGTTAGAAGAATTTGAAGAAGAAATGAAAGAAAAAATTACCGAAAAGAAGATTAAAGAAATTGATAAAGAATTAGAATCTGGAGAAGATTAGTTATTAAGGACATTTAATATAAAACAGTTTGTCTGCTGGCGGATTTGAATAACATTCGTGTTTAGTATAAGTTCTCATATAATCATCGTATGTATAGTAATACTCTGGCTCTTCTTGAAGATTAAACCTTTTTGAGCTGTAAGAATTATATTCCTCATAAGAATTCCCATATTCAACATAAGTATTTCGATAAATTCTTTCATTTAAGTCTTCTTGATAATCTTTTGTTGCTCTATAGCTATATCCATTACGATATTCATAAACAGGAAGTCTCTTTTCATTCTCCCAATATTTAGAACTATAATCATCATAGTATCCTGAATCTCTAATTATAAAAATTACGTCATCCCCATTATTTAAGTCGTAATTGTTATCAAGATCGTCGTATTCATTGTGTTTGCAAGCGGAAGTAAACTGCAAAGCTGAAACTAAGAGTAATATTCCTGTCAGAACCAAAAATAATTTGTTTGTTTTCATAATATAAATAGACTACGTGTGTTTATAAAACATCTCGCTGTTTTTCGTCACTGCACTGTCCTAAAATTTTTAAGGTGGGCTGAAGGCCCGTGAAACCTTCAGCCCCGCCATCCCTACAAAGGGGATGACTATGATAAAAAACAGATATTTTTTGGCATTTTAAATTTTTGTTTTGCGAAATTTCAGAAAAATATATAAACTGCTATGTTATTTGCAAGTCATGAAGAGGAATTTAACTCTAATTTTGGCAGGTTTACTAACTTTAAGTGTACAAGGACAAGAAACTAATACTGTAAGAAGTATGGAAAACCTAGATGACAAAACAAAAAGACAAACAGCCGCAAATTATTACAAAGCTGCGGCAGAAGGATATCTAGAAGCTGCAAATAATAAATTAGACATAGTTAGAGACTATCAAAAGATTATTGCACCTATTGAAGAAAGAATAAAGACTAATGTTGAAACAAACTATCCGGCAGCATGGATAAAAGTTGCAACATATCTAAAATCATCGGGAACACTTGAAAAACAAGTAGCTACTAGTCTTTTAAGAGCAGGCGCTTCACTTGAAAAAGCATATGATGCACGCTTGAAACTTGGTCAAAAAGTAACCAGTTTTCTAGAAACCAGAGATTCTTTAGATTATCAGAAACATTTTGATCTTTCTAGAATATATTATTCTGCCTCTAAAGAATACTTTGAAAAAGCAGGAGACAAACTCAATGCAACCGCAGTTACAGAATTGATAGCTATTGAAGATGAACAAACAGGTGATGCATATAATTCATTGGTTAGATAATTAGACATCATCATCAAAAATCCTAAAACTTTCTGAAGAAGCTAACCTATCGTTCCAATCCAAATTACTTTCTATATTTGTTAAAATAAGACTCTTGCTTGCTCTTTTAATGTGATAGCCAGCTGCTTTTGTCTTATCATGATTTTTAATTAAATGGAATGTTTTTCTTGTATTATATGAAATGGCTTCAAAAAAATCTAAAATTCTATCAAGATTTTTTGAGATGAAAAATTTTATTCTTGTCCAATTGTAATTCATTTTGACCTCTTATTTAATATCAAAAGAAGATCGTTTTTAAATTGATTGAATAGATTTTACCTTGTTATAATCTCGATGCCGTCTCTATGTTCCAAAACATGATCTTTACCGACTGCTTGCTTTGTTCTTGCGTTGATTGCTTTTACAAAATTATTACCTATATCAGTGTGTAATTTAAATGCAAAATCTAAAGCAGTTGTGCCATGAGGTACTAAAAAACAATCCGGTAAAATATTTCCTTTACTATCTGCCAATTTATGTGCTCCTGCTGGGAAAACCGCAATGTATTTTAAAAGTTTGAAAACTGTTGCATCTAGAATTTCTTGAACTCCTGTTCCGAATTCATATTTAGATAAAATATTATCCTTAATTGACTTAAGGGCGGCTTTTTGTTTATCATTTAATTTTTCTTCATGCATTTTGAAATCTTTTTCTCCAGGAGTATAATCTATCATTCCCGCTTTTGCTGCTTGCCTTAAAGAAAGTTCAAAATCTGCTGAACAAGGAACTATTAGTAAAGAAGGAAATTGTTCTTTAATTTTTTGATACCAATCCATGCCGCTTGGTTTATCTATTTTGTTTGCTGCAATAATCATAGGCTTAGTTGAATGTCTTATTTCGTGTGCAAACCTTCTCAAATCTTCGTTTGTCCAAGAAGGAGCCTTTAGAGGATCTAAATTTGTTTTTCTTATTACTGCTTTTACATCATCTTCATTTACATTTAAACCTGAGAATTGTTTTGAAACTGCTTTTGCTAAATCTGTTTTTTCGATTGCAAGTTTTCTAATTAAAGGTCCCCAAACTTTGTTTAAAATTCCCAAGTACCACAAGTCTAATTCGTTTTCTAACATAGCAATATCTTTGATAGGATTTCCTTTATCTGGAGTGCACTCTTTTCCTTCTGCATCGGTTGTTGCTGAAACATCTACAATGTGAATGAAGGCGTCTGCTCTTGATAAATCATTTAAGAATTGATTACCTAGTCCTTTTCCTTCTGATGCTCCTTCAATTAAACCTGCTACATCCATTAATTCTACCGGAACAAAACGCAAATCACCATTACAATTTCCGGTTCTTGGATTACATTTTGTATTAAATTCCTTACATAAACAATTTACACGAACATATCCAACACCCGTGTTGGGTTTGATTGTTGCGAAAGGATAAGCTGCGATTAAAACATCCATAAGCGTTGCTGCTTTAAAGAAAGTACTTTTGCCCGCCGAAGGCTTACCGACCAAACCCACTAACATAGAAATAGGATAAAAAGAGAGTTTTTAAGATTTTGTAAATAAAAATGAGCCCACCAAGATTTGAACTTGGGACCCCCGCCTTCCTTAGATTTCCGAGGAAATTCTGTTTCTAACGAAACAAACTCATATAAGAGCGGTGCTCTACCAGGCTAAGCTATGGGCTCATCTTTAGTTTCTAGAGAATTAAGGGTTTTAAAAGATTTGTTATATTATTGAATTTTCCCTATATTTATATAGCCAGAAAAATTAGTATATTTGGAGGTATTTAATGGCGAAAACACAAGTTTCTAAATCAGGAGATGACAAAATATTGTTTGCTTTCTTAGCTGCTTTTTTGAGCATTATAGGTTTTATAATAGCTCTTGTTGCTAAAAAAGAAGATAGATATGTAATGTTTTATGCAAAACAATCTCTAGTCATCTTTATTGCATATGTAATTGCAGGAATTATATGGATGATTCCTCTGATCGGCTGGTTCGTACTTGGCCCAATCGCATATTTGTTTGTTACAATAATGTGGATAATTAGTTGGGTTTATGCTCTAAGTGGAGAAGAGAAAGAAGTTCCAGTTTTAGGAAAATATGCACAAAAATTTAACTTATAATTAAGTCAAGCCCTTTATTTTTTTATTTTTTTCTTAAAATAGATTCAAACATTCCTTCCATTCCAATGGGAAGATTTGCGCCACCAAAAATTCTTAGAGCAGCTATAAGATCAGGAGAAGTCTCTTCCAGACTTTTTAAAAAATCCTTATATAAATCATTATAGAAAGAATAACCTTTTTCTCCGTGGCTTTCTCTTTCTGTAGGTATTTTTTCTGAAAGAGATTCGTACGCTTCTGAAACTGCAATAAATTCTATTTTTGATTCAGCTTCTCTTCCATGATTATGATCTGGATGCCATTGGTGTGCGAGATTTCTATATGCTTGTTTTAATTCTGATTCAGAAGCAGTTTGAGAAACCCCTAGTCTTTCATAAAAATTTTTAATTTCTGAAGGATTCATAATAAAGAAATTATTTTTTACACAATGCTAAAGCATAAGTATTATCTGGAGTGATATAAAACTTAACATCACCGAAGTACATTTTTAAGAAACCAATAAAATCGTCTTTCTTATAATGGTATGAAACTGAAACAATAATTCTATCCCCTTTATTGAACATAACTTCCTTGTCTTGAAATTTTACTAATTTATCTTTGTTTAGTGCATAAAATAACTCTACACGAGAATTCTTGAATCTAGTTCCAAAAGAAATTTCGCTTCTATCCAAACCTAATTGAAGAGGAATATGGCCTAAGAAAGTATCTACATAATCGTTAGTATAAGAATCTAATAACTGATCATTATCTCTGGTTGAAAGACCATTACCGATAATTAAATAGTCTCCATCAGTCATACCGCTTCTTACTTCATATAATAATTCATTTATTTCGAAATTACCTAGTGTATTTCCTAGAAGAAGATAAAGATTTTGTTTGAACTCTTCAATTCTTAATAAATGCGCAATGTTCTCAATATTTTCAAAATCAGAAATATTCCATTTAAATTCTACTACTTCTCCAATATCCGATTGCTTAAATTTCTCTAGAGCTTTCTGAACCATATAACCGCTGATATCTATTGGACAATATCTCATCTTTACTTGTCCCTTAAGATTTTGTAAAAATAATTGTGCCTTTTTACCATCTCCACAGCCAAGATCTACAATGTTCATTGCTTTTCCACCAATTATTGAAAGAATATCCGTTAAGTTATTATTTATCAGATTTGTTTCTTTTTGAATGATTTCTTCCCTATATCCTTCATCTTTTTCCAAATCTAAAAATGCTTGAGCTTGCTCTGGTGTTAAATACCATAACTTAGAATCAGCAATATTCCATACTCGCGTCTTACCTTCTAAAGAATAGCCTCTCTTAATCAGTTCTTTAAAAATCAAGTCATTGATTACTGGCTTGGCGTCTGAGGGTTTTTGTTCCTGTGCCATAATTTAAAGGAGCATTATGCCTTTTTAAGACTTTTTGTTTTGTAAAGCATATATTGATTCCTGAATACCTGGTTGAACTATTCTGACATTAGTATTATAGCATTATATTATTATTCAATACTAATATTATTGAAAGAAAGATTTAAATACTACTAAAGACTACTTTTTTAGTTATGACTCGAAAGACTACTAGTTTGAAGATTGAAGAGAGCGTTTGGAAAGATGTTAAAATTCATTGCATCCAAGTCGACAAAGATATTTCTGACTATTTAGAACAATTAATTAAAACTGATTTGAAGAGAGGGAAGAAATGAAAGAAGGGATTAAATTTATTTTAGGGATTTTAGTATTAGTTGGATTTATTGGATTTGTAAGTGCCTTTTCTGGTAATGGTACTGGAACTTTAGTAGATCCTTATCAAATTACTAACTGTAGTCAGCTGTTTGAAATAGACTCAAATTTGTATGCAAATTATTCTCTTGTAAATAATGTTAATTGTAGTAGTTACTCCACCTTTAGCCAAATAGGTAGTAGCACTTTTTATGGAACTCTAGACGGTAATCACTATAACGTTACGGGAATAAATTTAGTATGGCAATATTCTGCATGGTCTGGAATGATAAGATTCTTAGGAGCTTCAGGAGTTATAAAAAGAATCCATATTTATGGAGGAAATGTTCAAGGAAGCACAGACTATGTTGCAACACTTGTAGGATTAAATTCTGGAAGGATATTAGATTCTAGTACTAATTTTGGTACTATAACAGTTGGAGGAACAGGAGGAGGATTAGTTGCCTATAATGATCCTACAGGAGTTATTGATAGTTGTTATAGTCAATTGACTGGAATAACTGGAAACCATAAAGGAGGATTAGTTGGAAATAATGCCGGACTTATTAATAATTCTTATTCTGTTGTAACTAGTATTGGTGGCAGCGGTTGTGCTGGAGGAGTAGCTATGGTAAATTCTGGAAATATTACTAATTCTTATTCTATCTCTAATTCTACTAGTTCGGGAGATTGTTCTTCTGGAGGAATAACCGGGAACAATGATGGACGTATTTCTAATTGTTTTTTTGTAGGGAGAGTAACTCGTTCTAGTGGTCCACTCGGAGCTATTGCCGGCTTAAGTGGTGGAAATTATTCAGTCATTAATACCTATTTTAATAACGTAAGCGCTCCGTCAAATTGTCTTTCTACAGGCACCGCTATTAGTTGTACAGGAATACCCAATAATATCTCTTATTTTAAAGATAGAACTAACTCTCCTTTTACTTCATGGGATTTTTCAAATAAATGGTCAATAGATCCTTCTAAAAATAATGGTTATCCCTATCCTAAATGGATGGACCCTTCTTTGTTTGATATTGTATCTCCTTTAAATAATTCTATCCAAGTTGGTGCCTTTAATTTAAGTTTTAATGCAACAAGTGCATCTTCACTTTGGTTTTATAATGAATCAGAGAATGTTTCATATACCGCGCCCATTTCATTAAATATAGCACCTAATAATTATACTTATATTTTATATATGAATTACTCAAATGGAACTGTTGTTTCTGAAAATTTATTTTTCGAGGTACAAACAGATGTTAATGTATCTTTTACTAATTATACAGAACAGAATAATTCATATAAAGACCAGACTTATATTTATGTAGAAGTTAGTTTAACAGGTTTAAATTTTGAAAATGTAACTTATAACTTGTATGATAATGAAACTTTATTAAATTCATCAAATTATTCAAATCGAGTTACTTCAATAAATTGGACAAATGAAAATCTTTCCGAAGGTATTTATTATTATAATATTACTGCCTATGATATTTTCGGTACTGAAGTTAATACTGAAACACGAAGGATGACATTAGATAGAACAGAACCAAATACAACGTTAATTTCTCCCGCTAATGGAACACAAACAGCAGATACATTAATTAATTTCACTGCAAATGTTACAGATAATATTGGAATAAAGAATGCAACTTTATACCTTTACAAAGACTCTCAACTTTATACTGGTTCAGGAACCGGGCCCGGTTTTAGAACATGTGAGGAAATATTGGATGATTCCCCCAGCTCCCCTAACGGACTATATTCTATTTGTCCGGATGGAGTAATTTGTACAGAAGTTTATTGTGATATGGATAATGGTGGCTGGGCAAGTATTTTCAAAATGGATTCTTCTCTTTCATTAGATTCTGAAAATTGCATATTTAACTATGGTAACGATGATATGGATTCTGTAACTTTATGGGAAGATCTAACTACAAAAATATCTTCTGTTAATAATGATAACACAGATAGTGCAGAATGGTTTACTTGGCAAAGAGACGGAACAGAAACAATGGATAATTCTTACCTCCCAAATAGGCCGGATAGTATGGGCAGTTACGCAAGACCTGTCCCATTACCGTTTTTAAATAAAACTATTTGGTTCGACTGGGAAAATTACCAGATTGTCTGGATAAGTAATGGAACTAGATATAGTGAAACATTTACAAATCTAGGAATAACCGGGACTGGAGGTATGGAGGGCTATTGGAATAACTATTATTTTATTTCTGACGGAATCTCTATGATTCATACAGGCTATAATTCTGGAAATGCAGTACTTATAAAATTTAATTTTGTTAATGATACTGTAACTGGGGAATCAGCCACTACTCTTTCCCCTGTCAGTGGATGGTTCGCTACTGAAGAAGATAATTTTGGTAACGTCTTGTATACAGTGAATGGTAGATTAATGTATTATGCAGGTAATGGAAATTTTAGACTAGCAGGCACCTTATCTGATCCAAATAATTTAGCAGAAGATTACAGTGTGAATCATCTAGGCTATGATACTCAGCACGGTCTTGATTTTTTTGCTAGAG
>CAZFJM010000007.1:5974-35155 GCA_964519415.1 Candidatus Woesearchaeota archaeon | reverse complement strand
ACGCCAAACATCATATTCATTCACTGCTATTTGCAGAAGCACTTTTCTAATATAACTAAATAACACGGAGGAAAAAAATGGCAAAAGTAAGTCCAGCATCAATAAAGTACAATATTTCGGCACTATTTGAGTCCGAAGGTTTACTTGAAAAGCCAGATGTAATTGGAGCTTTATTCGGTCAAACTGAGGGTTTACTCGGTAGCGACTTAGAATTAAGAGAATTACAGAAAGAAGGCAAGATTGGTAGAATTGAAGTTGATTTAACTGTAGATGGCGGAAAAACTAAAGGCGAAATAACTATCCCTTCAGCACTCGACAAAGCAGAAACAACTATCATAGCAGCTGCTCTTGAAACAATTGAAAAAATTGGCCCAACAAACGCAAAGATTACTATTTTAGAAATCGATGACGTTAGGGGAAGTAAAAGAGATTATATCATGGAAAGAGCTAAACAGCTTCTTGCAGGTATAAAAGGCGGCGAACTAGAATCTCAAGAAATCGGACAAGAATTGCGAGAATCTTCCAGAACTATGAAAATAACATCCTATGGCGACAGCAAGTTACCAGCAGGAGATTTATCCGGAAACGAGATAATAGTAGTTGAAGGAAGAGCAGATGTAGTAAATATGTTAAAACATAATATTGCAAATGTTATCGGAATGGACGGTACAAAATTTCCAGCTGAAATAACAGAACTAGGACAGGAAAAAGAACTTACTCTATTCGTTGATGGCGACAGAGGCGGAAAATTAATTGCAACAAACGTTTGCAACAACGCTAAAATCGCATATATCGCACAAGCTCCAGATGGTAAAGAAGTTGAAGAATTAGCAGGCAAAGAACTTCACTTAGCAATAAGAAAGAAAGTTACACCTGAAGAATTTTTTAAAAAATTTGACCGAAACGAGAGAAGCGAAAGAACAGACACTAGAGAAAGAAGCTATACTGGTTTTAGAAGAGAAGAAAGATACAGCCAACCGAGATCTTACAGAAATGACAGAGAAGAATCTGCTCCAAAAGCTAAAAGTGAAAAAACTTTAAGCTCTGGTGAAAAAAAGAAACTACAAGACATTGCTTCTGAAATAAGAGGAAAAAATGTTTTAGTTTTAAATGAAGCTCTAGACATCGTAAGAAATGTTCCAGTATCAAAACTTGACTTTTTAAGATTAGAAGAACCTATTTGGGTTTTACTAACTAGTTTAGCTACAGGTGCAGTCATTGAAGGCGCTCAAAAATTAGGCGCAAAATATGTTGCAGCTCAAAGCTTTGGAAAAATTGATAATAACGACGGCGTAGAATTAATTTCTATTTAAGTCAACAAAATTTTGCCGAGGAAACTCGGCATTTTTATTTTTTTTTATTTTAACAAATCTTATAAACTTCTAAAATAAACATTTAGCATGGTTAAGTTACAAAGATGTTCAAATTGTGGACAAATGGTTGAGTGTTTATGTGCAGATTGTTGGAGATGCAAACAATGTAATTTAGACTGTCATGAACACATGCGAAAACTTCTAAAAGCACAAGAAAACGGATTGTAAAGTCCTATAAATTTAAATATTATAATTACATATGTTTTTTATGGAAAAAAAGAAGGTCTGTCCACATTGCGGAAAAAAAGTTGATTTATTATGCGCAAAGTGTTGGAGATGTAAAGATTGTCCAATAGATTGTAAAGAACATATGAAAAGAGTAATCGATGGAATAATCGGAAAACCTAAAAAATAAGTTTAACTTATTCTCTTAACTCTTTTTTCATTTCTTCTAAATTACTTACTTTCTTTTCAACAGCCCTAACTGTTTTTTCAACAGGATGTAAAGAGTCAGGTAAAAAATGTTTTGCAAAAGTTTGAATCATAAAACCTATTGCTTGATTTTTATTTTTCATTCCATACTTTGCCTTAACCATATTTACAATTCTATTTTCCTTCTCGCTAATTGTTATTATATTTTGTACCATTTATAATTTAGATTCCTCAAATTTTGTTAAATTGGATATCAAAGACTTCCAAGATAAATATAAAGGTTCCATTTCTTTTTTTATCTCTGGAAATATAGACAAATCCCTATAGTCTCTTTCTAATTTTTCAAGAGCCTTTTTCCCCTTTCCTTGCTTTACCATCTCAACATACATTTTATCGGTAAGATGGCTCGCCGAATCCATAAATGCAAAAGCCTTTGCTTCTAGTGTCTCAGGTAAAACATCTTTACATCTATGTGACCGAATAGCATGAAGAACTTTTTCCATTTTTTCCTTATAATATTTTTCTTTTTCTAAAAACTTCCTAGCAATCCTTTCACCAGTAATAGCATGATCCTCATTAGGATTTAAAGGATAATATCCAATATCATGAAAATAAACTGCAAGTAATAAAATTTCCTTATCTAGCTCTGGAAATTTTTTCTTAAGTTTTTCAACTAATTTTTCAAGTTCAACGATATGATCTTTCAAATTAAAAATATCTTCATTTTTTTCTATATACTTATCAAAAATTTCTTTCGCCTTTAAAGATATTTCAGACTTCATCTTTAAAATCCTCCAGCTCCATTATATTCTAAACCTTCGTTATCTAAATAACTATGATACAATTTTTGTACTTCATTTAACAAAGCTATAGGGCTAAATGGAACACGACCTTCCAAATTTTTTCTCGCGTCTGCTTCTGCTTTACTTAATAAAAAACATTTTCTTTCTTCAACCCTTTTCTCTTTGGGTGTTAATTCACTTGCGGGAAAAAGTATATCCGTAATATCTAAAGTTTTAGGTGCCATTTTTATAACAATTCATTATAAATTATTATATAAAAACCTTTGCATAGATAGGTTTTTAAACGGAAAATAGCTCTCAAATCCGTGCCAAAAGCATAACAATTAACTAAACTTTTAAAATAAAAAAATGGCTAAACAAAAACCAATAATGAATGTCGTTTTCGTCGGACACGTAGACGCAGGTAAATCCACAACAATCGGAAGATTATTCTGGGAAACAGGCGGAGTTTCCGAACAGGAAATGGCAAAGTTAAAGGAAGAAGCAGCTAAACACGGAAAAGCTGGTTTTGAATTTGCTTACGTCATGGACAATATTAAGGAAGAAAGAGAAAGAGGAGTAACTATCGACTTGTCTTACAAGAAGATTTTAACTCAAAACTATGAAATCACTGTTATTGACGCTCCAGGTCACAAAGACTTCGTTAAGAACATGATTACAGGTGCTTCTCAAGCTGACGCAGCATTCCTAGTTGTCGATGCAGTAAATGGAGTACAGCCTCAAACAAAAGAACACTTATGGTTGTTAAGAACTATGGGCGTTAAGAACATAGCTATCTGGATAAACAAGATGGATATGGTTAAGTTTGAAGAGGCAGCGTACAACAAAGCAAAAGCTGATGTAGAAGGATTATTGAAACAAGTAGGCTATAAGGAAGTTCCTTTCTTAGCAGGCGCTGGTTTCTTAGGCGAAAATGTAGCAAAGAAATCTGATAAAATGCCTTGGTATAAAGGAAACACTGTATTAGAACAACTTGATAAATTCCCTGCTCCAGAAAAACCAACAACATTACCATTAAGAATGCCAATCCAGGATGTATACGAAATCACTGGTATTGGTGTTGTTCCTGTAGGTAAGATCGAAACTGGTACAATGAAACCAGGTCAAAAGATCGTTATCGTTCCAGGAAGAAGTGGTGCTGGTGTTCCAGGTGAAATCAAGACAATTGAAGCTCACCACGAACAACTACCGTTGGGCGAAGCTGGCGATAATGTTGGTGTAAATATTAGAGGCATTGGTAAGAAAGACGTAGCTAGAGGCGACGTTATCTGCTCTGCTGATTCACCAATCAAGATGGTTGAAGAATTCACTGCTCAAATTGCAGTAATTAATCACCCAACTGTTATTGCTAAAGGATACACTCCAGTATTCCATGTACACACTGCTCAAGTTCCATGTCAATTTATAGAATTGTTGCATACAATTGACCCTAAAACAGGTCAACCTGCACAAACCAATCCAGACTTTTTAAAGAATGGAGATGTAGCTATGGTAAGAATCAAACCGATCGGCAATCTAGTATTAGAAACTGCTGAACAGAATCCTTACATGGCTAGATTCGCAATTAGAGACGCAGGCGTCACTGTTGCTGCTGGTATCTGTAAATCGCTAGTGGAAAAGAAGAAGTAATTCTTCCCTTGAACATATATACTTTTACGCCGACTTTTGTCGGCTTTTTTATTTTTTTATTTTTAACTTTTATCTTATAATAATAAATCAATTTTTAAAATATAAAACAAAATGACATTCAGAAAAATTAGATACGAACAAGATCATCCGAGTAAGTTTGGTAAAAAAACAAGATTCGAAGAAGAAGACCGTCTTCAAGTTTTTAGACTAGATAATTATGTTTTTAGCATGCCTCATGTCGCAACTAGATATAAAGATAGAGTCAATGACTCTAGAGCCAACAATATGAGAGCAAGAGAAATCTGTGAAATTTTAACCCATTGCATAGAAGAAATAGGATATCCAAGACTAAAGGAAGGCACAGAATATCTCTTAAAAGTATTACTGCACAGACATTCAGAAACAGACCCTAACCAACAAGAAATATTCGGAGAATATATTCTTCCATTAAAAATAAGCCGTACACATGGGGGAAAAATTTTTGTACCAACAATCCTTGAAGCAAAGGAAAGAGAAGCATACTTAATATATAATGGAAACAAAAATTTAGGATTAAGATAATACTTAGTATTTCATTTTACAACAATAATATTTAAAAAGAGATTAAATCTTCAGTCATTATAAAAAAGATGGTACAAGTAAAAGAACATTTATTTCAAGATGTAAAATCTAAGTATGAAACTTTGAGTACAGACTTGACAAAGATGGAATATTTAGAATCGGTTCTTAAAATGTCCGACGTAAATATGGATGTAAAAAAATTTGCATTAGGAATGTTGGCAGAATTATATGAAAGAAGAATGATGTTTGACAAAGCTGCAAAAGCAATGTTCGGAAAGGCAGGATATGATATCACATTCAAAGACAAAGTAGAAACTTATCTTAAAGCTGCAGAATATTATGCAAAAGCAGCTAATGTATTAGGAGCAGAAGATATGTTCTCAAGAGCATCAAGAGAAGCAAACACAGAACAAAAAACAAAGATACAACTTGCAAGAAAAAATATTTATTTAGCAATTGCAAATGATTTAGAAAAAAGAGGAAGAATGGCAAATGCAACAAAATTCTATGAACATCTTCTAACATTAAAAATAGACGATTTAGAAAAAAGTTTAATCAAGAAAAAACTATCCGACTATTATAAAAGAATGGGAAGATTCAATGAAGCAAGAGTAGTTGAGACAAGATAATTCTAAGATTATTTTTAAAAAAATACATAATATATATTCTAAAATAATAAATACAAAAAATAAAACCTTATTGATTTTCAGCTAAGCCCTTTCTATTTCTAATGTCTCTAATTACTTTCTGTTGTAATTCATTAGGCATTCTTTCGAAAGTCTGGTCTAATAAGCTAGAAACGCCTCTACCGCCAGTACAGGATCTTAAGTCAGAGCTCCAACCAATCATTTCAGCTACAGGTAATCTTGCTTTAATAAAAGAAACAATTCCTTCTTGTTTAGCATCAATCATTTGTCCTCTCTTCTGTGTAATCAATTTGGAAACTTCACCCATAAATTCTGTTGGGATTTCAATAACGTGAACTTGAACTGGTTCAAATAAAACTGGAGAAGCATTCTTGAATGCAGCTTGTAAACCTTCTCTAATTGCTGGATAAACTTGAGCTGGACCTCTGTGGATCGCATCTTCGTGTAATTTCATATCAACTAAAGAGATTTTCAATTTTTGACAAGGTTCTCTTGAAAGCGGACCTGCCTTCATAACCATCTCAAAAGAATCTAAGATTAATTCGATAACTTCACCGATATGAACTTCACCCTTAGTTTTATCTAAGAAAACACTACCCATGAAAATATCTCTATATTGTCTTGTTTCATCATGTGTAACACCTAAAGACAACAAGGCTTTAGTTAAATTGTCATCCTTCTTATCTTTCTTAATTCTACCTTCAGAAAGATCTCCTCTTTCGATAGCATTAGCAACAGTTTCATCTAATGGCTCAACAGTCATATAAAATGCATTATGTCTATTTGGAGATTTACCTTCAGTTGGACCAGAGTTCTTTAAAACAGTTTCTCTATAAACAACAATAGGATTTGAAGTCTTTACAACTACTCCTTTTTCTTCTCTAATTCTTCCTTCAACAATTTCCAAGTGTAATTCGCCCATACCGGACATAAGGTTTTCACCAGTCTCTTCATTAATTTCAATTTTAATAGACGGGTCTTCTTTAGCTACTTTTCTTAATACTTCAACTAGTTTTGGTAAATCAGCTGCTTTTTCTACAGTAATAGATTTTGTAATAACTGGTTGAAAAATATGTTTAATTTCTTCAAAAGGAGTTTGAGGATCTTTTGTTAATGTTTCACCAACTTCAGAAATAATACCAGCAACAGCGAATACATTTCCAGCACCAGCTTCTTCTACTTGTTCTGGTCTGATACCGTCATAAACTAAAACTTGTTGAACTCTTTGTTTTTTCTTTGCTAAATTTAACCACAATTCATCACCAACACGGATTGTTCCAGAGAAACATCTTCCTGCAGAAATTTCTTTTCCAGATCTAGGTTCAATAACAATTCTTGTAATAACAAAAGCAGGTTCACCATTATGATCACAAGCTAATAATTGTTTACCGAATTCAGTTTCTTGATCTCCTTTCCAAATTCTTCCAATTCTATATTTTTGAGCTTCCAATGGAGAAGGTAAGTGTGTAACTGCGACATCCATCATTACTTCAAATAAAGATGCATTCTTCAAAGCCCATTCTTTTCTTGCTTCTTCAGTTAATGTTTCGTCATAGATTTTGTAAATATCTGCAAAAGTAATTTTTTTCTTAATCATAAAAGGAACTGTTAAAGCCCAATTGTCTCTTGCAGAACCAAATGCAACAGAACCATCCGCTACATTAACTTGCCACAATTGCTTAAATTGAGGTTCAGCAATATTTGCAATTAAAGTATTAAATTCATCAATAATCTTTTTGAATTTTTCCTGCATTTGTTGAGGAGTAACTTTCAATTCTTTGATTAATCTGTCTACTTTGTTAATAAATAAAACGGGTTTAACTCTTTCTCTTAATGCTTGTTTTAATACTGTTTCAGTTTGAGGCATGATACCTTCAGAAGCACAAGCAAGTACAACAGTACCATCAATAGCTCTCATTGCTCTTGTAACGTTACCAGAGAAATCTACGTGACCGGGAGTATCGATTAAATTAACTAAATATTCTTCATCTTTATATGAGTGTACCATAGATACGTTTGCAGCGTCTACAGTCATCAATCTTTCTTGTTCATCTGCATGTTGCCATGTTGCCATACCTGCTTCTAAATCACCTGCAGACTTGTTTGACATTTTACCAGCAGCAGCTAACAAATTATCTGTAAATGCTGTTTTACCATGGTGAATATGCGCAGAAGTAGCGATGTTTCTAATATTCTTCTGATTTCTAATAATCCTCTTGATCTTATCAAAATTCTTTTCTTCAGTTGCCATAATATTGATTAAAAAAGATGGTTTATAAAGTTTTCCGTGAGAAGAATAGAATTTGTCGACGAATAAACATAAATTAAACAAAAATTGTTTTTCAAATAACTCTAAACTATCTTACTTAATCAAAGGATGATATCCAGAAGGAACAAGACGCTTAACAGCAGAATCAAAACTAGCATAAGGTAAATCAGAATATTTGGAACTTAGCACGCCTTTTGCATGAGTATACTGTTCTAAAGAAGAAACAAGTTCATTAACTGGAAAACCAAACATATGCACTCGATTATATTCTACTCCAATCTGAGCAACTTTTAAAGTTAAAACAGTAACAGCATCTCCACTATCTTTAACTTTCATACCTGCTAATTCTTGTTCTAATTTTTTCATTTTATGTTTCCATCACCTCTAGAATTATAACTTATAATTAACGAGCAGCGTCTGCTTGTTTTTCAATATCGTTCTTCTTTGTTATAGAATAACTTTCACCAGAATTGTTTGAAGCTGCAACAATTTCTTTAGCTAATGATTCTGTTATTGTTAATTTCTTATTGAAAGCTTTATCAAAAGCACCATTTACAATAAATCTTAATGTTAAGTTCAATCTTCTTCTTGGAGAAATATCAACAGCTTGAGGGTATCTTGCACCACCATATTCGATAGCAGTAACTTCGTCTCTTGGAGCAGCATTCTCTATTGCTTTTACCAAAACAGCAACAGGATTTTTTCCAGTTTGTTTTTCAACAATCTTTAAAGCATCAACGACAATCATTGTTGTTTTTTGTTGTTTACCTGAAATCCAATTTGTAATAATTCTATGCTTTTTACCTCTGCTTCCAGGGACTTGTAATAAATTGATGATTCTTTCAATAACATTAACTCTTGTTTTAGCTTGATCGTATTTGATTCTACCATGAGATTTCAATAAAAGCTTATCATCTAAATTTATAACTTTTTTCAAACCTGGTTCTTCTACTTTAACTTCAGAAATATCCCAAAGACCAAAAAGTTTCATATTTACCATTATCTTCTACCCTTCTCGATCTTTCCTCTCCACAATAAGCTTAAAGGTTGATCATTTACTTTGATAACTTGGAATCGTACACCAGATAAGTCTCCTTTAGTCTTACCCATCTTACCACCGATTTTTTCGATAATAACTTCATCGTGTTCATCAATAAATTTCTGAGCTAGATTTCCAGGGATAAACGCACCGATAGGTTTACCTGTTTTTGTTAACTGAACTTTACAGCATTTTCTCATAGCAGAGTTTGGCTGTTTAGCTTCTAATTGGAACTTGTTTACAACAATACCTTTAGCTTGAGAAGATCTACCAATAACTGCATATTTCAAAGTAATACCTAACTTTTTCTTTCTGAATCTTTTGTGATTCATCTGTTGTTTCTTTCTCTGATTTCTTAATTTTCTTGCGTTCATCAATCCCATATTAATTCCTCGAAATAACCATTTATAAAGATTACGTTATGCAATCTTAAACTCTTTTATTCCAAATGTTCTTTCTAATACTTCTGCTAATTCCTTTTCTTTAACTCTGTCTCTACCAATCAAGATTGCCTTATTTTCTCTGCTTCCAGAAAGAGTAGCAACACCGTCGACCAAATCAAATCCTGTGAATTCAACTGGAGCAACAACTTCAGTCAAGAAATTTTTAACTGCATTAAATTTATCCTTATCTAAATCTGCTTCATTCGGCATTGCAACAATCTTAATTTTCTTTCCAAGAGTTTCTGCAATATGTTTAACATTCTCGCCATTTTTTCCAACAGCAGACATAACTAACTTTTTAGGAACTGCAAAATAAATAGTATTATTATACACAAAACATTCAGTTGTAGAAACACGAGAAACTCTCTCAAATAGATTAATATATCTCATCAATTGCATATCGATTGTTTTTGCCATTCTTAATTAATTAAAAAAACCTCAGAATCAAAATCGATACCCATTTCTCTAGTAATATCGTCTTTATTTTTAAGAACTTCAAATTCAACACCTGCATCTTCTAATTGTTTGATTGTTTCTTCTCTTGTATCTCTAGCAACGAAAACTCTAGATGTTTTTTTCAATTTTTTAGCTTTAGCCAATTTCAAAACCTGTTTGATTCCAAAACTAACATTGCCTTTTTTGTCTGCTTCTGTTAAATCTCTTAAGCTCATATTATTTCTGGTTTTAGAAGGTATTTAAACTTTATTATTTTGCAGAAATTGTTTTTAATGTTTTTTCGTCGGAAAAGCCTACTCAAGCGTGAATCTTCTTTTAAAGTCTCGCATATATTTCAAAACTTCATCTTCCCCAAGATTACTAACTAAAACTTTTAAATCTCTTTCGGGAGAAGTAGTAGGATGGCCTTCGATTAGAGCAGTTTCTAAATCTTTCACAGAATTAAACTTTTTACCTCGACTAAAATCTGAACGAGGATCAAAATAAAAGACCAAATTTTGTTTTGGAAAAACTAAATGAGTATCTTGACTACCAGAAATTTTTGCATACCAATTCGAATATAAATGTGCTTTCTCATAACCAGAAGGCCCCCATTTTTTTCCAGCCCAAGAATTTAAAGAAGAATTTTCTGGAGCACCAACCAACATAAAACTATAACTCTTTCCTTTAATTGGATCAACAAGCCTATTTGGATTTACAATATCTCCACTTAAAATTTGTAAAAATTGTTTTTGAGAAACATCTATATTTAAATCAGGATTAAAAAATCCTCTTGTTTCTCTTCGGTATTTCCATTTTTCAAACATTTTTAACATTTCTCCGGATCGAAAAGAAAACAGCAGCTCTTTTAAATATTGTGGTAAAAATAAATAAGAATAAAATAGGAAATTAATATTAAAAAATCAAATTACTTTTTCTTTTTTGCTGCTTCGTTCTGATCTGCTAATGGGCCAGTAACTTTTACAAGCAATCCAGGTAAACCTGTACCTACTGGAACTGGTTGATTCAAGATAATGTTTTCAATAACGGAAGCCATCTTATCTTTCTTACCTGTTCTAGATGCATTTACGAAATGCTTAACTGGAGTTTCGAAAGAAGCTCTTGCAAGTACAGAAGATTTATCAGAGATAATACCAACTCTTGTAACTCCCTTAACAATTCCAGATGAAGTCATTGCATCAGAAACTAATTGTAAGTGGCTTTGATCAATATCTAATCCTTGTGATACTAAAACTTTATTGATTTCGTTAATGATTGCTTGTCTTGCAGCTTCAATACCTAATAAAGAAGCAATTTCGTGCAAGTCATTTGTAGAGACTTTCTCAGGATTTACGCCTTTGAATAATAAAATATCTTTCAAATTTGAACCAGCAGTTAATACAACAAAGTTAGCATCTCTCTTTACTACTAAAACATTTTCAATTCCCTTAACTCCAGAGATAATAGTTTCCTTAACTTTTTGTTTAAACTTAAAGATAGACTTGAAATCGCTATCGCCTAAATCAAATACAATTGAACTTTCGCCTTTCTTCTTTGCTTTCATTGCTTTTTCATCAAGAACTTCAACAACTTTGTCAATTCCCATATGAACTCTCTTCAATGAATCAGTATCAATAACAACTTCAACTTTCTTACTTCCGAAATCTACATTAATTTCACTCATAATTTCTTTCAATTTAACTTCTTTGATTTTTTCAGCAACAACTCTTGCATCCTTTTCATTATTATGATCTTTGTCTAAAAATATTTCCATTGTAGGTGTAGAAGGTTTCTTTCTTGCATCTAAAATTTCGATAAGTCTTGGGAGACCTTGTGTAACTTGCATTTCAGCGACACCAGCTGAGTGGAATACGTTAAGAACCATCTGAGTAGAAGATTCACCAAATGATTGAGCAGTAACAATACCGATTGCTTCACCAGGAGCTAATTTCTTTCCAGTATGTAATGTAGAAACATCAATTCCATTTCCACCGAATGCAAATTGTACAATTCCAGCATTAGCATCTCTTACAGTTCCATCATATTCAACAATGAAATCTTGTAATGCAGAAACTAATCTTCTGTATAAATAACCAGATTTAGGAGTTCTAAGAGCAGTATCCATCATAGCGTCTCTTCCTGTCATACCACCGAAGAAAAATTCATCAGGTCTTAAACCATTTATGAATGAACTCTTAATGAAACCACCAGCTGCAGAAGTTAAATCTCCTTTCTTGAAACAGCTTAAAGATCTTCCAGTGTAACCAAAGTTAATTCTTTGTCCTCTCATTACCTGCTGACCTACGGAACAAGCAATCTGAGTAACATTCAACATGCTACCTCTTGCTTTAGCGGAAATCATTTTATTAACTAAATTATCTTTAGGGAAATTTTCCTTAACATGTTTACCAATGTCAGTTCTAACTCCATTTAATACTTGCATGATCTTAATTTCTCTTGTTTGTTCAGCAGTCTTACCTGGGATAATTTCCAATGATTTATCATTAAAAGATTCAATAATTTCATCTGTCTTTTTATTAGCAGCATCGATCATCTTCAAAGTTTCTTTCTTAATATCTGCAGAAACATCTAAATCAGAAATAGACATTGTGAAACCATTTCTAGATAAGAAAGTCATACCTAATGTATAAACATCTTTTAATACTTCAATAGTTCTATCTCTTCCAATTTCTTTGTCTAATCTCTTGATATCATCGCCTTCTTCAGTGATGAAACCTTCAGATTTAATTCTAGAATTCTTTAATTCATCAGGTAATGCATTCTCAAATAATTCTCTACCAGATACTTTTTTAGCTGAATTGAATAACTTTAATCCAGAAGAATAAACAAGTTGCATAGCTTCATCTCTGTCTAATTCTTGTTCAGACATAACATAATTACCTGTTAAAGCGTCATCAGTACAACCATATAAGTTAGAATTATTCTTTGGAGAGATAAGATTTTGTTTAACGTTCAATAAACATTCAGCTTCAGCTCTAGCTTCTTCAGTTTGTGGAGCGTGGATATTCATTTCGTCACCATCAAAGTCTGCGTTATAAGGGAAACAAACAGCAGGATGCATTCTGAAAGTCTTATGTGGTAAAACTCTTACATTATGTGCCATCAAAGAAGCCCTATGTAATGATGGGTGTCTGTTAAATAATACAATATCTCCATCAATCAAATGTCTTTCAACAGTATAACCTGGTTCAATTTCTTTAGATAAATCTTCTTTCAATTCTTTAGATATTCTTTTTCTCTTTCCATCTGGTCTTATAATATAATTAGCAGCAGGATATCCTTCAGCCAAAACTAATTTTCTCATTCTTTCAATATTTAATGTTGTAACTTTTTCAGCAACAGTTAAAATAGTCGCAACTTCAAAAGGTACACCAACTTCATTCAACTTCAAATATGGATCTGGAGAAATAACAGTTCTCGCGGAGAAATTAACTCTCTTACCTGCTAAATTCTTTCTGATACGTCCTTCTTTACCTTTGATTCTTTCATTGATTGTTTTTAATGGTTGACCACTTCTATGTCTTGCAGGCGGTATCTTAGCAACAGAATTATCAAAGAATGTTGTAACGTGATATTGTAATAAATCCCACAAATCTTCAATAATAACTTCAGGTGCACCAGCATTCAAATTTTCCCATAATCTTTGATTTGCTCTAATAATATCAGATAACTTATGTGTCAAATCATCTTCAGATCTTTCACCAGATTCTAAAGTAATAGAAGGTCTAACAGTTACTGGAGGAACTAATAAATAAGTTAACACGGACCACTCTGGTCTTAATGTCTTTGGATTGATACCAATTAATTTTAATTCTTCATCAGGTATTTTTGCTAATCGTTCTCTGATTTCAGAAGGGAAAATTCTTCTCTTTCCAACGTGGAATTGTGAAGGTTTTTCAAATTTAGGTTTTTCTTGAACAATACTGCAATGAGGACATTTCTTTGATTCCTTTGCTTTCTTTAATCTTGATTTCAAATCTTTTTGTGCATCTTCAGAAGTTAATAATAATTTTCCACAAGCTTCACAAGTTGTTCTCATAACCAATTCACAAATTTGAATATACTTAATATGCAAAACAGGTCTAGCTAATTCAATCATACCTGGATGACCTAAACATTCTTTCAAGTGACCACCACAAGTTCTACATCTTACTCCAGGATCAATAGCTCCTAATCTTAAATCCATTAAACCGCCATCAACTGGATAACCATCAACATCGTAAAGTTCTGGTGTTACAATCTTAGCAACAGACATTTTTTTGATCTGATCTGGACTACATAAGCTAAACTTAATTGCACTAATTTGTTTTTTTATTGGCTTCATCATTTTATTGATCGTATTTGTTCTTTAATTCAAATTTAGTTAATAAATGCATGCCCTGTAATTCTTCAAGTAATAACTTAAATGCGTAAGATAATTCAACAGGTTCAATATGATTAGATTGACACATTGGACAAACTTGTTTATCTCTGATTTTATCGTCGGTAGCAAGAGAACCACATCTTTCACAAATATGCAATACAACTTTATCAGAATCATATCTTTCTTTCAATAATAAAGAGGCACCATGTGCAACTAATGCTTGTTGCTCCATTTCACCAAGTCTTAAACCGCCGCCTCTGGATCTACCTTCAATTGGTTGTCTTGTTAATAATGCAATCTTACCAGAAGCTCTCGCATGTAATAAATTCTTAACCATTCGTCCTAATTTCAAATAATACATATTACCAACAAAGATCTTTACAGGTAATTTCTGACCAGTAACCCCGTGATATAAAACTTCTTTACCATCATATCTAAATCCTAATTTCTTTAAGTTATTTTCCAAAGAATCTAATTCTTCACCAGCGAATGCAGAAGCATCTCTAACAACACCAGATAATGCAGCTACTTTACCAGCAATCATTTCTAATAAATAACCCACAGTCATACGAGATGGAATACCGTGTGGATTGAAAATTAAATCAGGTCTAACTCCTCCTGCTGTAAATGGTACATCTAATTCTGGTGCAATAAATCCGATAACTCCCTTCTGACCATGAGGTGTAGCAAACTTATCTCCAATTTCTGGTTTTCTTAAATCTCTCATTCTAACTTGTACTAATTTGTTACCGTCGCCATCTAATGTAACGAAAACACCATCAACAATTCCAGTTTCTTCTTGTCTAACTGCTGTAGAATTTTCTTTCTTAGTTTGGATAGAAATTTCTCTTGCTTCAGATAAGAATTTAGGTGGAGAAGTTTTACCAATAACAACATCGCCTTCTTTCATTTCAGCTTCAGGATATGCAATACCATCATCTTCTAAATATTTATAAGAAGTTTCCATTCTATAACCAGAAACATCTTTTTCTGGAACACATATTTCGTCTTTTAATCTTCCTGCATAATTCAATTCAGTAGATGTATATGGTCTGAAATATGAGCTTCGTGCAAGACCTCTGTCAACAGAACCTTGATTCAAGATAACTGCGTCTTCAATATTATAACCATCATAAGGCATAACTGCAACAATAACGTTCTGTCCAGCTGGATAAATATTCAAAGTATCATAAGTGAAACTTCTTGCCAATGGTTTTTGTGGATAATGTAAAACGGAAACATTTGTATCAATTCTTACATGATAATTTGCTGCATAAATACCTAAAGACTGTGTTTGAGTCTTGCTACCTCTTAATAAACGAGGAGCCTGATCGTGATTTGCATAAGGTACAATAGAAGTGATAACTCCTAAACATGCAATAGGATCAACTTCAACATAATCATGTTCTTTTGTAACTTCTTCATTATATAATGCAACATAACAAGTATCTTCCTCAGAAGCATCTAAATATTCAATAATTCCTTGTTCAACAAGATTGTTCCATGTTAAAGCTCCAGATTCAACTAATCTCAAGTGTTCATCTTTTAATCTTGAAACACCATTATCTACAACAATCAAAGGTCTTAAAACTCTTCCAACTTCAGTAGATAAGAAAATAGATTCTAGGAAAGAGTCATGCTTTATTCCCATTTCAATAGGTAAATTATTCTTTCTTCTTCTTTCTCTTACAGCAGCAACGAATTCTTTTCCATTTTGAACAACACCAACAAATCTACCGTTCAAGAAAACATCTAAACCATTTTCACCATCTTTAGACATTTTTTCTTCTAACAATACTTTAACAATTTTTTCTTCAGGTACAATACATCTTGTAGAAACTCTAGCTAACATTGCCAAGTTCTTTCTTAAACCAATTTCAGTACCTTCTGGAGTTTCAACTGGGCAGAATCTACCATAATGTGTTGGATGAACAGTTCTTGCTGCAAAATTTTCTTGTTCTCCAGGTAATGTAGAAACAACTTTTTGTAATTGTGACATCATAGATAAGAAGTTATCCTTCTTCATGTTCTGTGTTACGCCCGTTCTTTCACCAATCCAAGAACCAGTAGCAATAGCAGATTCAATTCTATGAGAAAATAATGTTGATTTAGCAATTGTCTTAATAGAATAAAAGTTTCTTCTCTTAACTGTTTTTTGCAATGAATGTTGTATTTCCCTAACTAATATATTCAAGTTTACTCTGAATAAATCAGCTAATAAATCTCCAGATAATCTAACTCTCTTGTTAGCATAATGATCTTTATCTGTTAAAGAAGATTCTGGAAATTCTTTTGCAATGTAAAATTGTTTAATTAATTTACATAAAGTTTTTGCTTTTTCTAGACGTGCATTTTTATCTAAACCTACATGAGGCAATAAATATGAATCAATTCTTTGCTTTGTTCTGTCTAAAACTTCTTTCTTTGTTCCTTGTAAGGATGTTAATTCAGCAATCTTCATTAAAGCCTCTTCAGAATCACCTAAAGCTGCATATTCATACAAGTTTACAAGTAAACCATCTGTTTGTTTACCAATTAACTTAGAGATTTCAGCTTCAGAAACCAACCCTAGTGCTTTTAATAAAACAAGAACTGGAATCTTTCTAAATCTTGAGAAAGAAATTTCTAAAATGCCTTCCTTGCTTTCATTAATAGATATTGGAATCTTGTAAGCGCCTCTTTGAGAAAATAATCTTAAAACAAATCCTTTAACTTTTTGATCTTCCATAAAAGCCTGATTTGAAGCCAAATCTTCAGCCATAACCAAAATTCTTTCATTTCCATTAACAATAAAATAACCACCAGAATCTGCAGGATCTACATATCTATCAGTTAATTCTTGTTTATTTAAACCATGTAAATTACAAACATTACTTTTTACGATAACTGGGATTCTACCTAATTGAACTTCAGCAGTTTCAATTTGACCTTCATATCTAATAGTTAATTCCATTTTTATAGGAGCAGAATAAGTCAAACCTCTCAATCTCGCTTCAGAAGGACTAATTAAGCTAATAGAACCATCTGCTTCAACAATGTTTGGTTTTTCAACAGTGATCTTACCTAATCTAATTTCAAAATCTTCCTTAGGAATAGTTTCATTAATTTCATTAATGATTTCTTGCATTCTATTTTCAATAAAATCATTAAAAGAAGTAATATTTGATTCAACAATCGAGTGATTTTTTAAGAATTCTTTAACAAGAATATGCTTTCTATCGACTGTAACAGATTTTGAACCAACCATTTTATTTAAACAACAACTCTAAAGTAATCTTCACTCCCCTCTTCAGTTTTTCTTTCGATTTTAACTACTTCACCTAATTGAGGATTTAGATCAAAAACAGATGGATCTTCCTTTGAAATTTTAGGTAATTGCGCTAAAGAAATATTATATTTTGTAAGTAACTTAACTACTTCCTCTTGCTTGAGTTTGGTGTGTTTTGGTTGGAGAATGTGCATACTAATTACTATTAATAGTTTTAGATGAGAACATTAAAAAAAGTTGCCTTTTAAATCTTTCGTTTTTGTTATTTTAAAGTAGTTTTCACCTTTTCCAAATAAAATTTCTGATATTTTTCTTCCAAACTTGGACTTTCAGGGGGTCCAACTCTCCAATGTTTAAAACATACAGGTTTATAGTCGTAACCTTGACTCCCATCTACAATAATTTTTTTAGCATCAAAAGCCTGATAATCACCTAAATAAGTTCTTTGAGTTCTCACAGCCATTGTTTTCATCCCACTTTCAATACAATCCTGACATAATGCACTAACTCCTGGGAAAAGAACAGAATCATCTAATTTACTAAGTCTATCAAAAATTTCTACAGGCTCACCATTAAAATAATAATCAAGTCCTGCAGCAACAACAAACTTACCGGATTTATTTAATTCATTAATAACTTCAAAAATTTCAGAAGGATACATTTGCCATTCTTCAAAACCAAAAACATCATACTCTTTCATATCTTGCATAACCTGTTCTGCAGATTCAAAAAATCTAGCTGGAAGAAGATTCATTTCATCGCCACCCGCTCTTGAAAACCAAACAGGCTTACCTTGAAAAATATCTCTAGTATTTTTTTTAGGTTGATACAGAACTCTTTTTAATCCGCTTCTTGAAAAAGATCTAACTCTAGAAATAGCAGTATCGCTCTTTCCAGAATACATCCCTCCATGACATAATATTAAAGTCATTCTTTCCTCAGAAATTCAGCAATTATAAATATTATTGTGATTTATTTTGGGCCTAAAACAAAAGAAGAGTAATCTTTTACATCGGCAAGCGCCCGAACCTCATCAAGAGTAACTCCATTAATCCTATCCTGAAAAGCATAGTGACTTTCCGCAGAACCTTCGATTTCTGAACGGATAAGACTATCTGCAGAAGCCATACATCCTTCTGACCCAACTAAAAAACAACCCTTTAGTCGTTCCTTTGCCTTAGAAAGTTCCTCGTCAGTTAAAAAAGCCATTTTCCTAACTTCATCAATAATAAGATCCGTAACTTTTGAAATATTTTTTTTCTTAACACCTGCAAAAATAGTTAATGCTCCAAAATCCTTTTCAGGAGTATAATCCGAACGCACATCATAAGCAAAACCTCTTTTTTCTCGAATTTCCGAAAATAATCTAGAAGACATTCCATCTCCAAGAATAGTACTAAACAATTCAGCCGCATAAGTCTGAGGAGAAGATGCACTTGGAAAATGAATTCCGAGCGTAAGTGTTGCCTGTTTTATCCCTGCTCTCTGTTCAGCATCACGAATATTAATTTTCTCAACAGTTATCTTTGAAGAATGCTGACCACTTCCTAAAGAAAAATCATTCCTTCCAAAAAATTCAAGAACACTTTCTAATGGAGAATTTCCAACAATACAAAGCAGTGAATTTTCAGGACAATAATGAAGATCATGTTTTCTTTGAAGCTGCTCCCGAGTCATCCCTCTGACAATTTTTTCGCTTCCAGCAATATTCAAACCTAATGGAGCCCTGTAAAGATTCTCCTTAAGTCTATCTCCTGAATAAGCACCTGGAGCGTCGATATAACGCTTAATTTCCTCGCATATAACTTCTGCCTCTTTTTTCATATCTTCACATTTTAAAGTAGGTCTAAAATACATATCTGTTAAAACATCAAGAGCTACAGAAGTATGTGTAGAAGGAACAGTCGCATGATAACAAGTTACACACTCATCGGTAAAAGCATTTAAATCTCCACCGATATTTTCTATTTCAGAGGAAATTTGTTCAACGCTCCTTCTCTTAGTACCCTTAAAACACATATGCTCCAAAAAATGACTTATTCCTTTTTCAGATTCAGTTTCATAGGCTGCACCAAGCCTGCTTGCAATTGCAACAGTTGATACTGGAACACTCCTATATTCATGTAAAACTGTCAATCCATTAGGCAAAATTACTCGTGTAAATTTCATAGAAAAAAACAAAGAATTCTATTAATAAAGATTATTGTGATAAATTAATTTGGACCTAAAACAAAGGAAGAATAATCCCCTACAACAGAAAGTGCACGGACCTCATCTAAACTAACTGAGTTGAGCTTCTCAGGAAATTTATAATAATCTTCTGCATTCCCATAAATTTCCGCATTTACTAACTCAAGCGCCGAATTAGAGCTATCCTCAGTTTTAACAAGACAACTTCCTATCATTTGTCTTTTTATACTTGCTAATTTCTCAGAAGACACATCTCTTGCTGCTCTAATTTCACGAAGAATTATATCCATGGTTTTGGAAACATTATCTTTATCCGTACCTGCATGAGCAACTAAATGTCCAAAACCCGCACCACTGGAATAAAAAGAGCCAATGGAATAAGCTAGGCCAAGTTTCTCCCTAACTTCTAAAAATAAACGAGAAGACATTCCATCACCAAGATAAGTATTAAAAATCTCTGCCGCAGGATTATTAGGAGAAATTGCAGAAGGAAAATGAAAACCCATTGCAAGTGCTGCCTGTTTAAGACTTGTTCGAGTTTCAGAAGACCGAGAATTTAATCTAGTAATATTAGAATAAGTAGAAGACAAAGAATTTTCAGGAAATGAAAAAGTTTCTAAAAAACTCAAAACATCTTTGAAAGGAGTATTGCCCACAACACATAAAATAGAATTTGAAGGAGTATAATTCTCCCTTTGCTTTTTAATTAAATCCTCTCTTTTCATAGAGAGAACGCTTTCATTAGTCCCTAAAGTACCTACAGAGAATGGCGCAGAATAAAGGTTACTTGAAATTTGCTTGAGAACATAAGGAACAGGAGTATCTTCCTTTCTTTTTATCTCTTCACAAACAACTTTCGCCTCTTTTTCTATTTCTCCCTCAGGAAAAACAGATTTGAAATACAAATCAGTTAAAACATCTAAAGCAAGAGTCGAATTTTGTGAAGGTAACTTAATATAATAATATGTTTTATCGTTTCCAGTTGCTGCATTAAGTTCTCCTCCCACTTTTTCAATCTCTCCAGAAATTTCCCCAGCTTTTCTCCTCTCAGTACCCTTAAAACACATATGCTCCAAAAAATGACTTATTCCTTTTTCAGATTCAGTTTCATAAGCTGCACCAAATTTGCTCACTATCATAAAAGAACTTACAGGAACACCACGGTACTCATGTAAAACCGTCAATCCATTAGGCAAAACTACTCGTGTAAATTTCATAGAAAAATACTAATTGCTTTTCTTTTTAAATATTTATCTTGTCAAGTAACTAATCTAAAAACGAAATGACCCCGAAGGGATTTGAACCCTCGACACCCGCGTTAAGAGCGCGGTACTCTGACCAGGCTGAGCTACGAGGCCATCGTAAAATAATTGCATTTGCAATTAACCTAGTAAAAAATTAAGAAAGAGTTGGTTTAAGAAGTTTTTGTTTATTGAAAATTTAGCAACTATCTATCACTTGCTTAATTGCTTCAATATTTTCAGCAATTTGTATTCCTCTCTTAGTCAATTTGATAATTTTTATTCTACCTTTTTTCTCAAATCCTACTAAGCCCATATCTTCTAAAATTTGTAAAATCTTAACAGCATGAGAATAGGTACAATCAACTTCTTTTGCAAGAACAGAACCATATTTTGCTTTATTCATTCTTTTAAGAGCCAGCAACATCATTGCAGGTTTTCTTCTGAAAAACAAATCGAAATTATCGTCTTGTCCTGTTGTGTTTACCATTGTAATATATATGTTCTAACCTATATTTCAGAGTTGTAGTCTGCTTTTAAAGCTTGCTCTAGTTTTTCGTCCATGAATAGTAGATACACGAAATTTTATAGAGGTAACAGTTAACACCTTTTACAATGGTTTTTATAGTATTAAAATTATAGAGCATTATGCGGAATAAGAATGTAGGTTACTTAATTAGTGGATTGGCTGTAATAATGGCAATTATTGTCTTTCTTTTTAATAATTTGATTAAGTCTACCTCTACATGTTCACATGGTCCTACTTGTGAGATGTATACTGGTTTGGCTATTCAAACATGGGTTTCTCTTCTTGTTGTTGCTGTTGTTTTATTAATAGGGGTATTTTTGATTTTTGCAAAAGAGGAAAAAGAAATTGTTGTAAAAACAATTAAAGAAAAGAAAAAAATTGTTAGTTTAGAAGGTTTGGATTCAAGAGAAAAACAAGCAGTTAAGATTATTCAAGATAATGGCGGAATCTTTCAGGCTGATTTGATGGAAAAATTAGAAATCGGAAAAGTTGGTTTGACTAGGCTTTTAGATAAGTTAGAAGCTAAGCAAATTATCGAGAGAAAAAGACGTGGGATGAATAATTTTATTGTTGTTAAAAATTAGTTTTATTCAGTGAAACTAGTTTCGTCAAAGGAGATATAATTGGCCTTTTTATTAAATATTTATGAAAATTAAATCAAATAAGGAGGTTAAAATGAAGACGTGGATAATTGCTGGTGCTGTATTAATATTAGTACTTGGTATTTTCGGAGCTAGTGCTTTGATATTCAATTCTAATGATAAGGTTCAAACAACTACTTCAACAGGTTGCGGAAGCTGTAATGGCGGATGTACTGCAGATAGTAATTGCGGATTGAGCTCTTGTGGTGCTGCAAATGGTGGAGCGTGTACTTGTGGAAATACATCTTCTTGTAATGGAAGTTGTACTGCTGAAAGTTCTTGTGGTTCTGCTGGTTGCGGTGCAAAAACTGGATCTGGTTGCGGTTGTAACAAATAATTAAGAAACAAAATTTTTATTTTTTTTATTTATATTCTAGTATATAATCATCTTTATAAGGTGATTTTAAGTATTATTTTTATGAGAAAGGGACTTATGTCTTTTGTCGCGAGTGCTTTGGTAGCGGGAAGTGCATTGTCTCAAGATATCTTTTCGTATTATTTTCCTACAAACAAAAATGTTTCTACTGCTAGTCTTTATACTCCTATTGATCCGACTGATGAAGATATTGCAGAAGGAGTTAGTTTTGAAAGATCAAAAGAAACTATCACTGATGCGTATATTAGAAATTTAGATGATAGGGTTGGTACTTCCAAGGCTAGTATTTATCGTACTTATGCTAATGGGGGAGAGTACAATATCCCGGGGACAATGTCTAAATCACTCGCAGATACTTTTATGGAGGAATGTCATATAGGTATCGTATTAAAGAAATTTGCTGATGATTTGAAGAAGAAAGCTACTATTGAAAAAAAATTTAGTGTTTATTCTCTTTCTTCTCCTAAGGAGTCTAATGAGTCTAAGGATCGTCCATATAAATTAATTTTACGACCCTCTATTCGGGGTTTACAGCAGGACGATATAGGTTTGGAGTTTGTTTTAAAAGATGCAGAGAAGGATAGTCTTGCTATGGCTCGACTTTATTACGATCATGCAGATTTAAGAGTTCCTTTGGGAAATCTATTTAAGTCTCGCGAAAAAGAAGGCAAGTTTAATCGTTTTATGAAAAAAGTTTCTTTGTCTGCAAAGGTACGATATGGGGATGAAAATAGTGGTAGTGCGGTTCTTAGTTATGAAACTGAAATTTAATAAATAATTTATTTAGAATCTAATGGTTTTATCCATACATGAACTTCTTTTCTTTTCTATCTCTTCTTTTAGCTCGAGGATTTCTTTTTCTGATTTTTCCACGTATTCTTGATTTTGGCATTTTGTGTCTCCTTTTAGTTTATTTCATTTTGAGTTTATAAAGCTGACGTTTTTTCTTTTGAGTTATAAATTCATATAGTTCATAAGAATAAAGTTTAAAAATAGATATTTGCATATTTAGGCAGGTAAAAAAAAGATGGGAAGTTGTTTAGACTTAAGAAAATATCAAGATGGTTCTGCTATCGAAGATGCTTTTGGTAAGATTCTTTCTGGTAAATCCGGATATAAACCAATTATTGAAAAAAGGATAGATCCTGTAAAATGTCTTAAGTGCGGCATGATGATTGTAAGCGATAAGAAATTTTGTCCAGGTTGTGGTGAACTTGTTGTGAGAAAAGCTACGTCTATTAAATGTGGAAAGTGCAATGAACTTTTTGAAGACGAAGATGTTTTCTGTGGAAGTTGCGGTGCTAAGAGAGAATAATGCCTTCTGGAAATCATTACGAGTGTTTAAGAAGAGTTATTGGGATTTGTGGTTCTGGTTGTGAGGTTGATGATAAAAATCTTAACTGTCCTAATTATTATCCTTGTCATAGGATGCCGCTTGGTTCTGAAATAATAACTTATCATCCTGCTGATGCAAGAGCTATTCAATCAGAGTTGTTAAGAAAAGTGGAAGAAGCACGGAGTTCTGCAAAAAAATCCTCTCCTATCGAATCTGTTTCTGATTGAGTTTCGATAAACTTAAAATGTCTTATTTCTAGAGGTCTTTATGGTTAGATTAGCAATTGTTAAGAAAGAAAAATGTAAGCCTTTGCTTTGTGCAAAAGAATGCATGAAATGCTGTCCTATAAACAAAAAGGGCGAAGAATGTATAACTATTGAAGAGAAATCTAAGATTGATGAAAAGTTATGTATTGGTTGTGCGATTTGTGTTAAAAGATGTCCGTTTGAAGCAATCGATATTGTTAATTTGCCGGCTGTAAAAGAAGAGAATTTAGTTAATCGATTTGGGCAAAATGGATTTGCACTTTATGGTTTGCCTTTGCCAAAAAAAGGAAGTGTTCTTGGTTTATTGGGTAGAAATGGAATTGGTAAATCTACTGCTGTAGAAATTCTTGCGGGGAAATTAAGTCCTAATTTCGGAAAGTTTAATGAAAAAGAAACTGTTCTTGAACATTACAAAGGAACTGAGTTTGGAAAGTATTTTGAATCACTAGGAAAGGATGTTAAAGTTGCATATAAACCTCAGAATTTATCTTTCCTATCTGTTAATTTGAAAGTTATTGATTTGTTGAAACAAAGAGGAGATGAACAAAGAATAAAAGAACTTGCTAAAGAATTACATGTTGAACATTTATTAGAGAATAACTTAAGTAAACTTTCTGGCGGAGAGTTACAAAAGATTGCGATTTTAACTTCTTGTCTTAAAGATGCGGATTTATATTTCTTTGATGAGCCTTTAGCTTTCTTAGATATTGTTGAAAGATTAAGAGTTTCTGAATTTATTAGAAAGATTGCAGAAGGTAAAACTGTTATTGTAATTGAACACGATTTACTTATATTAGATTATTTAACTGAATATTTGAATATAGTTTATGGCATTCCTGGTGCGTTTGGTTTAGTTTCTGGAGTTAAATCTTCTACTAATGGCGTAAACACATATCTTGATGGTTTTATCAAAGAAGAAAATTTGAGAATAAGAGATTCTGCTTTAAGTTTTAATTTTACTAAAAATCAGATGGTTGCTGGAAGACAGATTTCCGAATGGCCCGCATTTTCTAAGAATTTTGGGAATTTCAAGTTTAATTCAAAGGCAGGCGCAATTAAAGAAAATCATGTTATTGGAATTTTAGGAAAGAATGGAACTGGAAAAACTAGTTTTGTAAAATGTTTGGCTGGTTTAGAAGAAGTAGAGATTGAAGGTATAAAAACAAAATTAGATTTGGATTTAAAGATTTCTTATAAGCCTCAATACTTAGATACTGGTTCTGAAGAGTTTGTTAGAGATGTAATGTTTAAAGAAAAGATTTCTAAAAATTTGGCCTCGATGTTTAGTTTGGAAGTTTTGTATCATAAACAAATTAAAACATTATCTGGAGGAGAATTACAAAGATTTTCAATCGCAAGAGCTTTGGCGAAAGAAGCAGATATTTATTTAATTGATGAGCCTTCTGCTTATTTAGATGTTGAGGAAAGAATTTCATGTGCGAAGGCAATTAAAGAAGTAATGATTCAAACTGGAAAAACTGCTTTTGTTGTTGATCATGATTTGTTATTGGTTTCATATTTAGCAGATTCGGTTATTTTATTTTCAGGACAGTCTGGGATTGAAGGTCATTCTTCTGAAGTTTATGGTTTTGAAAAGGGAATTTCTGAGTTATTGAAACAATTAGACATTACTCTAAGAAAAGATAAAGAAAGCGGAAGACCGAGAATTAATAAGAAGGGAAGCGTATTAGATCGAGAGCAAAAAGAAAGTGGAAATTACGCTGAATTTTAATGTGTTTCTTTCCAAATTTTTCTAAATAATTCTATATCTTCTTGTGTTTTTTTAATGTCTTGCGTAACTTCTAAGGAAATTTCTGATTCTTCTGGAAGTAAGGCGATTACTTTTTTTAAGTCTATATTTGATTCTATAAGTGATAGGTGTGTCGTATTGTCTGGGAGTGTATGTCCTCCTATATGTATATGAACTGGTTTTAGTTTGATAAAATCTTCAAGGTATAAATATGGATCAAGATTATTTTCAAATGCTGCAGAAATTGCGTGGTTTAAGTCAAAGCAAAATTCTTTATTTGTTTTTTCCATAAATTCTTTTGTTTCTTCAGGTGTTGAACATAGGTTTAGTTTTTTGTTCATTTTAGGCATGTTTTCTAGTATTATTCTTTTGTCTTTTATTTCTCTAATTATTTTAACTGCTTGTTCTTTTGAACAGCTGTTATTTTCAAAAAGTCCCGGATGTACAATTATTTTAGTTGCATTAGAAAAATCTGCAATTTCTAAAGATCTTTTTATTTCTTCTAGATTTTCTTTTTCTTTTTCTTTATTTGCCGGGTTTATTCCGAATTTACTATGTTTGCTATGGATTACTATTTTAGAATTTTCAATTGGTTCTTTATCTACAAAACTCATAACTTCTAAGAAGTCTACTTTGTCTTTGAAGTATTCTATAAATTTTTGATCATCATAAGTCTTTACGCCAAGTTTCATAGTCTTTTCTGTTTGATTCAGTTTTTAAGTTTTGTTAAGCTTTAAAAAGAATATAATCTACTTACTTTTATGTTTAATAAAAAGCCATTATTATATGCTGGGATTTGCGGGGCTATATTAATAGTTTTTTCAATATTGGTTAGTCTTTCTAATATGTTTATTTCTTCAGAATTATTTTATAAATTTGAAGATTTATTCTCTTTAATCTTGTCTGTTTTTTTCATGTATGGTTTTTATCATCTAGGTTTAAAATATAAGAGCAAACTTTTATCTATTGTATCTATAATTTGTATCTTTCTTGCAATTTTAATTTATTTTCTTATTGCATTAAATACTGGAAGAATAGAATCTGACTTAATTGCTTTTAATCAAACCTTTTCTCAACAACAGTCTGCTTTGGATGTCTTAAATGCAAACAATACTAGTGTTGCGGAGATATCTGTTTTAAATAAGGAGATAGAAGAAACTCTCGTTGAGTTTATTGTTCCATATATAGTATATATTGGATTATTTTTTATTTTGGTTTTTATTTTGTCTATAGTTTTTGATATTGCTCTAATTGGGTTAAAAAAGGTTAAGTATGCTAAGATTACCGGTATTATAGGATTAGTATCTTTGGGTCTTTTTTTGACTATTTTTGGAATATTCTTAGCTATTCCTCTGTTGATTGCTTATTATGTAATGTTAATAATTATACTTTTTAATGAAGCTAAGAAGTTTAAAGAGTATAGATAGTTTAATAAATAATATTTTTGTTGATGAGTTATGAAAGAATATGTTATTAATGTTTTAGAAGATGTTTTGGCTGGGAAGCTAAAAAAGGAAGAAATTGAGAGTTTGGTAGAAGTTCCTCCTCAACAAGAGATGGGTGATTTTGCATTTCCTTGTTTTTCTTTGGCTAAAATAGAGAAAAAGTCTCCTTTGGCAATTGCACAAGAGTTGGTTGAAAAAATAAGAAAAAACTTACCTAAACAAATATCTGGTGTAGAATTAAAATCTGCGTATGTTAACTTTTTTATTGATAAGAAATTTTTAGCGGAGACTGTTTTGAAGGAAGCAACAAAGAAAGGTTATGGTTCAAGTAAAGAAGGGAAAGGAAAGAAGATTGTAGTAGATTTGTCTTCTCCTAATATTGCTAAACCTTTCGGTATTGGGCATTTACGTTCTACTATTATAGGTGGGTCGATTGCAAATATTGCTAATTATTTGGGATATAAAGCAGTTAAAATAAATTATCTTGGTGATTGGGGAACTCAATTTGGAAAATTAACTGTTGGTTTTAATCATTGGGGGGATGAAAAGAAGTTGAAAGAGAACCCTATTGCACATTTACTTGAATTATATGTTAAAGCAAATGCAGAAGAGTATGAGCAAGAGGCTAGAGATGAATTTAGAAAACTTGAGAATGGAGATAAAAAGAATTTGGCTCTTTGGAAAAAATTTAGAGATTTAAGTTTGAAAGAGTTTGATGAAATCTATAAATTTTTAGGAGTTAAGTTTGATGTTATATCTGGGGAGAGTTTGTATAATGATAAAATGGATTCTGTTGTTAAAAAACTTGAAAAGAAGGGTTTGTTGAAAGAGAGTGAGGGTGCACAGGTTGTTGATTTAGAGAAGGACGGTTTAGGAGTTGTTTTAATTAAGAAAAATGACGGTACTAGTCTTTATGCTACTCGTGATTTGACTGCCGCTATTGATAGATATGAAAAATATAAATTTGATAAAATGATTTATGAGGTTGGTCAGGAGCAAAAATTACATTTTAGACAAGTGTTTAGAGTTTTGAAATTATTAGGTTATGATTTTTCAGATAGTTGTGTTCATGTTGCACATGGATTATATCTTGGTGAGGATGGAAAGAAATTTGCTACAAGAAAAGGTAAGACTGTTATGATGAAAGATGTGATTCATGAAACTTATGAAATTGCTAAATCAAGTTTGAAGAAAAGAGGTGAAACTCTTTCTGAACTTGATTTAGACTTCCGTGCAAGAGCTATTGCTTTGGCTGCAATTTTATATGGTGATTTGAAGAATTATCGTGAGAATGATGTAATCTTTGAGTTGGATAAGTTTTTAGAATTTGAAGGAAATACAGGTCCTTATTTATTATATTCATATGCAAGGGCTTCTTCTATATTAAGAAAAGTTAAAGACAAAAAGGTTAAATTAGAAATATTTGATTTGTCAAAAGAAGAAACTGCTTTGCTGACTAAACTGCAAAATTATCCTGAAGTTATAAAGCAAGCATACTCTCAATTGGCTCCAAATTTGATTGCAAATTATGCTTATGAGCTTGCGCAGATGTTTAATGAGTTTTATCATGCACATCCGGTTATTGGAAGTAAAGAAGAGGCTTTTAGATTGAAGTTAATTGAAGCATTTAGAAATGTTCTGAAGAGTGCCTTGAATTTATTGGGGATACAAGAATTAGACGAAATGTAATTTATTTTGCTTCTGTTAAAAGTCTAATATTTGGATTATCTATTTTTGTTACTAGTCCAAATCCTCCAGATCTTGTTTTTGCTATATGTGCATAGATTTCATCTATATCTTCTCTAGTTATTCTTAAATTTCCAGGGTCTTGCAATAGTACTTTTTTATCTTCTAACCCTATTGCTATTCTAGCATGTCTTGTATCTTTAGCTACTTCTGAAAAAATATAGAAGTCTCCCTTTCTGCTTATCCATTCATCTATTAAGAAAGTAGGATCTCCCATTAAAACTTGCGTTGTTCTTATGAATTCATTTTTTAGTCCGTAAGGCGCAAAGAGATTATAGAAACTTGTTGTTAATTTTGTTCCTTCTATTGGTTGACAGTTTAGTGATGTTGCTAATTCTTCTTGAGACTTTTCAAATCCGTGTTTTCTAAGTATGGCTTGGAAGATTGCTGGAACGCAGAAGTAATCTTTTTCTTGTTTTGATAAATTATAGTTTATTT
>CAZFJM010000007.1:4517-5874 GCA_964519415.1 Candidatus Woesearchaeota archaeon | reverse complement strand
AATAAGCTTTAAATAGTTATATTACTAATTTTTTTTAATGAAAAGAGGTTATATTACAACTTGGTTTACAAGGCTTATATAAAAAGAGGGGGTAAAAGTTTTGGTCCATATAATTATGAATCTTATAGGGATAAAAATGGCAAGGTTAAAACTAGATATGTTTCTGCAAACAAGTCTAAAGAAAAAATAAATGGTTTATTTTTAATTTCTTTATTATTAATAGCTTTTTTAAGTTTAGCAATCGTTTTTTATTCAAATAACCAGATTACTGGTTTCACAATTGATGATTCTATTAGTTCTAGTACAGATTCTGGAAGTTCTTCAAGTGATTCAAGTAGTGATTCTAGCGGAGATAGTAGTTCTGAAACTAGTTCAAGTGATAGTTCTAGTACAGAATCTGGTAGTTCTGGAGGTGCGGATTCTGGTGAAGTTTTATCTCCTTCTAGCCCGGAATCTTTTGATTCGAGTGATGTCTCTTCTGAAATAATTAGCTCTGATTCATCTATTTCAATACCTTCTCAAGATTCTGCTTCTGTTCAATCCTCTGCTGATAATTCTGTAATAGATGGGAGCGTTAATTCTAGCTCTCCAATTGTTTCTGACTCAAATTCTGGCATGGATCAAGAACCTTCTATTTCTGAAAATTTGAGTATTGATAATTCTTCTGCAGATCTAGATTTAACAAATGTTAGTTCTGAGGAATTAAATAATACAAATATTTCAGTTGTAATTACTGCAAATAATGAATCTGAACTTCCTTTAAGCGGAGATAATATAACTATTAACCAAAGTTTGATAGAAAATATTACTCTTTTAGAAAATCTTACTAATGAAACTTTGATTGCAAATATTACTAACGAAACTCTGGTTATTAATGAAACAATTGTTTCTTTTGAAATAAGTATAAAACAGTATGGGGCTGTAATTGGAAAGCCGGTAAAATGGGAAAAAATTGTTAAGATTGATTCTCTTGGAAATGATAGTTTTATTGAAGTTAATTTAACTGGAATTGCAGAAAATATTAGTGTCAAAAGAATTGATGATGAATCGGGCAATGAACAAGAATTGGAAGATTTTATAGTTGTTCAAAATCTAGATAATTTATCTTCTTCACAAAGTGAAGTTAGTAATGAAAATAATTCTCCAAATAATCTTTTAACAGGTAATGTTATTCTTAATTATGAAAGTTCTTCTCCTGGAATTTTATCTAAACTACTTTCTTTCTTGAAAAGTTTGTTTAATTTTAGAATAACTGGTAATGTTGTTTCTGATGTTGTAGATACTAGCTCAACTATAGATATTACTCTTAAAATAAATGAACCTGTAGCTGAAAAGGATACTATTGTTTTAGAATATT
>CAZFJM010000007.1:0-4417 GCA_964519415.1 Candidatus Woesearchaeota archaeon | reverse complement strand
ACTCTTAAAATAAATGAACCTGTAGCTGAAAAGGATACTATTGTTTTAGAATATTTCACTGATGCTCCTTTTGCTGTAGAAGTAAATGTAAGTGAGAATGAAAAACAAGTAATTGTTGTTGGGCCCAATGCAGTTCATTACGAAAATGTTCTTGCTTATAGTGAATTGCCTAGTGAAGTAAAGTTTGTTTCTGAGATTCAATTGAATTGGATTAGTGAAAATCAGTATAATGTTACTTTTACGGGTTATGATTATAATGAAAATGGTTTAATAGACACTATTGAATGGGTTGTTCCTCATTTGAGTAATCAGACTTATGAAATTATTTTGATAACTAATGCTCAACATTTAGATTCTAATAGAAGTTATATTTCAGATATTTATGAGCAAGTAAGGGCTTTAGATGGAAACTATAGTGAGCCAATAAATAATGGCGAATATGTTCGTGTTACTTTTGAAAGAAATTTAACTAACTTAAATGATATTACAATCTATGCAAGAAACTTAACTGCTGAAGCTAAAGTAGAAATTTATACAAAAGATAGAACAGAAAAGATTGCAGAGATTTCTTTAAACGGAGAAGGTTTGTATAAAACTTATTTAACTGGATTAATAACATCAACAGATAAATTTGATTTGAAGATTATTGGAAGCGTAGAGTTTGATTATATTACTGACCCTGTTTCTAGTTTTAGTAATTTTATAGATAATAGTGGAACTTTCTATGGTGCGGGAACAGGACGGTTTAATGTTACTCTAGCTAATACAAATGGAACTGTATGGTTGAATATTAATGGAACTAACATAACTGCAACCAATCTAACTGCGAGTGTTTACAATGTTTCTTATACATTTACTACTGGAGGCAATTATTCTTATCAATGGTATTCTTATGGAAGTGGAACTTCAAATACTACTATTAACAGTTCTGCAGTTAGATATTTTCTTAATGCACCGATTACGTCTACTTATCTTAATGGTTCTGGAACTAATTTAACAGTTCTTAGTTTTACTATACTTAATTCTACTAATTGGACTGCTCCTTCTGGAGTTACAAATATTTCTGTTTTAGTTGTTGGTGGTGGTGGAGCTGGAGGCCAAGGTAGCTCGACTATTGTTGGTGGTGGTGGTGGTGCTGGTGGATTAATCTATCAAAATTCGTATTTAATCAATAGTAGTTCTTATAATGTGACCGTTGGTTCCGGTGGAGCAATTAATCCAAATGGTGAGAATAGTACCTTTGGTAATTTAACAGCTATTGGTGGCGGTGGAGGTGGAAACTTAAACGAACCTGCTCGCGGTGGTGGTTCTGGTGGCGGTGGGAGGTCAACGTCAACGACGCAAGGCGGGTCTTTTACAAACGGACAGGGTAGTGCAGGAGGAACAGGACAGAGTAGTGGGCTGTATAATGCTGGCGGTGGTGGTGGTTATGCTTCAGTTGGAGCTAACGCAAGTACAACAGGAGGAAACGGAGGCGGTGGCGTTCAGTATTCACTATCTGGAACTGCAGAATATTATTCATGCGGTGGTGGCGGTGGAGGCTTTCAATCCGCTGGCGGTTTTGGTGCAAACGGAAACGGAGGGAACGGAGGAAGTTACGTTCCTTCAGTAATAGCAACAAACGCAAAAAATCATACTGGTTCTGGCGGTGGCGGTGGTGGCGGTGGTGGTAGTGGCGGACTTTATATGTTACCTGGCTCTGGTGGCTCTGGAATCGTAATTATTAGTTATGTAACTCCTGCTGGAGAAACAGATACTCTAAAACCAACAATTAATTTTACTTCTCCAACAACTTCGGGATTAATTGTATCTAGAAACTATATAGAAATTAATGTTACTGCAAATGATACTAATTTGAAAAACATTACAATCTTCTTATATAATTCAACAGGGTCATTGATTAATTCAACAAACTCAACAACTTCTCCTCTTTATGTAAACTTCAGCAGTCTTTCTAATGGAATTTATTATTTCAATGCTACTGCTTATGATCTCGCTGGAAACTTTAACTCAACTGAAACTAGAAATATAACTATTGATACAGTATATCCCCAATTTTCTAATTATGCAGACAACAATGCAACTCTAGTGGGTTCTGGATTAGGATTATTTAATGTTACAGTTGCAAATACTAACGGAACAGTATGGCTTACAATAAATAATACTAATTATACTGCTACTGCGCCTAATTGGTCACCAACTCAATTAACAACAGCTTTATGGCTCGATGGTAGCGACAACAGCACGTTGTTCCTTGATACGGCTGGAACGCAGGCCATAACTAATAATGGCGCGGTCGCTCGATGGAATGACAAGAGCGGGAATGGGCGGAACTTTACGCAAGGCACCGTCGGCAACCGTCCGACCTTTACCGCCAATTCGATTAACGGGCTGAGCGCGGCCACCTTCAACGCCGCAGGCTTCATGTCGGCTGGCGACACGCTCGACATACGGACAAACAGTCTCACGGTCATGAGTGTCGTCAAATACAACACAGGTACCGACAGCGGTATTATCATTGCCAAAACACGTTATGCAGCCGGGGTCGGTCGTTACTTTCTTGGCCGATTCCTGAGCGGTTATACATTCGGCAGCGGAGGACAGTACAACTCAGCCTCTGAGTCTGAATTCGCGAGCGTTCAGATCGCGGACTCGTCGACGAGCGCCAAGATAAACGGCTTCGTTCTTGATCGTTCGACATCAGGCTCACTGAAGATCTGGGATAACGGAGTAAATACGACCACCGCTACCTTTACAGGGAACTCCGTTGATTACAACAGCGTCGACGAGTTGTGGATTGGCGCCTACCCGAATCCCAGCGGAACCGCGCCGCCGACAGCAGGCAGTTATCTGAACGGAAAAATCGCTGAAATTGTCGTGGTGCAAACCGCCATGTCAGATACCGACCGACAAAAAGTTGAAGGATACTTAGCTTGGAAATGGAATTTAACTGCAAGTCTTCCTGCAGACCATCCTTATAAAAATTCCTCGCCAATTGTTTCTGCATCCGGAGTTTATACTGTATCGGTTAATCTATCTGCCGGAGTTTATCCTTATTACTGGAATGCTTATGGAAATGGACCTGCAAAGAATTATAATAGTTCGGAATTAAGATATTATACGGTTAATGCTACTCCTGATACAACTGCGCCTTCAATTAATTTTACTTCTCCAACAACTTCGGGATTAATTGTATCTAGAAACTATATAGAAATTAATGTTACTGCTAATGATACTAATTTGAAAAACATTACAATCTTCTTATATAATTCAACAGGGTCATTGATTAATTCAACAAACTCAACAACTTCTCCTCTTTATGTAAACTTCAGCAGTCTTTCTAATGGAATTTATTATTTCAATGCTACTGCATATGATCTCGCTGGAAACTTTAACTCAACTGAAACTAGAAATATAACTTTAGACTCTCTAAAACCTTTAATTAATTTCACTGCTCCAACAAGTTCAGGTTTAACCGTAAATAGAAATTATATAGAAATTAATGTTACTGCTAATGATACTAATTTGAAAAACATTACAATCTTCTTATATAATTCAACAGGGTCATTGATTAATTCAACAAACTCAACAACTTCTCCTCTTTATGTAAACTTCAGCAGTCTTTCTAATGGAATTTATTATTTCAATGCTACTGCTTATGATCTCGCTGGAAACTTTAACTCAACTGAAACTAGAAATATAACCCTCGATATTACTGCTCCTAATGCAACAATATTAAATGCAAATGCAACTTTTGTAAATAATACTGCTGTAAATTTCACTTTGAATGTTTCTGATAATCAGGGATTATCTAATGTAACATTAAATATTTATAATTCTACAGGATTATTTAATTCTACAATTGTTTTCCTTAATGGAGTAACTCAAACGACAGTTGGAATTGTAGTTAATCTTGCAGAAGGAGTTTATACTTGGTTCTGGGATGTGTTTGATTTAGCTGGAAATTTATTCAGTACTCAAAATACTTCTGCTGGCGGACAAGGTAACTTTACAATCACTGTTGATACTACTAAACCTCTTGTAGTTATTTCTCCTTTAAGTCAAAATTATACTAATGCAACTATACTTGTAAACATAACTGCTAATGATACTTACTTGCAAAATATATGGTTTAATTGGAATGGAACTAATCAGGCATATAGTATTGGAAGCCCTGTCTATGTAGACTTTACAGAAGGAAGCAATACTCTGATTGCGTATGCTAATGATTCTGCAGGAAATATTAATTCTACAAATGTTAGTTTCTTTGTAGATTCTATCGTTCCAACAATTAATTTTACTGCACCAACAACATCTGGATTAACCGTAAATAGAAATTATATTTTAGTTAATGTTACTGCAAATGATACTAATTTGAAAAACATTACAATCTTCTTATATAATTCAACAGGGTCAT